>CAZFVB010000014.1:0-41932 GCA_964522375.1 uncultured Chloroflexota bacterium
CCTGCTCAGCATGAACAGCATCAATATCCGTGACGAACACATGTGCTCCCTCAGCTGCCAACCTTCCGGCAACCGCCTTACCAATACCGCTAGCCGCACCAGTAACCGCCGCCACACGACCAGCTAGCTCACGATCTGCTGGGCCATTCATCAGCTTGTAGAGCTCCAGAGGCCAATACTCGATTTCGTGTAAATCTCGCTCCGGAAGCGACTGATACCTGTCAATCGCTGAGGCCGCTTCAATAACACCGATCGTATGGCGATAAATTTCTCCAACTTTGTCCGCTTCGTTAGCCGTCCGGCCTGTACTAAACATACCTATACCCGGCGCCAAGACGACCCTCGGGCCTGGATCATGCATAAACGAAGAGGTATCGCTGCCATATCGAGCAACATAGGCACGGTATTGATCTTCGTAATTATCTATTTCACGAACAATATCGCTGGTCTCGGAACCATGTAGAACCATGGGCAATTGTTTTGTTCGCAAAATATGATCGGGAGTGGCTGGACCCTTTTGGGAAATTTCACCTACATCATCTCGGTCAACAAAATGGCGAACCCGTGAGGAACCGTCGAACCTCAAAATCATTCGCTTCCTGATACTTAACCGGCCCCGCAATCGTGTCGCAAGACCAGCCGCTGCCCTTGGAGTCCGTTCGCGACCAGCAAGCGGCGTCTTCCAGACCTTTCGAATAGATTTTTCCGCCCGGGACACCAATTCAATATGACGCTCATATGACTCTCGTGCAGATTCTCCAAAAGTTACTAACCCGTGCTTCTCCAAGATTAGACCCACCACCGCCGGGTTATTGTCATAGACATCTGCTGCTGCTTTTGAAAGCGCGAACCCGGGTTTTATATACGGAACCACCCCAACATCCTCAGCAAACACATCTCTAACGACTGCTTGGCCCGATGGCTGGTTCGTCAGTGCCAATATTGCATCCGCATGACTGTGATCCACCCAATCATGAGGAATAAATGCGTGTAAGAGCGTTTCAATAGACGGTCGAGGCGCCACTGTATTGAGAAGAGTCCGTGCCACGAGCTCAACCATGAGATCGTCGGCCATGATGCTTCGTGTCCGCAGACGAAGTAGCGGATCCAACGCCAACGATGCAAATCCTTCGACATCAATCGTCGCCAGATCAGTCCCACTGCCCTTAATGCTAAGGGCTCGAACAACGCCACCCGCTTGATCCTCCATTTCATGCTTGACTGAGGTATTTCCGCCCCCGTAAAGCACGAGCGAAGACTCAGATCCAAGAAGACGCGATGAATACACGCGCAGAGCCAACGGCGCCAAGCTAGCAGCCTCACGTTTAATCCAGTTCGATCTCAAATTTCGTTACCTCTATTAATCGCGAAGAGGCGCCGTCGGTTCTAGCGTGACAGTCTTTCCAGCCTCACCAGCCACTGCGCAAAACAACGCATAGGTCTTTTCTAGGAGAAGGTTGGGGTCTCTCCCGTCCTCAGCACGAACAACAATGTCCACCGGCAGACCATTTTCGCGCGACTGTCCGACATACGCCTTGAGATACGCTGCAGGAATCTCTTTCATCACACGCTGCATGAACGGTGACGTTTCCGACTCAAACGAGTCTACATAAACACGTAAACGAGCAGTCTGCGCCGAAAACATATCTTGAATCACCGGCTGAATGTGGTGAGTAAAACACCCCTCGACCTCTCGCGGTGGTCCTGGCATCGACCAAATCAAGCTCTTATTAACCTCCGTAGCAAAACACGGCGCCCATCCCACCGGGTTCAAATATAGTGTCGCGGACTCAGGAATGGACCCCATCTTTATACGTGGAGGCGTCGAGACCTCTTCGATACTCATCTCCCGACGACGCGCAAAGTCCTCAAGAACCTCCACAGGGGTGTGTACCCGGCTACCTGCAACGGCCGCCACAGCATCAACGGTTAGATCGTCTGGGGTCGGGCCTAAACCACCAGTTGTAATGATCAACCTCGCGTCGCGATCAACAGCCGCCTGCAATTCGTCTTTCAACGCCCGTAAATCATCTGCGAGCGCGGTCACACGTCGAACGTCCCCACCGGCCAGAGTGATCTCACCGGCGAGCCAGTGAGAGTTGGTATCGAGCACTAATCCGGACACGAGTTCCGTCCCAATCGAGAAAATCTCGACTTTGTCATTCATAATCAAGGTACCCGAAGTTAGACGCATCGCATTCTACGGCTGATCGCCACACTTGATGCTAGGAGACTTAGAGAACATGGGCGCGGATTGGTATGCCCAGCGAGGCTTCACAAGCGAGATGATTCGGCGTGCGCGCACTTGGTACCTCCAGTTTCTACCTGAACCAGGGGATCTGCTAGATGTGGGCTGTGGTCGGGGCGAGTTTCTGGATGCCGCATCAGACGCTAACCATCAAGTCACTGGCGTCGATCATGATCCTTCAATGATCGCTGCTGCCGGTCATCTCAAGATTCATGAGAGCAACGTGCTGGATTATCTTCAGACCACCCCAAAACTTTATGACGCAATTACTGCGTTTCATGTCATAGAACACTTAGAAATTCGGGATGCGTCCGCATTCATCCGCCTAGCGGCCGACAGATTACGCCCAGGTGGCCGATTGATCATCGCCACACCAAACCCTGGCAGCCTTCCCACCATTGCGCATGAGTTTTGGCGTGATCCCACTCACGTTAGACCCTACGACCTTGAGTTGATCGAATACTTGACGACCACATCAGGACTAACAACAGAATCGGCGGGTGTAAACCCGGAATCTGAACGCGGTTTGCCCGTCAATCTGGACGATCTCAGCTTAAGCTCAATCCCCAAAGTTTTAGAATCGCGCGATGAAGAAAGCGTAGTTTCTCGGTGGGTGGCCGGACGTCTCGCATCATCAAGCTACGGGAAAAACCTTGAACGTACCCTTCATGAAACAACCGACAGTCTTTTGCATACCCGCCAAGAACTTGACCGAATAGCTGGCCTGCTTCGACGCTTTTTAGAGGTGGCCTATGAACCGTCCGAAATCTATGTAGTGGCTCGACACCGTTAAGACGGAACTACCGACCAATTAACTTAACTGGCGGAGACATCGTCTCAACTTCCCTCATTTTTCCGGCCACATAACTGTGAACCAGCGGAACATTGGGAATTAGCACAAATTTACCCTTGTCATCAATTATCGATTCAGTCTCGTCATAGGTGATACCTCCTTGGACAATCCGGTTTTCCCCAATAGAAAGAATCAACTTGGCCATAGACGGAACTACATCCAGCGGAAGATTAGATTCAAACGCATTGTTTAGTTCGCGCACCAAACTCGGAGAATCAATGATTCTCTGCGGCGATATTGCCTGGCGTGCCAGCGCTACAACGATCTGCCGCTGTCGCTCGTCCCGTCCGAAATTTCCAATGACTTTGCGAGTCCGGATGTAACGAAGCGCCGTGTCACCATCAAGGCGTTGGATTCCAGACTTAAGACTAAACGGCACAAAACCAGTGTCGGTAGCGTTGGGATACGAGGAATCATATATGTCATTTAGTACATCGACTTCAACACCCCCAACAAAGTCAACAAGTCGACGAAATCCACTGAAATCCATCGTGATCCAATAATCTGCCTGTACACCAAGCAGATCGCTTACCTGCTGGAGCATGGCGTCAGAGCCGTCACTCTGCCAGACCTCATTTATGCGCCTGCCATTCGTTCGGCAATTAGCTATGCATATGTCACGTGGAACCGATATGAGTGTTGCCGACCTGGTTCGAGGATCGACCCGTGCTAGAACTATGGCGTCTGTCCGACCGCTCTGTTCACCCGGCCGCCGATCCAAACCTAGGAACAAGATTCCAAACGGTTGTTCCTGGGGCCAATCCGGAACAATATCCAAAGGATTAGGCGTCTTCTCCGGTTCAGGCGTGCTTTCAGATTCTGAAGCAACGGAGAACCTCGGTTGAGCAGGAACCTGCACCTCTCGCACCGGAACTGGTGCACTCTGACCTTGTCTCGGAACCGCCACCGTCTGTACCGCTTGTACCACTGGCTGAGCATCGACCGCCGACCGCCGCCACACCAGCACCCCTAATGCGGCAACTATGACAAAGACCACCAAAGCTGACGCAAGGCTGACGAGTTCAGCCGTGCGCACACGGTGGGCACGAGCAGATGAGCTTTGTTTCATTGATAAAGATAAATAGCAGAAAAGGGCATTATGTCGAGCTGGATGCTAACTATACGTCACGCGTGCTGTGCATTTACCAAAATTAAAGGCGTTTCACGTGGTACATCGTAAAGCCCAACAAAACGTTACGTATGTTCGTTCAGCTGCGCCGATCGAAGACACGATAGGCTTGAGCCAATCAGCCAAGTCAGTAGGACCCCCACCTTGCGTGTTGCAATCATTGGGTATGGAACTATCGGCCGCTTTGTCAGTAAGGCTCTACAAAACAACCCGGCATTCGCTGTAACTCGAGTTATTGATCGAAATCCAGAAGCAGCTGAAGCTGGCGCTCGAGACATGAACATATCGGCCTGGAGCCAAGATCCCGCGGACGCCTTCAGATTTTCTAACGTTGACGGGGTTGTGATCGCCACTCCCCATGCCGACCATGCTGAATTAACCACGTCTGCTCTGTACCACCGGAAACATGTCTTTCTACAACCACCCGTTGCGCTTCGATCACCAGAAGCAGCTCGCATTTTGGCGATGGCGAAACATTCAGGCCTAGTGGTGGCCATGGACTACTGGACACGAGCTGCTCCGGCAATCAGATTCGCCCGAGGGAAAATTCCCAGACCCACATTTATACAAATAGAAAGCGTCGTCGATCCTCTAAAAGACACGTGGGCAGGTGAAGCTGCCCATGGTGGCGTGCTTGCCTACACCGGCAACCACGCCCTTGATCTCGCGTGCTACCTCGCAGCATCGCACCCAATCCATGTTCAAGCCTCCGGAGGGAGGCATACTCGACGGTCTGGACTAGCCGACACCATCTCAGGCGCCATACGTTTTTCGAACGGATCTCTTGCCCGTGTAATCGTGGGAGAGTTCGGTCACAGCCAAACGTTTTCTAGTTGGCGGCTGCTAACTGCCGATGCCATCGGAACCGTGACCGCTACCAACAACCTTCGTAACGCTGTTTCCTTCGAAAACGGCCGATCCACCTCCGCGACTAAATGTGTGGAAGTTGCTCGTGAGGCCTCATTCACACGATCGCTCAATGCGTTTGCGAACGCCGTAGCCGGAAATGGCAGACCCCTAGCTGACATTACTGACGGCGCCAGAGCTGTTCAATTAGCAGATGCTATGTACGAAGCCATGGTTTCCGGTAACCGCATCAAACTGTAGATAGAAACTAGGTCGACCAACCGAGAGCTATCAGAATCAACCTGTTGTGGCGTTAGTCGCAGAAACCGGTGCAACATCACCACCAGCAAATCCACAGAACGCTTCGTAATCAATTAGCTCGGTAATAGTCGGATCATCCCCACATACCGGACACGCCGGATCTCTTCTGAGCTTTAGCTCCCTAAACTCCATATGCAACGCATCAATAACCAAGAGCCGACCAACCAACGTTGAACCGACACCCACCACAAGCTTGGCAACTTCAGTAGCTTGAATTAGTCCCACCAATCCAGGAAGTACCCCGAGCACACCGGCTTCTGAACAACTTGGTGCCATCTCCGGAGGCGGAGGGGCCGGATACAGGCATCTGTAACACCCCTGCCCAGGCTCGAACACAGTGGCCATTCCCTCAAAGCGAAGCACACTTCCATCCACCAACGGCTGTCTCAAGAAGTACGCAGCATCGTTAATCAAATATCTCGTTGGAAAGTTGTCGCAGCCGTTCACAACGATGTCGTAGGACCGAATGACATCCAACGCGTTCTCAGACGTTAGAGCCACATCGTGCCGAACCACTGTGACGTCCGGATTAAGGCTTGTCAGCGTACGTTCCGCTGACTCTGTCTTCGCCATCCCAACCCGATCGTCTTGGTGAAGAATCTGGCGTTGCAGGTTCGATCGATCCACCGTGTCGAAATCGACTATGCCAAGCGTGCCAATACCCGCTGCCGCGAGATAGTACAGAACAGGCGAGCCCAGACCACCAGCGCCAACGACCAAAACCTTGGCATCAAGCAGCTTTGCCTGCCCAACAGCACCGACCTCCGGAAGCAACATATGTCGGCTATAACGCTGGACTTGCTCAACAGTAAACACAGAGAGACTCCCTTGAAGCAGTAGCTTTAATGGTCTGCCGGTGGATCTTCGGTGTCATAGCCAGCCTCGGCCCACGCAGTCATACCACCTTGCATGTTGTAGGCATCAACCACATTCAGCGCCTTGGCCATCTGGGTAGCCACACCACTTGTCTGACCAATATTGCATATAAACAGAACAGGTTTACCTGTGGGAATTACGGTCGCCGGTTGCGCCAAGATCTGCTCAAGCGGAACATATTCAGCACCCGGCATCGCGGGTGCCTGAAACTGGCTTCTAACGTCCACAACCCGAACCTCGTCGTTATCAATCATTTCCTTCGCCTTGTGAACATCAACCTCAACATCTGGTGCGTCTGGCAAAGCCATTGTCGGCTTATCCCATCATCAAAGTACTAATGATTAAGCATCCCGCTACAGTCGGCGCGCGTCAATGGCCAACATTGATTTTCTTGTTTCGACCCCTGGTTTATTCAGAAATGACCTCACCGACGCTATGATCCGCCCAAGCACCTAACAAACGGCTCCCTTTGTGAAACACCCCGAATTCGCCGCGCACATCCCGAACCTTCGTGAAGGCTTGGTCAACACCATGTTCGTACCCGAACACAGTGCCGACCAAATCATTGATCATCTTGTAATCCGTGAGCACCAAATGCTCACCGAGCAAGTTTCCTATGGACCGAGACCGATCCTGTGCCTTGTCGGGCCGCCCGGCGTAGGGAAGTCTCGACTCGCCGAATATATTGGTACGCATCTCGGACGAGACGTTCACACTGTGGAACTCGGTCGCCTAACATCATCCGATGAACTGCTTGGTAGCGCGGATCATCCCGGAATCATCCAGCAAGCCGTCAGTCAACTCCCCAACGCCTCCGGTGCACTGGTGCTCCAGAACATCGATGCTCTTGATGAGAACTGGAGACCTTCACCAACTACCTTTTTACAGAACTTAAGTCGGCTTCAAACACTCAAACAATTTGATCATAGCTCTTCAAATAATCCGATTGATCTGTCACAGGTCCTCTTCATAGCTACCGGGAGATGGCTATCAGAATCTACGCATGGGAAAACGCTCGAATGCCTGGATGTCGTCGAAATTAATGGCCATCTGGACGACGAAAAAATCAAAATCGCCCGCGACACACTGCTCCCAGCAATCCTGCAGGAGTACGGTTTCTCGCCTGAAGCCGTCCAGTTGGACGAAGACACAATCGGAACTTTGATCCGCAGCTATACGGAAGAAGCCGGCATCGTTGCACTCGAGCAACTACTCAGGCATATCGTCCAGCGTTCCATTAGGAAAGAGCTTCCGATCAGGCCAGAAGCCTCCATTGTGGTCACTGTTGAGGCGCTCGCACAGATCATCGGCCGACCCCGTTCTGGTTCGGGGTCTCGTCGGCGTCGGCGAGATGTACCCGGTCTCACGTTTGGATCAGTAGTCACCCCAGCCGGAGGCCTGCTAGATGACATCGAAGCCGTTCAAATGCCTGGATCTGGAAAGATCAGGGTCTTCGAAAACTGGGGGTTACAGCTAACCAGCGAACACCACCTTTGGTCCGACGGCCGACGGGTGTCGGGATCATATGAAAAGCCGTACGAGGTCCTCGAGTCGTATATCAGGTCCCACCTGTCAGAACTCGGTATCTCAACTAGGTCCCTCGAAGAGTTCGATGTCCACGTTTCAATACCAAGCACGCTGCCTGAAGATGCTGGATCCCTCGCGATCGCAGCCACGATAGCGACTGTCTCGGTCCTTCTCGACCGACCGGTGGACACCGAGGTTCTTGCCGTCGGCGGAATGACCGGCCATGGTCGAATCTGTAGGACCTATGGGACAGGAGCCAAAATACTTGCCGCGCATAGGAGAGGTATCCGTCGAATCCTGCTGCCGCGGGAGAATGAGCATGAACTGAGAAATATCCCTGCGGTTCTGCACGACGCGATCACATTTATTCCGGTGGAACATGTCGGCCAAGCTCTCGCAGTAGCCCTCCGATAAATGTTTTCTTTCTGAAACCCAGAGTGGAGAAACGCTACCCAGCGAATTCGTTTGGCATTTGCCCCGTCACCCCAGGCGTGAATTTATATAGGCTGCCGGCATCCGGCTCGGCGTCTTCAGATATTCCCCGGGCAGCAGTCGTGACATAAAGATCCTCCAAACCCGACCCACCAAACCCACAACTTGACGTCTGGCTTACCGGGAACCGAAACGCCCCACGAGGAGTACCGTCTGGCGCATAGCGAGAAATACGTGCGCCTCCCCACATAGCAACCCACAGGTCTCCCTGCGCATCAACAGTCATTCCGTCCGGTAACCCTATAGCAGCGTCCACCTCAATCAACGTCCTTCGGTTCTGAATCGAGCCCGTATCAACATCAAAATCAAACACATCCACTGTCTGACTACGCGAATCAATGAAGTACATCAAGCAATCATCTGGGCTCCAATCAATCCCATTCGAAATTGATACCCCCTCGACCATCTGCACCACCTGCAAATCGGGATCGAGGCGATAGAGAGAGCCCAGACCAGGCGGCCCCGCCTCGTCGTAAGCCATCGTGCCAGCCCAAAACCGACCACGTCGGTCGCATTTACCGTCGTTCATACGCATCGCCGGGTTGCCATGCTCAACCGCGGCCAGAAGCGACTGGGTGCCATCTGGATCCAAGCCCCGAAATCCGTCTTCCGCCGCGAGCACCAACCCGCCACTTGCCCTAACAGCCACAGCCCCAACGTGAACACCCGTCTGTATTGTGGTGTTTTGGCCGGTAGCCGGATCATACCGATGAATCGCAGAACCAGTGATATCCACCCAAACAAGGGTTTGGGTCGTTGGATCCCAAATGGGTCCCTCGCCAACTTCAGCACGCGTCTTGACAACAAGTTCGGGTTTCATGCACCGCATCCATGGGAACGACCTGTTGTCTATATTCTAGATACCTGCGAGCCCAGAGCGCTCGCACCCGAGTCCCACGCATACACATCCGGTGCCTAGAACCCCCACCATGGAGATCTCGTTCGTATACTTCGGGTCCATCCCCATCCCGCTTCCCATAATTCGGAGTCCTTTGTGACCTTAATATCCAGAGTTGCCGCCCGCGAAGTTCTCGACTCACGCGGGAACCCGACAATTGAGGTCGAAGTCGCCCTGGATAGCGGTGGTTTTGGGAGAGCCATCGTCCCTTCCGGGGCATCTACCGGGGAGCATGAGGCCCATGAACTTCGAGACCAAGATGCAAAGCGATATCGAGGCCGAGGCGTCCTCTCGGCTGTAGCTAATGTGACCGAGAGCATTGCGCTTGAAATCGAGGGCGAAGACGCGACAAACCAGGCCGCCATTGATGCCCGTCTGCTCGCGCTTGACGGCACCCCTAACAAGACCTCCCTGGGCGCCAACGCCATCCTTGGTGTTTCATTAGCGATCGCCCGCGCCGCCGCGGACGGTGTAGGACTTCCGCTCTACCGATACATCGGTGGACCTGGTGCCACAACCCTCCCGGTGCCCATGTTCAACATCATGAACGGCGGACGTCATGCCTCAGGAAGCACTGACTTCCAAGAATTCATGATCATGCCGGTGACGGCCGGAACATTTGCTGAATCGCTCCGGATTGCAGTTGAGATCTACCACCAACTCCATGATGTGCTCACTGATGCTGGTCATGGCACGACCGTGGGTGACGAAGGTGGCTTCGCTCCGCGCCTCGGGTCAAACGCAGTTGCCTTTGAAGTCATTCTGGAGGCAATTAACCGTGCAGGATATGTCCCGGGAAAAGACGTCTACCTTGCAATTGACGCTGCAGCCTCGGAACTGATGGACGATGCTGGTCGCTATGTGCTGGCACAGGAAAACCGGACTCTGACAACACCTGAATTGGTCGGGCTCTGGAGCGAATGGGTGGATCGATTTCCAATCATCTCGATCGAGGATGGTCTTGGTGAGAACGACTGGGATGGATGGAGCGCCTTAACCGAGGCTATAGGGGACAAGGTGCAATTAGTCGGTGACGACTTGCTGGTCACCAGCACAAACCGACTGCAAGAAGCGATTGCTCGGCAGGCAGGCAATTCAATATTGATCAAAGTCAACCAGATCGGGTCATTGACCGAAACACTAGAAGCCATCGATATGGCCCATCGTGCCGGCTTTACGTCCGTGATTTCCCATCGATCCGGAGAAACCGAGGACACAACAATTGCTGATCTGGCAGTCGCGACTAATGCTGGTCAGATCAAGACCGGTGCTCCAGCGCGCACAGATCGAGTAGCTAAGTACAATCAACTTCTACGTATCGAAGACGATCTCGGCGAAGCTGGCCGATATGCCGGCTCGCGCGCATTCACTCAGATTAAGCGGATCTGGACGTGACACCGGCCGAATTACGCAAACTCCTTGCCAAGGTTGCCTCGGGTGAACTCTCCTCCGAACAGGCGTTCGAAAAGCTCCGAGGTTTTCCGTCCGACGACCTTGGGTTTGCCCGCCTCGACACCCACCGGGAAATCCGAACGGGAATTCCCGAGGTCGTCTATGGATCGGGAAAAACCGCTGAACAAGTCGTCGGGATTGCCCAACGTCTTGTCGAACGTGGGGCCCCCCTGATTGCGACCCGAATCGCACCGGAAGTCGCAACGGAAGTAACCACGCTACTGCCCACGGTGCAATACCACCCAGAAGCACGCATGCTCACAGCAAAAGGTCATGAGCCGCCCACGGTCCAGGGCCATATCGCCGTTGTGGCTGCCGGAACGTCTGACCTTCCTGTCGCTGAAGAAGCAGCCGTCACCGCAGAAGCACTGGACGCGCACGTCGAGCGGATCACGGATGTAGGCGTAGCAGCTTTACATCGAATCCTAGACAGTCGACCATCGCTTGATCGAGCCGATGTGATCGTTGTAGTCGCCGGCATGGAGGGCGCGTTGCCAAGTGTGGTCGGAGGCTTGACAGACCGGCCAGTGATTGCCGTACCCACCAGCGTCGGATACGGCGCAGCCTTTCAAGGACTTGCAGCACTGCTCGGTATGCTCACGAGTTGCGCCCCTGGGGTATCCGTCGTCAACATCGACAACGGCTTTGGTGCGGCCGTCCAAGCTGTCCTAATTGCTCGAAGAACAGCCTCGTGAAGATTGCACACTTCGACTGCCACGCCGGCGCCAGCGGGAACATGGTGCTCGGCGCATTACTCGACGCGGGCCTAGACAAAGAACATCTGCTGACCGAACTGCGGAAATTGGACCTTCCGCCGTGGAAACTCGTCGACGAACGAACCGCACGAGGCCCATTATCCGCCCGGTTTGTTGACTTCATTATCGAAGGCCAAACAGGCCATCACTTCTACCGAGAGATCGACAAAACCATCGCGTCCGCGGATCTCCCACGTGATGTCCAAACCACTTCCCGCGCGTTATTTCGACGCCTTGCCGAGGCGGAGGCTGCCGTCCATGGAACAACGGTCGATGAGGTGGAATTCCATGAAGTCGGTGCTGCAGATGCAGTGCTCGACATCGTCGGTGCAGTGGTCGCAATCAACTGGCTGAACATCGATTGGGTCACAGTCTCACCCATTAATACGGGAAGCGGTACCGTCATGACCGCCCACGGTCGTCTTCCAGTACCGGCACCGGCGACGGCCCGCCTCCTCGCTGAATCGGACGCCATCTCGTACGGTTCAAAAACGGAGTTCGAGTTGTTGACACCTACCGGGGCGGCCGTTCTCACTCAAATCGCGTCAGAATATGGACCGCACCCTCTAATGAGAGTGAATAACATTGGCTACGGTGCCGGATCTGCTGATCTTCCTATTCCTAACGTGCTCCGGGTTGTACTGGGTCATTCAACGGAAAATCACGATAGCGACGTGGCCACCGTTATCGAAACAAACATCGACGATATGAATCCGGAGATCTACCCCTATGTGGCCGAACGCCTGTTTCAAGCGGCGGCGTTGGATGTATGGACCACGCCTATCGTGATGAAAGAAGGTCGACCGGCAACGCAATTAAGTGTTCTTTGCCGGCCGGATGACGCCGGCGACCTTATCAAGGTCGTGTTATCTGAAACCACTACCCTTGGAGTACGAACTCATAAGGTGGACCGAACCATCTTGAAACGCGAAGTCCTCGCGGTCGGAACCCAATTTGGATTGATCAACGTCAAGGTTTCCTATCTGGATAATTCCGTCCGTGACGTTGCCCCTGAAGCTGCCGACTGCAAGCGTCTAGCTGCCCAGCACGACGTAGCGTGGCGCGAGGTGTACGATGCGGCCCGCAGCGCCGGTTTCGCGCTCACTCCCAACCCTTCTCCTGAGATTGGAATGAACGAATCATGACAGTGCGCGATGACAGTCTGACTCAAGCGGTCCAGGGCGAAGCGGTTGAAGTGGCCAACACAGCTGTCGGAAACGTTCGCGCTGATCAGGTGGCTGCACGTCGAAGCACTATAAGACGTGTAGAGGCTGACCATTTGCGGGTAGCGCAGTCGGCAATGATGGTAGGACGAGGTAACAAGCTTCATGTTTCCCATGGGGCTCTCGGCGCTTCAGCCACGGTGCGAAGTAACGTTAGGTCGAGCGCGGTCGGCGTAAACATTAGTGGAAATGCCAGGCTCGACACGGTTGCAGCCAACTGGGTAATCGCTGGCAACGTTCAAGCGAACCGTCTCCTCAGTCTCGCCGTGATCGGAGGCAATGTGTCGGGCAATGTTCGGAGCCTCCTAGGCACTCGATCAGCTATCGCCTTCGGCATTGCGTTAGGCGCTTCGTCACTCATCGCCCGACTACTGGGTCGCTTCCTTCGTTAGCGACACATCGGTAATTCGAAACTAAGGCAACGGCAGACTTACCGGCCGGCCTTCCGCTGCCGAGATGTCCGCAGCAACACAGACCTCGTGAGTGTTAATTGAGTTGCCGAGACTGACGTGCGATTCCTCATCCATCTCGATGCAATCCAAAAGATGGGAGGCCTGGCCACGAAAAGGATGATGTGACACGTCACCGCTGTCAGGAAGGATGGTAGGAATCTCGGCGTAATCCGTTTGTCCTGGCACGGTTTGGCTGTGGATACGGTTGTCGAGCATGGTGCCAAGATCGCCGTACAAGGAAATCCGGAATTTATATGGAGCTCGATCATCGAGATTCGAAAGAGCCTTACCAATAGACCCGTTCTCAAACTTGCAAATCATTACGGCTGTGCCGGGATATTCAAATCGATCGCTTCCTGCGACCGTATATGCGCTCACCTCAGTCACATCACTCTCGGTGAAATAACGCAGCGCATCAATTGCATGACATCCAGCGTTCAAAAACGACGAACGACCCTGGGCCAGGGTGCGACACCACTCGTATTGGCCATACCAGGGTCCGACACCATGCACGTAATCAACCTCCGTCATGTATACGCGACCCAATGCACCGTTTGCCTGCTGCGCTTTAATAACATCAAACAGTGGGTTCCAGCGGAGCACAAAACTCACCACGGACTTGACGCCAGCCTTAGCCACTTCTTCGTGCATACAACGAAGACTCGAAGTGTCGAGAGCTGCAGGTTTCTCAATTAAGATGTGTTTTCCAGCTTGAGCCGCAGCGATGGTGTTAGCCGGATGTAAGTCGTGAGGCGTACACACCACCAGAATCTGAACATCGTCCCTCTCAAGAACCCGGCTAAGGTCTGTCTCTATCACAGCTTCCGGATGATGAGTCATATGTGCCACGCGAGCAGCCGAAGATTCGCGACGGCTCGATATTGTTACTACTCGAGATCGGGGATCTGCATCAAAAGCTCGGACATGCTCGGCCGCAACCCAACCGGCACCATGAACCGCTACGCCATACTGGTTCATCACAATATCCTGAAAGATACGGAAGGATTCCACACTCAGAGGAAAAGCTTGCGCTCGGTGTCCCAAAAGCGCAACCCGACCACTTCCCTTACGAATTTAATTTATTGATTTAGCCTTGGTCCCTCTGGAGGCCAGGATGGATGCGAAAGAGGAAAGCACTTATGGACCGGCCACAGATAAGAGCCCCGCGATGATAGTGATGGTAAAACGACGTGGGGTACCCAAAAACCCGGTTGCTCAAGGGAATGTTTCCTTACGTACGTCTAGCAAGAAACTCCTCGATGTTTGACAAAGAGTTCCTGATGTATGACATCGACTCGCCAGAGGTTAGGGCTCTACAGCGTGTCCTACCGACGGAGATCTTCGCCCTTGTCGAGGGGCTGATGGCTCGCTGGCAGCAAGCAGGTATGCCGCTAAAGCCATCGCGCCGCGGCTTCGCATTTCAGGCCCCACACGGTGATCGGCTTACAACAGTAGCGTGGATATACACCCCGAATCGCCGTTACCCTAACTGTCGCGTCGAGGTCGCCCTCAACTTGCTGACACGGCGGCAGATCAGCGTTGAACAGATTGAAGAGTTACGCGACAACCTAACTCGATTTCCGACCTACCATGCCGAGGTCGAGGGCCCAGTCCTTGATCTACCTGTAACCGAAATGGTGAGCGAAAGCGATATGGACCGCCTGGCCTCGATCCTTGTGCAATTCGGACTGTCCCTCGCTTGACCACCTCGCACCAGCCATTACCGGTCCCCCAAAAACGATGGGCCACCATGGCCGTGGTCGCAAGCGGGGTCTTTATGGCAACGTTAGACGCTAGCATCGTCAACGTTTCACTTCCCACACTCGCAAATGAGCTGAATGCCTCGTTTGACAGCGTGCAGTGGGTGTCGCTGGCCTATCTACTCATAATCACTGGACTGTTGCTGCCTGCGGGCCGCCTAGCTCAGATGCACGGTGCCAAACCAGTTTTCCTGACCGGCTTTATGATTTTCACTCTTGGCTCCCTACTAGCCGGGCTCGCCACATCCGTCTGGATACTGGTCGCATTCCGCGTCATACAAGGAATTGGGGGGGCAATCACCCAAGCTCTTGGTCCGGGAATGGTCGTCTCGACCTTCCCCAAAAATGAACGGGGCAAAGCGATCGGGATGATTCTCGCTGCCGTATCGCTGGGACTCGTCAGCGGTCCCCTCGTAGGAGGACTATTCCTTAGCACCTTGGGATGGCCATTTATATTCTTGATCAACGTCCCTTTTGGCCTAGCCGCCATTGGTCTGGGATTTTGGGTGCTGCCGCCATCGCTACATACCAGTCCGGGCAAGTTTGACTGGCTAGGCACCACGATGCTGCTCGCCGGAATCTTCGTGATTCTTCTCGGATTCAACCGCATCCAGATCTTGGGCCTCGGTTCCCCGATCGTAATCACGCTAATCGTCGCCGGCTTTGCCCTTTTATTTTGTTTCGCTTGGTGGCAAACACGAACAGCCTCACCCATGGTCCACCCATCAATATTCCGGAATCCCGATTTCACCGTTGCAGCTTTTTCGGGCTACCTGACGTTCGCCGGAACATCTGCGCACGTGCTCCTATTACCGTTCTACTTGCAACGAGTTTTACAACTACCCATCGGCCAGGTCGGTCTAATGATGGTTACAGTACCCGCCATCATGGGCGTTCTCGGTACTCCCGCCGGGATGCTTGCTGACCGAACCAGCCACAGAGCAATTAGTTCCGTCGGCATCCTGATATCAGCCATCGGGCTCGCCTTGCTGGCCACTGTGACTTTCAATACATCCCCGGTAGCCCTCGTCATGCGGCTTGTCGTGCTCGGGATTGGCTTCGCCATGTTTAATAGCGGGAATGCCAGCATGCTCATGGGAGCAGCCGCACCGACCCACCAAAATCAAGCAAGTGCCGTGTTAGCCCTAGCACGCAATATGGCGACATCCACCGGACAGGCCTTGTGGGGGACCCTTTGGGCTTCAGTTCTCGTTCTACAACTTGGCGAACGGGCTCCTGATGCAGCAGGCGGACGGGAAATGGTGGATGCATTCCGAATCGTGTTCGCCAGTGCAAGCTTGTTATTGATAGCTGGGCTACTTGTCTCGTTACTAGCGCCGCTTTTAAGTCGTCAACGACTAGACCCGCTATAAAAGGAACCCTCTACGTCCAATATGTCAACGCGTTCGCTTCCACCGTGATCAACATCACCGTACGGCTCAGCATCAGGACGCAGCGGATCTGGTGATTCGTCTGCCGAAACGTTCCGTAATCTCTGGAGCAGAGTGATCCCTTTTCTCGTATCGCTTGCCATACGAGCAGGAACCTGCGTCCTAATCCGTAACTGGAAACACCAGTATGTAAATTCCTTAAACGTGTCCCACCGGAGCCGACCGGACTCGGCACTGTTTCGCTCTACCCGAAATCTTTCCAATAACTCGTCGAAAGACGCACCATAAATGTTTCTGTATGCATCTATTTTTTCCCGATCAAGAGGGTGGGCCTTAGTTGACTCGATTTCGACCGCATGAATCACAGCTTCCTCAACCGCAACTCCATAAAAGTGATTCAAGTAAGCCTTGAATCGGACCGGACCTAGAAGCTGAGCAAATTCATCCGCGGAAACAAACGATGGAGGACACCCGGAAAAACGCAGAGTATTTCGTTCTGCCCGTGGAACCTGAGCCAGCCTCTCGCTTACTAGACGATCAATGACTAGAAGCAAATCCAAGGCCTCGCCACCAATCAAATACATATGCTGCCGTCCCCGATAAGTCTCAGTCGCCAATTGCCATGCCCCAGCCGCCCGGAGAGCCGCGCGATACCAATCGGTTCCAAGGCTAACTTCACGATCAAACCGTTGGAACGACTCATCAACCACTTCAGCGTCCGGGGTCAACGAAGCCTCGAATGGGTCATGTTGGCAGGAAGTCAGAGAGTGCCGCTCCTTATTTCGTCCGCACGTGAGTAACATTGTTCATCGAACAACACGTCAAGGATCTCATTTTTCTCGCATGCAATATCGCGTTCATTGCGACGGTGCCAGCAGGGGTAATCCCGGAGAATCAGCCGCCGGCGTAGTCATTTATGACAGTTATGGATCAGTGACTGCCAGAATTTCCGTCCGCCTGGGAGTTCTCACGAACAATCAAGCCGAGTATCGAGCTGTGCTCGCGGGTATGCGGTTGGTGGAACAACTCCACCCCGCCGAGGTTGAGTTTCGCCTAGACAGCCAACTTACAGTTCAACAACTATCCGGCGAGTGGAAGATCAAGAATGAAGTTTTAAGAGAACTTGCTACACAAATTCACAATGCAGCACCACCGGACACAACCGTGCGATATACCCACGTCAATCGGTCAGAGAATACGATGGCCGATCAGCTTGCTAATTGGGCACTTGATCACACGTCGTCGGAAAACGTGTTTCCCATCGGTTGATAGGCATCGGTTTGGCGAGCCACATAGGTGGCTAGAGAAGACACCTTTTGGCGTATCCCGCTAAACAATTGACGCAGAGTGGGGAAACTGGTCTAATATCGGCAGATAAATTGCATTCAAGTGGGTGATTGTGGGGAGCAGCCAGGCCCGATATGGCCGTTGCGAAAAATATGGCCAGCTTCAAAGGGACGTTTGTTCACCAAATGGACACCAAGGGGCGGGTTGCGTTTCCAAGTCGACTACGCAGCCAAATCCCCGAAGGCGGAACTCTCACTGTAGCCGCCGAACCGTGTCTCACCTTCTATCCAACAGATCTCTGGCACGACGTGGAACGCGAACTCGGACGACTGGACCCGCTCAGCCCCGACGTGCGCGACACCAAGCGTCAGATTTTTGGATCTGCGGAAGATGCAACCTTCGACCGACAAGGACGAATCGCTATACCCAGCCACTTGCGCGATCACGCCCATCTGGGCAAGGAAGTGGTCGTCATGGGCGTGGGTGACGTGATCGAATTATGGGACGCAACCACCTGGTCCGAGCGGCATGGTCATATAGCCGCCGATGCGTCCGACATCATGCGGCGCGCCCGTGGAGGCGTTCCGCCCTCAACCTAGGGTGTTCTGTGTGGGGCGCGGTGCCTCCCCCGCGCTCCACACACACCGATTTCCGTGAGCGACCCGTCCAAACTTCACGAACCAGTCCTTGTCCAAACGGTCGTGGAAACCTTGGCACCGTGCCTTCACGAGGTTGTAGTAGATGGAACCGCGGGACTTGGAGGACACACCAAAGCTCTCGTAACCGCCGGAGCCCATCGGGTCATCGCCATAGATATCGACCCCGATGCTGTGCAGAGGCTTTCGGATCGGTTCAAATCAAATCCACGTGTCTCGGTCGCACACGCGAGCTATACCGAGCTAAGCGCGACATTAGCAACCCACCAGGTGAATCATGCGAAAGGCGTACTGCTCGACCTCGGCGTTTCATCTCTTCAGCTCGACCAAGCGAGTCGAGGATTCTCCTTCCGGCTCGATGGACCTATCGACATGCGATTTAATGCCACGAGCGGTAGACCGGCCGCCGACCTAGTGAATCGACTCCCGGAACCCGCGATGGAAGATCTCATTCGCGAATTCGGCGATGAACGACGTGCAAGGGCCGTAGCCCGTCGAATCGTGAGCGACCGTCCTCATCGAAGCACCATGGACTTAGCCGCCTCAATTAGCACAGCCTTCACAGGTCGAACCCGAATCAATTCAGCGACCCGCACCTTTCAAGCCCTCCGAATCGCGACCAATGACGAACTTCAGGCAATCGAGGCCGGCCTATCGGCAGCAAGCACAGTGCTCAGTGCTGGGGGCCGTCTTGTCGTCATCGCGTTTCATAGCCTCGAAGATCGGATCGTCAAGAACAAGTTTCGCGACTGGGCTCGAGCCGGCACCGGTCAAATCCTTACCCCTCGACCAATTAAAGCAGAGATCTCAGAAGTGCGAAAAAATCCTCGCGCACGTAGTGCACGTCTTCGGGCCTTCGAAATGTTGGGTCATAGCTGATGGCGCTACGAGAGGACCCAATCCTTCGGCGAATCGCCTGGCATAGCCATATCGCTCAATGGTTGCCGACGAGTCTTCCAACCACCCGAATCGTCATTGCCATCGTGGTAGCGGCCTTCACGTTTGCCATGGTGGCCATTCAAGAAACCCAGACACTCGTCCGGCTCGGCGGAGAAATTCAACGACTTGAACACGAATTAGATGTGGTCGAACTGGAACGGCAAAGCATCCGAACGGAACTCGCATTGCTCAACGATTTACCCAAAGTTCAGGAGATCGCTTACGACAAACTGGGCATGCGTGCCCCAGACAAACGCCGCTTCACAACCTCCGAAGACTTACCCCCAGGAGTATCTTTCGATTTACCACTGTGGGCCGCACCAACCCAACGATTACACGAACCACCTTGGTGGGAAGAACTTGTACGGGGGATCGGTGAACGCATCACGAAACTCGCTGAATAAACGACCTCAAGACGAACAGCCTGTGGATCTCCCAGATCCCACGCGCCGCATGGTGTTGATGCTTGGTACGGCGATTGCCAGCGCCGGTCTAATTGGATACCGACTCTACGACTGGCATGTCGCCCAGGCCACTAAAATTTCAAAAGGCACATCCGCCTTTCTCACACGACATGAGATCGATCCAAGACGTGGAACCATCCTCGATCGATCCGGTGACGTGCTTGCAATTAGCCGCGGCACCACGCGCGTGATCGCGGATCCGCAACGACTCCATGAAGACACTAAAGATCCAGATATTAAAGCGACCATCTTCACCG
The DNA here is from genome assembly GCA_964522375.1 of uncultured Chloroflexota bacterium. Classification (GTDB taxonomy): domain Bacteria; phylum Chloroflexota; class UBA11872; order UBA11872; family UBA11872; genus UBA11872. The sequence goes on from CAZFVB010000014.1 coordinate 19,827, forward strand.
TCGCCCGGCAGTTGGCCGACCTCCTCAACCTAGACGCCGGAACAATCGTCGAAAAGCTAGGAAATCCAGAAGCTCGCTATGCGGAAATTGCCCGAGAGGTACTCGATGAGCCTGCAGCAAGGATTCAGAGGGCAATTAACAGCAAGGACGAACAAACGAAGCTCTACGGAATCCGGCTTGAGGCCGATAAGAAACGAGTTTATCCAAACCAAGAACTTGCGGCCCACGTCCTAGGATTTGTAGGTGAAAGCGCCGCCCGACCAAACGATGTCGTGGGACAAGCCGGCATCGAGGCGTACTACGACGATCACCTCGGAGGCCAGCCCGGCCTTGTCTCCTCCGACATCGACAAAGCAGGCCGTCGCATCCCGATTGGTCGCCATTCGATGCAACAGCCTCGTCACGGCTCTGACATCACATTAGCCATCGACCGCACGATCCAGCACATCATTGAGCAAGAACTAACCGTAGCACTCAAAAGATACGATGCCGCCGCCGGATCTATCCTCGTTACCAACCCCACAACCGGTGAAATTTTAGGCCTTGCGAATCGCCCAACTTTTGATCCCGGCTTGATTCATCAATCAGAACTCGGTCCTGAACTACAAAACCGTGTTAGCGGCCGCATGTACGAACCTGGAAGCACATTCAAGCTCGTCACAATGGCAGCCGGCCTTAATGAAGGGCTCATTACTCCAGACTCCACCCACAACAACCCTGGAGAGATGGAGTACGGCGGGCAAGACTTCAAGAACTGGGACGAAAAAACATATCCCAATCAGACTATGACTAGCGTATTGCAGCACTCCAGTAACACCGGCTCCATATTTGTTGCAGACAAAGTCGGTGGGCAGAAGTTCTACCAATACGTGGATCTATTTGGCTTTGGAACACCGACCGGCATTGACCTGGGGCGAAGCCATGGTGAAGTGGGAGGTAGAGTCCGCCGATACGGCGATACGGACTGGTACCGGCCGGACTTGGCCTCGAACTCGTTCGGGCAGGGGATTTCGGTCACGGCTATCCAATTGGCGGCAGCGATTGGCGCGATCGCCAATGGTGGCATCCTGATGGCTCCTCGGGTAGCCCGAGGACTCACACATGCCGATGGACGTAGGGAGCAAATCGAGCCGTTCGCCGTGCGTCGGGTAATCCGCAAGGAAGCGGCACAAACCCTCATCCAGATGATGGAAGCGGCCGAGCAAGAGCTCGACACCAATCTTGCTCGTGTCCCGGGCTACCGGACCGCAGGAAAAACTGGAACCGCCCAAATCGCAGAGGCGGGAACCTACGCAGATGCGGATTCAATCGCTTCGTACGTCGGATTTGGTCCACTTGAGCGACCTCAGGTTCTCGCTCTCGTCATTATTGAAAAGCCGCAAAAAGAAAGCTATGGGGCGCTGGTCGCATCACCGACATTCGCGGAAATAATGCGTCCGATCTTTTCGTACTTAAAGATTCCTCAGCGAGCTTCAAACACGTGAGCGGCGCCCCAGGGTTTAGTTGGCCTAGCCGGTTACCACGATGGCCAACCCATGATCCCTTCCTCCTGGTCCTCACCTTCGTGCTACCGCTAAGCGGTGTGGTGCTCGTCGCAAGCGCTCAAATCCCATCGGTGTTGACCGGCACATCCCTGTTTGACTCAACCACTATCTTCCAAATGCTGTATGCCATCATCGGCGTCACATTTGCCCTAGTGCTCAGCGCTGTGGATTACCACAAATACACCCGTATTGGTCCTTTTGCACTAGCAGTCCTTTTCATTGCCCTTATCGCGGTGCTAATCCCTGAACCCTGTGTGGAGAACACGAACGCAAAACGCTGGTTCTGCGTCGGCCAACTCACTGTGCAACCAAGCGAGTTCGTCAAGATAGCGATGATCATGACTATTGCCGTGTTGGCCCAACGCTTCGGCACAAACATCTACTCATGGGAATTCTCAATTGCCCGCCTTGGAGGGCTGATCGCAATCGTCATTTTCTTGGTTCTGCTCCAACCGGACCTCGGAACTGCCGCCACACTGCTGGTCTCTGGATTCGCCATGATCATGACAGCCGGCGCCCGCTGGCGGCACATCGCAAGCACTCTACCGATCGCTGGTGTGGTTGTGGCGATTTCGCTTAATCAGTTTCCATATCAATGGACCCGTGTGCTGGCCTTTAAGGACCGCGTGACAGGTGGTGAACTTCAAGCATTGGGAGCGCATTGGCAGGCAACACAAGCGCAAATCGCGTTGGGTACCGGAGGAATCACAGGGCGTGGTTTTGGCCAAGGCACCCAAAAGTTTCGAGTCAGTATTCCAGCGTCCGACGATATCTTCGCCGTAATCGGGGAAGAATTTGGATTAGTTGGCACCGGCCTCGTGCTCGTAATTTTCCTAGCACTCTTCGTACGAGGAATTCAGATCGCTGCTTCGAGCGAAGATGTTCTGGGCCGCCTCTTAGCGGTCGGAATAGTTACCCAAATTGCCTTGCAGGCATTCATAAACATGGCCGTCGTTACGGGTCTCTTCCCAGCCACCGGCATGCCACTCCCATTCATCAGTCGTGGTGGCTCTTCAATGCTGGTATCCCTCATGCTGATGGGGATCCTGATGAATGTGGCTCGCCACGCCCAACTCAAACAGCAGACATGAGATTTGTCCTTGTCGGTGGTGGGACAGCCGGACACATATTTCCAACCATCGCAGTCGCCCATCGGCTCATTGAATTAGTCGGACCGTCCGCATCGTTAACAGCCGTGTGCGGTGTACGCGAGCTCGACCGACTGCTCTACAACAACGTCGGGCTGAAAGTCTTTCCGATCCCGGCTCGCGGAATCATCGATGTCGCGGTATGGCGGATCCCCTGGCATCTGTGGCTGATGCTCAGGTCATTCGTCCTAGTTTGGCGTGACTTCACGGAGCAGAAGCCCAGCGTCGTCGTCGCCAGCGGCGGATACGTCAGCGTGCCAGTATTACTCGTGTGTTGGCTACGCCGCATACCGTCCATCATTTTTTCAGGAGACGCAGCACTGGGATGGGCGACCCGACTAATGGCGCCCCTCACCACAATGGCAACGATCGCTTTTGACGAAGCGCGCGACCAAGTTTCCAAAACTCCCACTCAACTGACGGGGTACCCAATCCGACCGGCCTTTACTAACCCCGATCCAGCCGCCGGTCGTTTGTTTGCAAATGTTCGAGGCAATCGACCGCTCGTTCTTGTGATGGGCGGAAGCCAAGGCGCCCATGCGATAAACGAAGCACTGAAACTTGATCTTGCGTCGCTCCTGGATCGTGTCCACGTCGTGCATGTCAGCGGACGAGACGATTACGAAAAGCTGAAAACCGTAAAAGCTCGGCTGCCGGACAGCCAGCGCCACGCTTACGATGTTCATGAATTTATTTCAGATGGCTTTGCAAACCTCCTCGCAGGAGCCGACCTTGTCATTAGCCGTGCTGGAGCGACCTCGGTCGCAGAATTGAGCGCCGTTGGCGCAGCTTCAATACTCATACCCGGAACATTTGGTAAAGAACATCAAGTAGCCACCGCAACAGCCATGGCTAGGGCTGGGGCCGCGACCATGCTGATCGAATCCCAGCTCGTACCGGGCAAACTCGCCAAGACGTTGTGTGACTTGCTAGCTCACCCAGAAAAGCTCAACCACATGCGTCAAGCCTCACGGGCCCGCGGGAAGCCCGACGCAGCCGGCGTTCTCGCAACCCTGAGCCACGAGCTTGCGATACCGAAAACCCGAACCCCATGACGCCAAAAGTTACGGACGCCGCGATCCAACACATACATGTTGTAGGTATTGGTGGTAAAGGAATGAGTGCCATTGCTGCCGCCCTCCTTGATCTTGGCAAGGTTGTCAGTGGTAGCGACCTCAAACTCTCGCCTCAAGCCAAAAGGTTGCAGGATCGCGGCGCCCACATATATGAGGGCCACAGCGCAGCCCACGGCAGAAATGCCGATATGGTGATTTACTCATCCGCCATAAAACCACAAAACCCTGAACTCGCAGAGTCTCGAGTTCGTAATCAGCCTGTTGCGTCACGAGCCTCCGCAATAGCCGATCTGTTTAACGATAGGCAAGGGATCGCCATTGCTGGGACCCATGGAAAAACCACAACAACGGCCATGCTGTCCACAATCCTTCAAGAATCGGGACGTAACCCATCATTCCTTATTGGAGCTGATGTTCCATCGCTCGGAAACCTCAACGGTCATGTTGGCTCGGGACAATGGATGGTGCTTGAGGCCGATGAGTTCGATGACGCCTTTCTTAGCTACCAGCCAGAAATCGCCGTCTTGACACATCTCGAGCCGGACCATCTTGATCATTTTGGAACCAGCGAACGCATGGTTGATGCGTTCAAAAGATTTGTCGGAAACCTGTCAGCTGACACCGTACTTATCGCCCGTCGAGACATTCCGCTCCTCCGAGCAGTTGCAGAAACACATCACGGAGGAGTGCAATGGTTTGGCCCAGGCAGCGATTGGCAGATTGCCCATTATGAGATAGGCACACCGGGACCCAAACTTCGCATTGATAGTCCCAATGAGACCGTCAGCGTCACCATGCAAGTCCCAGGTCACCACAACGCGCTCAATGCTCTGGCCGCGATCGTCGTAGCCACACAGATCGATATTGAACCAACCGTAGCCGCCTCGGCACTAGAAAAATATCGCGGTGCCGAACGACGGCTACAACTACGAACACTTACCACGTCGATCAGCGTCTACGAGGACTATGCTCATCACCCGACAGCCGTTCGAGCGAGTCTTCAAGCAGTACGCGAGCTAAATCCGAGTCGAGTGATCGTCGTCTATCAACCATTGCTGCAATCCCGCACTAGAGACTTGTTCCACGAATTTCTCAACGCGTTCGAAGCGGCTGACCATGTGTTCCTCGCAGAGATCTCCTCACCGCCAGGGCGAGAAACTCCGCTCGGCATTCAATCTGCCGACCTCGCGAACGCCATAGCCCACCCGAGCGTGCAAGCGCTGGACACCTTCGAGGCCATCGTCGACCAAGTCCTTTATACATCGACATCCGGAGATCTCATTCTCGTGATGGGCCCTGAATCGATAACACCACTTGCGGATCAACTAGTTACCAAGCTGGAGCAAGGCCCAGTCGGATGACTAAGAAATTTCCCAGCGCACTTCAAGTCCGCTGTAACGAACCAATGGCGCGGCACACATCATTCGGTGTGGGAGGCCCGGCCGACTACTGGGTCGAGGTCCGCAAACTTGACGCGTTTCGCTTAGCACTCAGCGCTGCCGACGAGTTAGGCCTCACGCGGACAGTTATGGGCCACGGAACTAACGCGCTCGTCGCTGACGCCGGCATCGACGGCTTAGTCATATACAACAGGTGCACCGGGTTCAAACACTCCACAACCAAGCAGCAGATCCAGGTCGAATCCGGGCACAGCATGGCGCAACTTGCAGGCCGCTGCGCCCGCCTCGGAATAAAAGGCCTGACTTTTGCTATCGGCGTGCCCGGAACTGTCGGCGGCGCCATCTATGGCAACGCTGGGGCCTTCGGATCTAATGTTGCTGCAGTATTGGCGTCCGCGCTCATTTGGAGGGCCAGTGGTGAGCAAGACACGACTACTACTGAGCTCGACTTTGGTTATCGCCGCAGCAGTCTGCATAACGCCTCCGACAACCCGGTAGTGCTCGAAGCCGCCTTTCAAGTCGAAACAGGCAGTCCCAGCGTTTTGCGAGCCGAACTGTTGGACCTAGCAAGAAAGAGACGAGCCTCGCAGCCCCAAGGACACCACGCAGGATCATTCTTCAAGAATCCGGAGGATGACTTCGCGGGCCGCCTCATCGAAGCCACCGGACTTAAAGGCCTAAGACATAGCACCGCCTTCATCTCGCCAGTCCACGCCAACTTCCTGTCAAGCGACAGTGGCGGCCGCGCTGATGATGTTCTTGACCTCGCAATCGATGTCCAGCGCCGAGTTTCCGAATCCTCTGGGATCGTCCTTGTCCCAGAGGTTCGATTTATTGGTCGATGGGATGAGCGAACCGAGGAGCTTTTTGCATGAACCCAACCCGTGACGGCGTGATCGCCCGCACATTTTCGTTGGTCATCGCTGCGCTTTGTGCCGGGGTTTTGTGGTGGATGCTCAACTCTCCTGTCTTCGATATCCGTAACACCTCGGTTCATCGAGCCGAATCATCACCGCCTCCCGCAGTAGATCAGGCCGTCATTGAAAATGTTGCCGACTCGTACATAGGGCGAAACGTGTTTCGGATCAATACCGAACAGACAAGAGAAAACATGCGACAACTTCCTGGCGTCTCCGACGTACTGGTTCGCACCGGAATCGATGGCCGCTTGACTGTCACCGTGGCCTACGAGGCGCCCGTGGCGAACTGGAAAGTTGGTGACAAGAGCTATTTGGTCAACGCTGAAGGCGAAGTCCTTGCGCAGAGGCACCTCAACAACCTAGCCCTTACCGTCTGGGACGAATCCCCCTCGATCCGAGTGATAGCCGACCCGAAAGAAATCCATGACAAATCCGACATCTTTATTGTTGCCGAGCAGTTAGCCGCTCTCCTCAACCTAGATGTTGGAACAGTTGCTGAAAAGCTAGAAGATCCGAGCTCTCGTTATGCAGAAATTGCCCGGGCGGTGCCTGACACGACTGCAACGCGGATTCGGGAAGCACTTATTGAAAAGAATGAAAGCAAGAGGCTTCTAGGTGTCCGAATTGAATCCGGCTTGTCTCCAGGTGATCTCGTAAACGTGGAGGCGCTGCTTGCCGCCCACCAGCTAAAAAATAATCTTGTGCATCTACGCTTGGGAGTCAAAAAAATCCTGCACCACATAGGCGGCCTTTCAATCATTGATCACGCAGATAGAGTCATCGAATTCGGTGACACGAAGCACTTAGAAGGAAAATTGATCGCCCTGCATGCAGTCCTGGAAGACGCAAAAAAACAACGAGAGCGAATCACCAGCGTAGATCTACGACCTATTGACCGCCCGACGTATCGAACAAGCGATTCCGGACCCCCAATTACTTCAATCATTGAATCACGACCATAGACACAGAAATGTTATGTAAACTTTATACCCATCATACGTTGGAAGATGGGAGCATATAGCTTGAGCCGGAAACGTACGCTCGTCGGTTTGGACGTGGGAACCACCAAGACTTGTGCTGTCATCGGGCAAGAATTCCGCGACACACAATTACGCATTCTCGGTGTCGGCACTGCTCCATCGCACGGTGTCAAAGGCGGCCAGATCGTTGACGTTGTACTAACCGTTAAGACAATCGACGAAGCTATTGATCGAGCAGAAAAAGCGGCCCGGACCAGAGTATCTGGAATCGTTGCTGGAATTGCTGGCGGGCACCTTCAATCTCACAATGAGCACGCGGAAGTGAACTTGCCGACCAACGAACATGAAGTCAGTGATCACCACGTAAGCGCAGTTGTTCATGGCGCTGCTCTCTTAAGTCTTCCTAGCGACCGAGACGTGGTCGCCGTAATACCAAAAAGATTTGCGGTGGATCATCTAGCAGACGTACCTGATCCTCGTGGGCTAGCAGCTCGACAACTCTCCGTAGAAGCGCATGTCATTACAGGTTCACGGAATGCCATAACAAATCTCGAACGCTGTGCTGAGCAAGCTGGGCTTTCAGTGCAAGGAACGCTTTTGCAGCCATTAGCTTCCGCCCGAGCCTGTCTTACTCCTGAACAACGACGTGAAGGTGTCGTGCTTATAGATATCGGTGGCGGTACCACCGACGTAGCCGTGTTCGTCGATGAAGCCTGTTGGCACATAAGCGTGATTCCTATTGGGGGATCCACGGTCACAGCTGACATCGCCCGAGGACTCCGATTGCCATTTAAGATCGCTGAGGCCCTAAAGATTCAACACGGACGGGTCGACCCATGGGTTCAGCACGACGAATCCACCGTCGATGTGCCTGGGTTTGATTACGGCGCTCCAGTAGCCGTGCGACGCCGTGATCTCGCAGAAGTGATGATTGCCCGGGTTGAGGAATTGCTCGGTCTGGTTCGATCCGAACTGGCCCAGAGTGGCTACGCAGAGATCCTGCCCGCCGGCGCGGTCATCACAGGCGGTGGATCGAGAATGACAGGTCTCGTAAATCTTGCGAGCGATATCCTGAACATGCCGGTTACTCTTGGGAAACCTCAGGCACTTTGGGGGCTAGACGACGAACTTCGCACCCCGGAGTTCAGCACCGGGATTGGCCTCGTACAAACCGCTTTCCACGACGAAAACTTGTACGGCTTCCATACCGCGCGAGCCCAAAAAGAAGGCGCTCTAGGCCGCATAGGCAGTTGGATGCGTTCTGTAATTACGCCTGCCGCACGTTAAAAGCAGCCCCTTCATGATTAGGTTGCTGCATAATGGCTATACCGCGATGGTAGAACCACGCAGGAAACGAACACATCCTGTAGCTACCCGCACTAGAAGGGTGTCTGGCTATGGCCGACGATGACAACCGCGGCGGAAGCCGAATCACAAGGTTAAACACAGAGAAACGTTCTTCTCGGCAATCGAGTGATGAATCGCTCGCCGACCTCAAAGTTGTTGGCATCGGTGGCGGCGGCAGTAATGCTGTCGAACGGATGATCGAAGAAGACGTCCACGGCATAGAATTCATCGCCGTAAATACAGACGCACAAGCCCTTGTTCGATCAAGCGCACCAACGCGAATTCGAGTTGGTGACAAAGCGACCCGCGGTCTGGGATCAGGAGGGCAACCTACTCTAGGCCAGAAAGCCGCTGAGGAATCGGTAGAGGAAATCCGTGAAGCCGTGGAGGGAGCCGACATGGTCTTCATTGCGGCCGGTATGGGTGGAGGTACAGGCACGGGGGGCGCACCGGTTGTAGCAGATGCTGCTCGTGAGACTGGTGCCTTAACCGTCGGGGTTGTAACCCGTCCATTCGACTTCGAAGGTAGTACGAGGGCTCGCTATGCCGAAGAAGGTATTCGTGACCTGCAAGAACGCGTCGACACGCTTGTAATCATTCCAAACCAACGATTACTTGCTGTAGCAGATCCGAAAACCCCGATGCATGCGGCGTTCGCTATGGCCGATGACGTCCTTCGCCAGGCCATACAGGGAGTCTCTGACCTCATTACACAGCCAGGGCTAATTAACCTTGACTTTAATGATGTTCGTGCAGTGATGACCGAGTCCGGAAACGCTTTAATGGCGATGGGTGAAGGACAAGGTGAGGACCGGGCAACTGAAGCGATAGGACAAGCACTCAACAGCCCGTTGCTCGACGTTTCGATCGACGGTGCCCGTGGCGTACTACTGAACTTCACCGGTGGCATGGATATGACCTTGCACGAAGTCAATGAAGCCGCGGCAATCGTCGCGACAACAGCCGATGCAAATGCGAACATCATCTTTGGAACTGTCATCGACGAATCGATGGAGGGTCGAGTCCAGGTGACTGTTATTGCTACCGGCTTCCAGACCCAGGGAACCAACGTGCGTCCAACCCGACGCCGTTCTCGTTCTTCGGCCACCCCACTGGTGCGTGAACTCGACTTTTCAAGTTCGTCGGATGACAACCAAGAAATAGATATCCCAGCGTTCCTTCGCCGACGCTCGGATGAGAACTAACACGAAACTGGCCGACTGCGAAATCGACACGATTCGAGACGAAGCAGTCGCGTCGGGCATCCGGAGCGTGCGATCGAGGATTGAGAAAGCCTGTACGGAATCCAAAAGAACCCCTGATGAAGTCACACTGGTCGCGGTCACAAAAACCGTACCGGCCCCTGTTGTTAACCTTGGTCGAGAAGCTGGCCTGTCTCATTTCGGCGAAAATCGAGTACAGGACGCCGAAAACAAAGTCCGATCGGTTGATGGAGGCCACTGGCACCTAGTCGGACAACTACAGCGCAACAAGGCCCGTCGAGCCATCGACCTTTTCTCCCTGATTCATTCCGTTGACTCGATAAGACTGGCTCATCGCCTCGAATTTGTACGTGCGACCCAAGAATGCGCAGTGCTCATTCAAGTCAATTTGACTAACAGTGAGTCACAGGCCGGAATCAACCCCGATGACCTGACCCAGTTAGCAACTGTCATCGACCAAGAAACGTCCCTTGACCTTCAAGGCCTCATGACGATCGCACCAATAAATGGCTCGCAAGATACGATCCGAGCTTGTTTTGGAGAACTTCGGAAACTGCGCGACGCATTACGCAAAACCTTGCCTAACCAGCCCCTGTATGACCTCTCGATGGGCATGACCGATGATTTTGAACTCGCTATTGCGGAAGGCGCCACGATCATCCGGGTCGGACGCGCTATCTTTGGTCATCGTCCACAAGCATTACCCCGGTAACCCATCGTGATCAACACCCTGTTAGACCTGCTCAACATTCTGGTGACCATTCTCGTCCTTGCCATTGTTGGCCGAGCCATCCTGTCGTGGTTCATACGCGATCCTGCGCACCCTCTGATGCGGATTCTTATTGACGTGACCGAGCCTATTCTCGAACCAATCCGCCGCCGATTACCCCAATCATGGGGGATTGACCTTTCACCGATGATCGCGATCATAGCTATCCAGGTTCTCCAGAATATCGTCGATAGTCTGGCAAGAGGCTCTTGACCGCGACACCTCACGTGATCCCTTATATGACCACCACAATCCGTTTACAGATTCGAAATACTCCGAAGACGCGACAAGCCGAACTCCAGCGCAAATCGGATGGCACGATCCTCACACGCGCGATGGGGCGACCACAGACCGAACTTTTAATTGACCGGGCCACACGCAACCGAAACAAACATATAGCCGTCGAGGCGGCAGGCCCATTGAAGGTCCACGCGGCTATTGAAGCGCTGGAAGTCGCAAGTTAATGCGCCGACCACGAGGGACCAACGATCGCCTTCCTGAAGCTCACGTGGCATGGCAGCACGTTGTAGACACCTTTACCCATGAGTGTGACTTGCGAGGCTTCAAACCAATCAGTACACCCACCATTGAACACACAGACTTGTTTTCTCGAACAACCGGCGAGGAGACCGATATCGTTCGGAAAGAAATGTATAGCTTTGAAGATCGCGGCGGTGACTCGTTAACTCTTCGTCCAGAAGGAACTGCACCGGTCGTCAGGGCGTACCTCCAAAACGGCATGCAAAACCTTCCACAGCCCGTAAAAGTAGCCTATGTAGCATCTGTCTTCAGATATGACCGCCCACAGGCGGGTCGATATCGAGAGCATCACCAGATCGGTGCTGAGGCTCTTGGCGACGCCAACGCAGCAGTCGATGCAGAGATCATCAATCTACTGTGGTCCACATATCAGGCCCTCGGCATCAGCGATTTGCAACTCAATATCAATTCGCTGGGTGACCCTGACACGAGACCGAAATATCGTGAAGCGCTCATCGAATATTTCACGCCGCTCAAGACACACCTTGACCCTGACAGCCTCCGGCAACTTGAGACAAACCCCTTACGCCTTCTTGACTCAAAAAATCCTGCCGTGATCGCGCTGGGCGAAGACGCACCTCGATCAGTGGACTTCTTGAATAGTGAAGCTCAAGAGCATTTCGAAGATCTAAAGGGACTGCTCGACGCACTGGACATCCCGTTTACCCAAAACAACCGCCTAGTCAGAGGTCTCGACTACTACAACCGCACAGTGTTTGAGTTTCTTCCACCAGACACCGGGTCGCAAAGCACCATAGGCGGCGGTGGACGGTACGACTATCTCGCGGAACTGATAGACGGTAGTCGGGTTCCCGGCGTGGGCTTTGGCAGTGGAATCGAACGCGTGCTGTTAAACATGGAACGCCTTGGCCAAGCGCCAAAACCAATGGCTTCCACCTCGGTATATGTTGCCCCGCTCGTAAAAGGAGCTGTTTCAGCAGCGTTGCGAATTTCACACGAGCTCCAGAGAGTAGAAATATCAACGGAATCTGGATTTGGGCCGGCGAGTCCTCGATCCCATCTCCGGCGAGCCAACGCACTCACCGCTGAGATAGCCATTCTGATCGGTGAAGATGAACTCCAGAAAAACGTAGTGGCTATCAAACCGCTCGACGGATCCAACCAAATCGCAGTACCTCGAGATCAAGCTGTCGATACGGTGCGGAACCTCCTTAAGCCTTCAACATGATCGCGGTTATTGACTATGGCGCGGGCAACATTCACAGCGTTGCTCGCGCGCTCACAAAAGTTGGTGCCACGTTCGAAATCACCGCACGTCCTAAAACAATCACCGACGCAGAAGCAATCATCTTGCCCGGTGTCGGTGCTGCAGCCGACACAATGCGCGGACTTCGAGACTCACGAGTGGACGATCCGGTGGTTACAGCCATCGCCCGTGGTACTCCTTACCTCGGCATATGCATGGGCCTTCAGATCCTGTTCGAAGAGAGTGAAGAAGATGGCGGCACCCCGTGTCTCGGCGTCCTTCCTGGCACGGTCACCCGATTTCCAAATGATCTCGACGTCCCCCATATGGGGTGGAATCAGGTCCATCAACAAACCCCAAGCCCGCTGCTGCATGGGGTTACTCAGGACGCCAACTTTTATTTCGTTCACTCATACTTCGCAAGCCCAGCAATCGACACCCAGATAATCACAACCACGGACTATGGACTGCCCTTCACGAGTGCCGTCCAACGTGACAATCTTTTTGCCACACAGTTCCACCCGGAAAAAAGCGGTGACATCGGCCTGCGCATATATGCGAACTTTGTCCGTATCGCCGGACAGCAAGCCCTTCAAAGTTTCTCCTGAACAATGAACATTTTTGCATCCATCGACATAAGAGACGGCCGATGCGTCAACTTGATTCAAGGCGACTTCGATCAAGAAACAACCTACTTCGACGATCCACGAGACGCTGCACGACACTTCCTTGACGACGGCACCGATTGGATTCACATCGTCGATCTCGACGCTGCCCGTAGTGGCATATCGGCGCATCCGCAGTTGACGGCTGAGATCATCGACATGGCCGGATCCATACCAGTCCAGGTCGGTGGCGGCATTCGAAGCATTGACGCGATCCGAAACACGCTCAATGACGGCGCGGCCCGCGTGGTTCTGGGTACCGCTGCCGTACAAAACCCAGAACTCGTCAGCATCGCATCGGATGAATTTCCGGGCCGGATCGCGGTTGGCGTCGATGCTCGAGATGGAACTGTTGTAATTGAAGGATGGGCCACGAAAAGCTCTTTTCAAACCCAGGCGGTCTCAGAACAAGCCATCGCAAATGGTGCCTCCGCTCTTATCCACACCGATGTGAAACGCGATGGGATGCTGGGTCAACCCAATTTCGCAGCAACCGCTGAGCTCGTTCAAGCTTTTGGGGATCGGGCAGACGTAATCGCATCAGGAGGCGTTCACACCGCCGACGATATCGCTCAACTGGCACAACTCGGAGCATCCGGGGTCATCATCGGTCGAGCTCTTTACACCGGTGCGGTCACTCTAGCGGATGCACGGCGAGCAGCAGCAGGCTAACAACGGTGTTAACACGGCGCGTCATTCCCTGCCTCGACGTCAAAAACGGTCGTAACGTTCGTGGAGTCAAATTCTCCGCGGATATTGACGCGGGAGATCCTGTAAATCTGGCAGCCCGCTATGACCGTGAAGGTGCTGATGAACTGGTGTTTTATGACATTACGGCGTCTGCGGAAGATCGAAACATCATGGTAGATCTTGTAGAAAAAGTAGCATCACAGGTGTTTATCCCGCTGACAGTTGGTGGTGGAATCCGAACCACCGAAGACATGCACCGAATGTTACGTAGCGGCGCTGAAAAGATATCCATCAATAGTGCCGCCCACCAGAATCCTGATCTCATAAGAGAGGGTGCCAACCGCTTCGGGGCTCAGTGCATCGTCCTATCCATTGATGCGCTGCGTGACCCAGCATCTCTAACTCCACGATGGACGGTGTATTTAAACGGTGGACGCGTCGCAACAAGCCTGGATGCGATCGAAGTCGCCCAACGGGGAGAAGAACTTGGCGCTGGCGAACTTGTCCTTAACAGCATTGATGCGGACGGAACTCGCGACGGCTATGACACGGATCTTCTACGAGCAGTTTCCGACACGGTTTCAATCCCGGTCATTGCGTCCGGCGGCGCTGGCTCACTAGAGCACTTGCGAGACGCCATTACCGTGGGGCACGCACACGCCGTGCTTGCCGCATCGATTTTTCACTTTGACGTCTTCAGTATTCGCCAAGCTAAAGAATTTATGGCCAGCACGGGTATCCCGATGCGTCTTGATCCCTACAGGATCGACGCGACATAGCACAGCTATCCACACCACAGGCATTGCCAATGCTCCGCCTGCTCTCTCCAGGGACTACACGTCTCTCATTTGCCCTGACATCCACCAACCCAATCGGAAGGACCGCTCCGATTACAGGACTCTACTTACTCAGTAGATCCTCTGAGTCGATCAAATATCCAGTACAGCAACCCAATAACCAGGCCTCCGAAAGAAACCCCGATCACGAGATAAAAGACGACAACCTGTAAGTTCAAATCCATTGACGATCGTCTCCACTTCTGGCCAACGCACGAATGGCATTCTTGAATAAGCTGATCGACGGACCCCATAGGTCAGAAACCAACCAGCTCTACGGGCCAAAATTATGCCTAACATCTCGCCCTCGTGCATGCTCGATTCCATAGTTCCGCGCAAACGACAAGCTGAATCACGACTTTCGAGACGGGTTTCCGCAACAACAAAATGGTTCATTACTCCTCTGAGCTGACCGTGGACGGAGGAATCCTCATCGTGAATTCCTGTCTGGATACTCGAGAACGAACAACCAACAGCACCGAAAAACTGAGCAGAAAATAGACTCCCATCATCACGAATGTCGCCCGATACCCAAGGCCCGGTCCTAGCTGATTGAATACATCCAAGACAATTCCAGCCGATAGTGTCGCCAACGCATCACCACCGGCCGTGGCGACGTTTGTTAGCCCCATGTACAAGCCAGCCGCACGGAGATCCGGAATCAGATCGATCGCGGCTGCCCAGTCAGCGGCCGTAAAAAGACCGAGTCCAATCCCCAACACGCTGGCAAAAGCCATGGTCTGCACGAAGGACTGGGCAAAAACCAACAGCACGGCAGCTACAACGCCTAGAAACGTCGCCATGGCGACGAGACGCAAACGGCCAAATCTATCCGCCGCCCACCCCGCCGGAATGCTGGTTAGCACCGCCGTCACCAGCACGGCACCCAGCACACCGGTCGTTTTTAGTTCTGGATCAGCCTCATGCAGGCCTTTATCCATGAACAATTGAAGAAAATTATCCATAGCTTGCAGGCCCATAAAAAACAGCAATCGAGACAACATCAGCCACACGAACGCCGGACGTTCTCCCAACTCCCCCACGCGCCGCCGCACCTCCGTGCGAATACCGGGGAACGGCTCACTGTCCCCAGGGATCGGCTCCGCCACAAAAACCCATGAGGCCAACGACGTAGCCAATAACACCGCTACAACCGTCAAGATCGCAGGCAGAACATGACCGGACGCTAGAAACAAACTGGCGACTGCAGCCCCAAGCAACGTACCCACCAGGTTTGCCAATCCAAAAAACCCCGACGCCCGACCGCGAGCCTTGTGGGGGACGAGATCCGGAATAACACCCTGATATGGACCGTGCGCGGTATTTGCACCGATTTGGAGCCCAACAACAGCAAGCAGCAATATCCAATACACCGGAGAAATTCCGATGACGATCAAGAACGGAATACAAAGCAGCACCCCAGCAGCCATAAACGGACGACGGCGACCCACCCGGAAACGAGCACGATCACTCATCGCACCAACTACTGGCTGAACAACTATCGCAATAACCAACCCGAGGAAGACAATGGCCCCGATCGCCGTGCCCTGAATTTCATTTCCGACAAGATCCGGAACCACGGCTGGCAACACCTGAATGTTTAAGGTGCCCCACATAAAGGACAGTCCCAGCCAAAAAAGACTGATGCGTGTTAAAAACCATCGCGACGGCATGGCGTGCCCGTTTAGGCGCGGGACTGTCATCCTGCCGGCCGGCTAACTTCGTGTAACAACACCATCGCGTTGCCCTCGGTGGACACCTCCAAAGTAACGCACACGTGTCTTTATCACATATGTGTCAACGGAAGAAGTCCATAATGAACCATCCTGGCCTTCAGGCCTCGCTTCTCGCGTAAACTCCGTACCGTCCCCATCCTGGAGATCCACAGTGACCCACGACCCCGTCACATTTCTCGTCCTGGGTACAGGGCGAATGGCTCACCGACACGCTGGCGCCCTGGCAAAAATACGTGCGGAACCCGAAGTTGTAAAAGGAACGGCGGTTCCCATCATTCTTGGGATCTACGGACGAAATATCGATCGACTCAAAACAATGGCTGACGTATTCAGCGCCGATTTCATGAGTGATCATCTGGAAGGATCGATCGATCGGTTTGACGTCGACGTCGTCGACAACTGCCTCGTAAACCGCCTCCACTACAAACCACTGATGCAAGCAGTTGCCGCAGGTAAACACGTGTTCACGGATAAACCCCTCGGGGCTACCCTGCCCGAATCTGAAAAACTTGCCGCTGCCGCCTTGAAGGCGGGTGTTCGTCACGGAATCATCCAGAACATGCGGTTTCAGGGTGGTCCACAAGCAGCCAAAAAGTTGCTGGATACCGGCGATCTCGGCCCGGTTTTTCACGCCCGCGTCGTCTTTGGCTATAACGTACCCGCACTGGTCACAAACCGTCCTCCCTGGTTCTTCAAGCAAGAAGAATCGGCTGGCGGGGTGGTCCACGACATGATGGCGCACTTCTACGACCTCCTTGGTTGGATGATCGGCCCGATCACCAGTACCCATTGCCTGACCTTCGACGGAATCATCGAGCGGGAAGACCCCGACCACGGGCCTTTTCGAAGCGATGTTGAAGAATCATGTGCGGTGAATCTTCGATTTGAGAACGGCGCCATCGGCCAGGTGTTTTCCAGCTGGGTTCGACGGCGTCACGAGGACATCCCAACAATAGAGATTGACTGTGCCAACGGCGGGTTGCTCGTCACAGCGAATCGTTGCTGGGTGCAACGAGGGGACGGGCCTCTCTTCCACTACGATCCAGCCGCCGAGCAGGATGACCCGCTTGATGGGTGGGAACCGGTTGAAACCACACCAACAGATCCCTTTGAAGTTCAGTTGCGCACGTTTGTCCGAAGTGTGGTTACGGGAGATTCCTACTCGCCGGACTGGAGCGAAGCGGTGCGCACGCACCGATGGGTCGAAGCGGCCTACGAGTCCAACGAATCAGGACATGAGACCCGCATCGAAAACCCGTAGGTAGTCTGTCGAACCAAGGCGGAGTGTCAGAGGTTTCGCTTGACGACGTGAACAGGATCGCCTGGAAGAACCACGCCTCCACACGAAACCACCCCCAGCATTCCGCGTCGCCCTTCTAGTTCCGCCTCAAGCCCTTCTCGGACCGCATTCATCTTGTGGCACGGAGCACACGAATGGGAGATCAAGACCTCGACATCTGTGCCGATCCGAACGCGATCCCCCTCGGCAAGACCTGCAACATCAATGCCCTGGGTCCCAATATTCTCTTTCAGGTCCCCGGCCTGGAGATCCAGTTGATCCAATGTTTCGATATCCACGATCAGCACCTGATTCCGTTTGTCAGGTTTTGCATGACGATCACCTTCGATCCCGATATTCTCGATCAAATTCAGGCTGGCAACGTTCTCACTCCGACCGGGCAACGGGGCTATCCTTACCCAGACCACGTGTGGATCAGTCATCACACGCCCTCCAGCAGACCTGCTAACGAACTGTGGGCCGTCCGCCACAACGCCTCCCGGTCAGGCGAGGCATTCTTGCGATCGGACGACCCCGCCAGATGCGGCTCAAGAGATAGATAGGTGACCGTCTCAGGATCAGCAGCCTCCAGAATTTCGCCGACTTGCCCATCTCCCTCACCGGCAGGGACCCACACATGACCATCGCCCAGACAATCCTTCACATGCAGCATCCGCGTCGATGACCCGAGGACCGGCCACGCCTGATCAAACGGTCGAATACCCGCCCGAACAAAGTTTCCGGGATCAAAGCACATCGTGACCGTCGCCCCACCCGCCCGCAGAAATCCTGCGCACGCATCCGGCGAGTCATCGTAGAGATCATGTTCATTTTCCAGGCTCAGCACAATCTGCTCGTCTTGCAACGCCGCATGCTCGACTAATCGACAAAAATCGGCGATGGCCGCCGGCCGATCCCCCGCCTGCGGAAGGCCACGCACTGGCTGAAACCCAAAAACCCGAATGAAGCGAGTGTTAAGCGCCCGGGCTGCACGAATCGCTCCCTCAAGCTTCCGGCGTTGTTCCGCAAGATCCGACCCAAGAGGGGCCTTACCAACCGGCGATCCAATCTGCGAGCAGGCGATTCCGTAATCATCGAGCATCCCACGCATGCGGTGAAGTTCGGCGTCACTTAAATCAACGATGTTCTTCGACTCGGCCCCCGGTAACTGAACGCGCCGTGGCTCCAGCGCATCTACACCAAGATCGCGCAACACCCGTAACTGCACGGTGAGCTCGTCCGATATTTCGTCGCCAAATCCAGAGATCTTGAATGTCATGGCCGGTATTGTGGCATCAGTCGGCCGGTAGATCGACTGTCCGAGCCCCATCCCTCCATCAAACACCCCGGTGGCAGCAGGATTTTTTCAGTGTCCCTGCAACACCCCACTACAATGCGAGAAAAGCCGAGGTGGCGGAATTGGTAGACGCGCTAGCTTGAGGGGCTAGTGATCTTCGGATTATGCGGGTTCGAGTCCCGCCCTCGGCACCACATGTTCATGAACAATGCAGCGTTACGATTCGGCATGGAGCCGTAGCCATGGAAACTTGGCACCCCCGGCGGAGAGGAGAGCCTTGATGACGAGACGTCAACAGGTCCTACTCACGGACAAAGGAACGCTGCAGCGAGACTGGCCGTACACGCGAGCACGGTTTGAACAGCGTCTGGCTGACACTGCGGATATCACGTTTGCCGACGTTCAAGAAACCGATCTGGCCACTCTGGACTGGGAAAGCTTTGACGCCGTCGCGCTTCTCGGCGGGGAACTGGATGCCACCATCCTCGCCCGTGCTCCACGCCTGGCTGTCGTAGGCGGTATGACCGATGTCCGTGGGCCATCGTGCTTCCAGCTTCTGTGTGCAAGAAACATCCCGTTTATTGACGGCACACCGGCCTGGGCCCAATCGGTCGCTGAATGCGGCTTCGGCCTTATCCTTTCAGCCCTCCGGCGACTCCCGCACTGGCACCGCAGCCTGGCCGACGGATCCTGCGACTGGAAATACGCCTACGGACAGTTCTGTGATGACCCGGCTTTTGTCAATGGTTCGCTCGCCTCAAAGACCGTCGGAGTCGTCGGGATGGGACAGATCGGATCACGGCTGGCCACATGGTGCACGACCATCGGAGCCCAGGTTCTGGCCCACGATCCATTCGCCCCTGTCTCACGATTTACAGATGCCGGAGCCACAGCGCATGACCTTGACGCCCTCCTTGATGCGGTCGACATTCTGGTTGTTGCGGTGCCCCCGACACCCAGCGCAGACCGAATGATCAATGCCGAACGCATCGCGCGACTGCGACAGGGCGCAATCGTCGCCACCATGACGCGAACCGCGGCGCTCGATGTTGACGCGTTACGAACCCGGGTCCTTGCCAACGAGATTTTCTGGACCACCGATGTCTATGACACCGAACCCCTTCCCGCGAACGACCCAATCCTGGGCCGTGGCAATGTGGTCCATCTCCCCCATATCGCCGGGAGAACCCGAGACTCCAACATCTGTCTGGCCGACATCCTGGCCGATGATTTCATCCGGGTATTTGCCGGCGACCCACCCCGGCACGCCCTCACCCCGGAAGCCGTGAACGTCCGCACAAACATCGAGCCCGGGTAAGAACGAATACTGGCCTCGTGGCCTTCATCTCGCGCCCGCGCAGCAGGTCCTCACGCGCGACCGTGACTCAGGTCGCCGCCAGACGCGGCAACGGTCGTTCATTGATGGGGAGATGCACCAATGCAGCCAAAAGGCCCAGGGCAATACCTGCGATCCACATCCCGTCGTAGGATCCGGTCGCCTCATAGATCACGCCGCCCAGCCACACCCCAACAAAGCCACCAACCTGGTGTGACAGGAACACAAAGGAGTACAGGGTGGCCAGATACCGCACGCCGAAGACCCGGGCCACGATATCGGTCGTCAACGGCACCGTCGCCAGCCATAGCAACCCCATCAGGGACGCAAAGATATAGAGAACCGGCTCGGATTTCGGCAACAGTAAAAACGTCGTGATGAGGATCGCCCGTCCCGTATAAATCACGCTCAAACTAAGCTTCCGACTGAAATGGGTCCCGGCCAGCCCCGACAGCAAGGAGCCCGCAATGTTGAACAGGCCGATCAGCGACAGACAGACCGCCCCCACACGAGCGGCGAAGCCCAGGTCCAACGTGTACGAGGGAAGATGGACCGTGATAAACGACACATGAAATCCGCAGACAAAAAATCCTGTCGTGAGCAACAAGTACCCGCGATGCCTGAAGGCTTCCCGAATGGCCTTTCGAACGCCTGTTTGCGCCGTCTGTTCGGCCGAGAGATTCGGATCACCCGGCAAGCACAGCACGAGCGGAATCATGCCCAGCGATATCAGCGCAAGCAGCAGCAGCGCGTGGTTCCAGCCGAAGGCCGTGATGAAGCCCTGCGCGATAGGGGAGAACAACACCATCCCGAAGGATCCGGCAGACATCGCCAGCCCCATGACCATCGTCCGCCGTGCGGGATCGACAACCCGAACCATCGCCGCAATCGCGATTGAGAAGGACGTAAACGACAGACCGGCTCCCACGAGCACACCCCCGACCAGTTGAAATACCAGCGGGATCTCAATCACCGTCATCAGCCAGATCCCGAACGCGTACAAACAGGCCCCACCCGCGATCACCCGAACCGGACCGAACCGGTCAGCTGTCGACGCAGCCACCGGCATCAACAGCCCCACCGTGAGATTTTGCATCGCCATGGCAAAAGCAAAAGCCTCGCGCGACCAGCCACGGGCCTCTGTCATCGGCGGGAGAAACAACCCGAATACCGATCGGGTACCCATCCCGATCGTCGCAATACAGAGCCCGGCCACCACGACCAGGAGTGGCGTCTGCCAGCGACGTAACCCGCCAGCGTGATCCGACTGACCCATCAGCCTACCCATGAGGCACCACCGTCGTGTCCGACCGGTGCTGCCCCCTCACCTACTGATCCAGCGCACCTTTCAGCGCCCCCTTCGCAACCATGCTGTCCCAGCGATCACGGAACGTGGTGTTCCATTCCGCGCTGCCCGGATGCAACATCATTTCTTCAAACGTGTGCGGGAACACCACGACTCCATCGCACCCGGCCCGAATAGCAACATCCGCGGCGATCTGGTTTCGGATGATGCCACCCAGCACGTAGGGAGCTCCGGCCCGGCCACGTAGGACGCTCACCATGTCACTCACGATCGTGTGCGCGTCCGCGCCCGAATCAATCAATGGGCCAACAAACGGCGCAATATAGGCCGCCCCGCACTGGGTCGCTGCCACAGCCTGGCTGGCCGAGAACAGCGTGGTGACCATGGACTCACGACCGGCCGCCTTCATCCGTGCCACCGCCCTGAGCCCCTTGGTGGCACACGGAATCTTCATCACCACACGTGGCGATAGCGCCTGAAACGGGGCCGAGACCGACACAATGTCCTCGGTGGTATCACCGTCAACCTCGCCCACCACAGGCACGTCATCCATAAGCGTCAAATACCGATCAATCAGGTTGATCATTGGGCCGTGCGTGTCGGCGAGATCGTCGAGCACAATGGTGTTGGTCACAAACCCGATCGGCTTGAACTCAAGGTAGTCGGTAATAACCTCGGGATCGCCCTGAAACCATATCCCCACAGATTCCGGAAATCCTGCTGCCATGAATCGCTCTCCACCGCGACGTCATACCGCATCCTACGCCGGCCCGGGCCGGCTAGCGACCGCAGGGCTCACCCGCGGGC
>CAZFVB010000014.1:41942-42652 GCA_964522375.1 uncultured Chloroflexota bacterium
GACCTCGTCCGGATGATCGGTGAAATCAGGAACCACATACCCCTCCAGGGGCTCCACGGGCATCGCATTCCCGTAGGTCGGATACGTACCACGGGCCTGGGCCGTCCATCGCACCGCATTGGTAATCACCTGGAGCACCTCGGCCTGATGGTAAATCGGGAGCGTCTCATGCCCGGGCCGGAAATAGAAAATTTTGCCGGTACCCCGTCGGAACGTGCAGCCACTCCGGAAGACTTCGCCCCCCTCAAACCAGCTCACAAACACCAGTTCATCCGGCGCCGGAATATCAAAATGCTCGCCGTACATTTCAGCCTGTGGAATTTCAAAGTACTCGCCCAGACCGTCCGCAATGGGATGCGATGGATCAACCACCCAGACTCGCTCCCGCTCATCGGCTTCACGCCATTTGAGCCAGCACCCGGTGCCCAGCAGCGCGCGAAAGATCTTGGACAGGTGTCCCGAATGCAGCACGATCAATCCCATGCCGTTCCACACTCGCTCCTGCACCCGGGCCACAATGGCGTCATCCACGTCCCCGTGCGCCTTATGGCCCCACCATGTCAGGACATCGGTCGCATCCAGCGTCGCCTGCGTCAGCCCGTGTTCCGGCTCATCCAGCGTGTCCGTCCGCACCTCAAGATCATCCTGAGTCCTCAGGTGCCCGGCGATCGCACCGATAATACCCTCCGGCAACACCGCCGCAATATTTT
>CAZFVB010000015.1:0-36922 GCA_964522375.1 uncultured Chloroflexota bacterium
CCGCGTCGGGCGTGACCACAACACCCGCATCTTCGGGCAGGGCCTTCGGAGCCTTGCCCTCGGCAATCAGCTCGTCCCAGCGACGAACCATCGCCTCCACGTCCTGCCCATCGACCTCATCATGCTTTATTAGGTCCTGCGCCAGTTCGTGCATGGCGCCCGAATACTCAGACAGCAGGGCCTTGACCTTTCGATATTCCTGATCGAGCATCTGGTCAATCCTGCGTCTCATATTGGGATCGGTCGCACCGACATGAGCTCCGAATGGTTCCGTCGAATAAAAACTGCCATCCATCCCCCAAAAGTTCAGCATCTCGAAAGCTTTCTTAGTCGCCATCGCAAAGTCCCCAGTGACGCCGCCTGTCTGTGTGCCGAGATAAAGTTCCTCCGCTGCACGGCTGGCCAAACAAACCTGAATAAAAGCCAAATTCTCTTCGCGCGACCAGACATACTTTTCAGCAGTCGGTCTCCAGGCCGCAGCGCCAAGAAAAGCTCCGTGCCGAATAATGGTCACTTTCACCAAGCTTGCCCACGCCATCAGCTTCACTATTGCGATCGTATGACCGGCCTCGTGGTAGGCCAGTCGGCGGCGATCCTCGTCTGACAGACCGCGAATCGGTTCCCGTAATCCCCACTCGTGGTTTTCCCGAGCCCGGGTGAAATCCTCATACGCGATGGCATCCCGCCCATCGAAATGCGCGTGGATCACCGCTTCGTTAATGACGAACTTGATGGCCACCGGGGTGTAATCAATGGTGTCGTTACTCATCCGGTCCAACGGCATACTCTCGTGCCGCACCTTGGCCAGGTAGTACTCGAGTATGTCCTTGCGGCCTTCCCGATCCGGGAGATCAACGTGGATCTTGCGGTCGAACCGACCCGGGCGCAGGAGCGCAAGATCCAGTGCGGACGCCAGGTTGGTCGCTCCAAGCGTCAAGACGATCGGCGGGGTTGCCCGCGTGCGTCGCAGGCCCAGCGTCCGCAGCGTCCGCGCCCACCATCCGTTGTCGAAGTTCGGCGGATCCATCTGCAGGAGCAGTTCGTTCAGCAGACCCATGCCAGCGCCGCCGCCGAAGAGCCCGCCCGCCATCATGCCGCCACCCGTTTGGCCAGATCTGGCCATGCCGATGGCGTCAATCTCGTCAATAAACACAATCGCCGCGCCATGGCGCTTCGCCAGCTTGCGCGCCTTGCCATACAGCATGCGGACCCGCAGATTACCGATCCCCATAAACATGTTCTGGAACCCGGGGGCCGAGGCATAGGCAAACGGAACCCCGGCCTCGTTGGCAATTACCTGGGCCAGGTAGCTCTTACCTGTGCCCGGGGGGCCTTCCAGCAGAACGCCTCGGGTAATTTCTCCACCCATCTGCTTGAACGCCTTCGCGCCCTCTAGCAGCCGCACAACCCGCCGGGCCACTTCCAGTACCTGGTCGTTGCCCCGGTAGTCGGTGAAGTAGACCCCGGTTTCTCCGGGCTGTACCCAGTACACCCGCCCACGACCCAGCAGGTAAAACAGCGCGCCGAACTGGACGATCATAAACATCATCGCGAACAGCAATTGGGCGAAAACCTGAAGAATGCCGAGCGTCAACTGTGTGGCGTTCGTCAGCCCGAACAGCAAAATGGCCGTAAACGTCAGGTAAAGAAGAATGCCGCGCCAGTGCTCACGCACAAACGTGAGTGGGCTTCGGCGCATATGCGCCTGTCGTCTGAGTTCTGAGTCGGTGCTGGCCATCGGGGCTCCTCTCACCAGGAGCAATGAGGATTCAGCAGGCCAAGAGCCAGGCTGCCCCTCACTGTGTAACGGGAGTATATCTCCGTCCAGTCAGTTATCACGACCATGAACCCCACAGCCAAGCTGTCGAGACCCGTTCCCCCGTACAATTCTGCCTGTGAGACTTTCCAACATGGTCGGGCCCGTCGCCTGCCACCCGACAACAGATTGATACGTAACCGCCTGCATCAGGCATCCCATTCAGGCGCGCTGGCGACGGCTATCGCCGTGGTTGGCATCAGCCTTGGCCTCGTCGCCCGTGTGACCGAGGCCAAGACGTTTCTGTACGCCGACCTGCAGCACTTCTATCGATTCGCCGAGGTCGCGTTCACGTCCGCACACATTCAGTACTACGCCTCCGTCGCCGACCAGACCTTCACGTACGCTCATCTGCCGCTTTTCCCCATGTTGCTCGCACCGTTCTATCGCCTGGGCACGCTGGCTGGTATCGAACCGATCTTTGTCGTCAAAGGCCTGGTCCACGCCTTTGAGATCGCCACGGTCGGGCTCATCGTCCTGTACGCCAGCCGCCAGGCCATCCCGATCGTCGGGGCCACACTCGTGGGGCTCAGCTGGCTGGGTGCCCCATGGGTATTCGAGGGCGGTGCACTCAATGCCCATGTGACCGCCGTCGCGGCGTTCTTTCTCGTCGCAGCGGTCATTCGACGGGATGTTCCGTGGCAGGCCGGCGTGCTTATGGCGCTTGCGACCACGACCCGATCAGAATTCATCATCGCGGCGCTCGCGATGGCCGGATGGCATATGCGCTGCAGTGTCCGGGCCGGCTTGTTCTACGGTGCCGGCGCGACCGTGCTTGGCGGCATCGTAGTCGGACCCTACCTGCTGTACGACGCCGCCGCGCTGCACTGGGGCGTCCTCGGACATCTGCAAGGACGGGGGGATGGCCTTCCGGTACTCCGTGGGTTCCTCGAGGTGTTTATCGGCAGATTCCCCCAAATATTTGAAGGCTCCCAGGACTGGGCCATGCCGCTGGCAACCGTGCTAGCCCCATTCATCGGCTGGGCTAGCCGTGATCACAGTCTGGGCCTGCTCCGCGCCACGCTGCTCTATGCGGCTGCATTAACGCTGGGGCACGGACGGTATTACGTATTACCCCTGACGGCCGGATTACTCGCCGCAGCCACACCGACACGGTGGCCGTGGATTCCCGCGGTCTTTGTTGTCGAATTTTTCCTGCCCATCGCACGAAACGAGCGCTGGATCCTTCGAGCAGTCGCCATCGCGGCCGCGTTCCTATGGCCGTTACGGCGGTGGGCGCGATCTACCCGGACGCCCCCCCCCGAGTCCTTGGAATAACCCCTCGCGCCTAGTGCGGTGGCCCGTCATGCCAGCGACGCGCGAACTGCGCGAGCCGGACCTGGGTTTCTCCGAATACCGTGCTTCGTGGAAATCGCCCGGTAGCGTCAACGACGCCCGCCGGACGTCCCATCAGCAACTCTGCCGCGCCCGCAACCGTGGTGGCCGCGTACACGTGGAAGCGGCCTTCAGCGATGGCCTGCGCAACGTCCCAGCGCAATGTGAGGTGCCTGACATTACTCGCGGGAATGAGTGCGCCCTGCGCGCCTGTGAGCCCATCCGTCGCACAGAGGTCATAAAACCCCTCAATCTTGTGGGTCACACCGCCCACCGCCTGCACCTCACCATGCTGATTGACTGATCCGGTCACCGCAATGGCCTGAGACAACGGATAGTCCGCCAGCGCTGATAGCAAGACCAGTAATTCGGCCAGTGACGCACTATCTCCGTCCACGCCACCGTACATCTGCTCAAACACAATCGTGGCGCTCATCGCCAGTGGTCCACTCGCCCCGAAGGTCCCGTTCATGAATCCAGCGAGGATCATCGCACCCTTGTCGTGAATGGGACCTGACAACTTGACTTCACGGTCAATACTGATCACCCCATCCCGTCCGGAGAAAACCCGGGCCGTTATTCGACTTGCCTGCCCAAATTCATGGCCACCAATCGCGAGAACCGAGAGGCCATTGACCTGGCCAACCTCGGACCCCTGAACATCAATCATGACGGTTCCGTCACTCACACGCTCACGAATCTTGACTTCCATAAGATCTGACCGTCGGGCCCGTTCGTAGACCGAAGTTCGGACGTCTTCTTCGGTCACCAGGTCCCCACCGCGTCTTCGTGCCCAATATTCAGCCTCGCGAACAATGTCGCTGATGTCTCCAAACCGGGTAGAAAGCTTGCTGCGATCTTGTGCAAGTCGAACCGCTTCCTCGAGCACCCGTGCCACTGCAGCTC
The DNA here is from genome assembly GCA_964522375.1 of uncultured Chloroflexota bacterium. Lineage (GTDB taxonomy): Bacteria > Chloroflexota > UBA11872 > UBA11872 > UBA11872 > UBA11872. The sequence continues at coordinate 4,058 of CAZFVB010000015.1, forward strand.
GATCGAATGGCAGCAGGCCCTCGGCTGAACACCGGGCCGCGATGAACTGGGCGTACCGAACAATGTTGTCGTCATCACGACTAATTTCGGTCTCGAACTCGGCGAGAACTTTAAACAGCTCCCCAAAGTCCGGATCAAAATCGTAGAGCATCGCGTAGGTGTCAGGGCCGCCCACCAGGGCGACCTTGACATCAAGCTCGATAGGGTCAGGGTCAAGTCGCGCCACTGATGGCCGTCCGAGCTCACGAGCCGCGCCATCCATTCGAATTAGCTGATCGCGAAGCGCTCGCTTAAGCGCCTGGTACGACACCGACGCTTGCAGCAGTTCTTCAGCCTCAAGAACCAGGTACCCGCCGTTCGCACGATGCAGCGCACCCGGCTTGATCATCGTATGGTCGGTCACCATCACACCCGACTCGGACCGGGCTTCCACATGACCAAACAGGTTGAGATGGACCGGATGTCCTTCCCGAACCAATGGGGCACCCACAGACGGCTGATGCGTCACCAGCACGTTGATCCGATACTCGACAAAGGGGTCCCCCATAGATCCGGGCTTCTGCTCAGGGGGCGCGTTCACCTTATCGGGCTCCAAAAAGCTCATGTGCTTTGTCGTGACATGCGCTTCCACAGCATCGAAGTGCGAAAGCACATCAACGACACCTACGTACTCCTCCCGAAGATCGTCAAGCAGCGGGCGGGCCACACTCCGCGCCACATCACGACTCAGGTCAGTCAGCGACCGCCGGGCATCCTTCTGTAATGCCCGTAGCGCACGCATTGTCTGCTCCAGTTCGTCCTCAAGGACTTTTCCAGTACGCTGCAAGACTTCTCGATCTTCCGGGCTCATCGCGTTTAGAGCATCTGCTGACAGCGGCTGCCCCTCGGCAACCGGAGCAACCGACAATCCAGCCGGCGACTGCACAAGCCCAAAACCAGCCTCGGCTGCCTGTTGTTCAATCACCCGGAAGCGCTCACGACGATTTTCTTCGATCCTCCGGGTTATGTGGTCGCGCTGATTCCGATACTGTTCGGTTTCAAAGGCCTGCGGCATGTCCTGTCGAAGCGTTTCCACCAACTCATCCATCTGCGCGCCAAACACAGGCGCCTTTCCAGCGGGAAGTCGTAGAGCCTTCGGGCGGTGCTGGTCATCAAAGTTGTAGGCATAACACCAATCGTCAGGGGCCGGACGGTCCGATGCTTCGTGTTGGAGCCGCTCAACAATCATCGAGACACGGCCCGTGCCAGGACTGCCCGCGGCATAAATGTTGAAGCCCTTCCGCTGGATATCCACACCGAACTCCAGGGAGCGTTCAGCGCGCGCCTGGCCAATCAGCGCATCCGGCGCTGTCAGGTCAGCGGTGGTCTCAAATGACAGGTCCTTGGGATCGCAGGTCCAGCGAACGTCGGTTGCCGCCAGCTTTCGCACCCCATCCGGCGTCATGTCTTCCACAGTCGAAGCATCTGGTGTCGTCATAACGCAGCTTCCTCCGGGTACGAGCGCGGGAAGTCTAGCAGTGGAAGAGGCCAGACTCATGCGCAAATAATCTTTACACTGCATCGATCAAAAGACTTGTAGACGACGTAATGAAAATTCTGATCTATATTTCCGGCGATCCCGCTCGAGATTGGGCCAACGTCGCGGCAACATTTCCAGACCACGAGTTCCTGTACGCGGCCAACGCGGATGAAGCAGCCGACGTAATCCCGGAAGCCGAAGTCCTGGTCTCGGAAGGCGCAACTATCGAAGCAGCGGTTCTGGATCGCGCACAAAACCTGAAATGGCTGCAGGTGGCCAGCGCTGGTGTTGAACGACTCGCAACCATTGATATGTTTCGGAGCGGCCAGGTAACCGTCACCAATGCCAGGGTGTTGCTCGCCACCCATGTCGCCGAGACCGCAGTCGGCTTATTGACCGCGCTAACCCGTGGCATCGCGTATGCCGCGCTTCAGCAAGCAGACCATCGCTGGGACCATACCTATGCCTATGACGAACTCGCCGATAAACGGGCGCTTGTCGTAGGAACCGGGGGGATCGGGCGGGCGGTTGGTAAACGTTACCGGGGACTGGATATGCAGGTTGAAGGGGTAGATATCGTCAAAGCCGAGCCTGACGAGGACGTCCCCGTGATTCATCCGATTTCTGAGCTGTCCCGGCTCCTGCCATCGACTGATGTGCTCACCATATGCTGCCCTCACACGGAGGAAACACACCACCTCATCGACTCCACAGCCCTTGCCGCGCTACCCGACGACGCCTACGTCATCAATATCTCGCGGGGCAAGGTGGTCGATACGGCCGCCCTAGCCCTCGCCCTGCGCAAGGGAACGCTGCGCGGAGCTGGACTCGACGTGGTTGAGGAAGAACCGCTGCCGCCCGAAAGTGATCTCTGGGATGTGCCCAATCTCCTCATCACACCCCACATGGCTGGACGATCGCCACGACGTCAAGAACGGATCCAGGCATTCGTCTCTGAGAACATCAACCGCTATATCCGAGGAGAGCCCCTCCTCAACCTTGTCGATACGACGGTCGGCTACTAGATGCTTCTCACGTAAAGCCCGCGGTCCATGAACGTTGGGGGGCTACCGCAATCCTCAGAAGCTGTCCGAGAGCCGCACACCTGACAACAAAACGTGTGGGCACGGTATCCGGGACCAACGACGACGGATATCCGCGTTAAGCCGTAGCCTCCGCGTTGGCCGCATCGCGTTCACGCGTCAGGATTTCACGTCCCTTACGAATGATTTCTTCGCGCTGCCGCTGCTGCCAGCTGGCACCCGTCTTCGACACAAACCATAGTCGCCGGCTATACCCAGGAAGGGATATCCAAACAACTTCCTGCCATGGCGGCATCCCGCCAGGCCTGGCCACATCATCCGAATGAACAGGCGTCTCATTAATCGTATATGCCACGAAACACTCCCTACGCGCCGGCTAGTTCCGGAACGATCGCCATAGATTATCGATCACACTACGATGGGCGTCCGGGGCCGCTGCCCGCTCAGCTAACTTTCGCCGGACCGCCCGATCTCCGTAATAACGAAAGACTGTGTATGCCGCGATAGCAACAAAACAGATAACCACAATGATACCGATGGTGTTCTCCAACTCTTCCCTAAAAAACCAGAAGCCCGACAAGAGCCGCAATCCATACAACACTAAGTACGCAGTCGCCGTAAGCGAAACCGCAAACTTCAGGCGGTGTCGCATCCCGCTGTACACCAAAAATGGAATGGTCGCCGCGATCATTCCCAACAAAAGCACACGAAACATGAAAACCCAGTCTCGGGGCGCATCAAGGGATGCTACCACCCTGGTCACGGCCTTTTGTGCCTGACTGTTACAGGTTTAAGCGCGACCAGGCATCAATCCGTGCGTTAATCTGTACCGTGCGGTGTAGCCGTGTAACTCCGGCCGCACTTTCGCAAAGACCCGTCGCATCAGGCCATTCAACAAGTGATGTGATGGCTATGCACACCAGCTAATTTAGATTGAGGATTCCGTAGATGACCCAAAACACCGATAGCGTCCGCCTAGCGCGAACACTTGGGGTCATCCTGCCGGTGTCCCACTAACCCCGCCTCCGCGGACACCTCCCTGATCGAAAGGACCTAGACCTTGGCACCGATGTACAACGCCCGCTATGAACATGATTCATGCGGTGTTGGATTCGTTGCGGACATAAAAGGGCGCCGGTCACACCGTACGGTGCTACAGGGCCTTGAAGCGGTTGCCTCACTCACCCATCGGGGTGCTATTGCTGCTGACGCCCGCTCCGGTGACGGAGCCGGTTTATTAACGCAATTGCCCCATGAATTTCTGGCGACCGCCTACGCCGAGGCCGGACAACCTGATCTTGATCCATCCCGAATGGCAGTCGGGGTGTTGTTTCTCAATCGCCAGAATCCACAAACCGCCCGGCGGGTACAGCATCTGGCCGAATTGATCTGCCGGGAACGTGGCTTCAGCGTGGCAGGGTGGCGCGATGTACCCATCGACGAAACAGTCCTGGGCGAGGCCGCGCGATCGACGATGCCAGATGTCAAGCATCTGCTCTTAGTTGCAAGCGACAAGGTGGACAATGTCATAACCACCGAGCGACAACTGCTTCTAGCTCGCAACGAGCTCGAAAGCCGAATGCGGGCTGAGTCACTTGACGGAAGCTACGTCGCCTCACTGTCAGCCCGAACAATCATTTATAAAGGCCTGGTTGTCGGTACCGAGCTTGGCCGCTTTTTCACAGATTTGAGTGACCCGTCCTACCAGTCCGCGATGGCCATCTTCCACCAACGGTATAGCACTAACACCCATCCGACCTGGGAACTCGCACAACCATTCCGAATGTTGGCGCATAACGGCGAGATCAACACGCTAGACGGCAATAGAAATTGGATGCGCGCACGAGAAGGTGAGTTGCAGAGTTCTGTTTTTGCAGATGACATTTCGCTGTTGAAACCCCTGACCGACGACGACGGCTCTGACTCGTACAGCCTGGATCATGCACTCGAACTGCTCACGCTGGGTGGCCGCGACATCGTGCACAGCGCAATGATGCTGGTGCCCGAGGCATGGCGAACAGTCCCCGGTATGCCGGAACCCCTACGAGATTTTTACGACTACCATGCCTGCCTGATGGAGCCATGGGACGGACCCTCAGCCTTGGCCTTTTCTGATGGACGGTGGGTCTGTGGTTCACTAGACCGCAACGGACTTCGGCCGGCGCGTTACATCATCACGGACGATGGCACGGTCGTCATGGCTTCTGAAGTCGGCGTTATCGACCTCGATGACGCCCATATCGTTGAGAAAGGTCGACTTGGCCCAGGCCGAATCATTGCTATCGACCTTGAAACCGGTCGGCTCCTCAAGGACTACGCGGCTAAGCGAGAAACCGTCGAAAACAAACCGTATACCGATTGGCTGCGGGAGGAAGCTGTAGAGCTCGACCGCTCGTCTCCCGTGCCCGAATCTGGTGATGGGAGTTCGGAGACCGATCTTGTCCGGCTACAACACTTGCATGGCTTTACCCGCGAGGATTTAACCCACATCGTCCAGCCTATGGCTCTCCAGGGATTGGACCCCGTGTTCTCGATGGGCAACGACGCCCCATTGGCCGTAATGTCCAAATTTTCCCCACCGGTTTTCGCATACCTCAAACAGCGATTTGCTCAGGTCACGAATCCGCCCATCGACCCATTACGCGAACAACTCGTGATGTCGCTCGCTACACGACTTGGATCACGAGGGAACTTCCTTGAACCGTCCGCCGAAGCCGCCCATCTGTTACAACTCGAATCTCCCTTATTAAATGACGACGATTTTGCTCGGGTTGTCACACACTCTGACCCGGCATTCGCGTCCACATGGCTGGACGCCGTTTTTCCTGTTGAAGACGGAGCTTCCGGTCTCGCCCAGGCTCTCGACGAACTGGAAACGCAAGCTCTTGGAGCAATCGATGCCGGGTCACGCATTCTGGTCCTGAGCGACCGCAAGGGTGGGCCCACCCACGCACCAATCCCAATCCCACTTGCAGTCGGAGCATTGCATCACCGAATGATTGATGCGGGACGACGACTGCGCGCAAGCATCGTTGTTCATACCGCCCAGACTTGGGATGTCCATCACCTCTGTGCCCTTATTGGATATGGCGCAAGCGCGGTAAACCCGTACATGGCGATCGCCACCGTCAGAAGTTTGAGCACGGAAACAGCCACAGAGGGCGATCTCGTCGAAAATTTTCTACGAGTCGCCGAGGCCGGAATCCGTAAGGTGATGTCGAAAATGGGAATTTCGACCATCAGCAGCTATCACGGAGCCCAGATCTTTGAGGCCGTGGGACTATCACAAACAGTCATCGATCGCTGTTTCCGCGGAACAGCCTCCCGCATTGGCGGGATTGGCTTTGAGGAACTCGGGACCGACGTGTTGGACCGCCATACAGCAGCGTTCGCAGATACTTCGCCGGATTCTCCAGTTGACATTGGGTGGGCGAGATATAGGCGTAATGGCGAGTTTCATGCAGCTAATCCCGGGTTTGTTAAAGCCATGCACCGGGCGCTTCGAACAGGATCCAATGATGACTTCGAGGCCTATGACACCGCCGTCGACGATCGACCGCCCCATGCCATTCGCGACCTCCTCAGGTTTACGAGCTCAGATTCAGCGATTCCGATCAAAGACGTCGAGCCCATAGAAACGATTGTCCGACGCTTTACCACGACGGCCATGTCAATTGGTGCGCTAAGCCCTGAAGCTCACAGCACTTTGAGCCGAGGCATGAATCGGTTGCACGCACGCAGTAACACTGGTGAAGGCGGTGAGGATCGTGCGTGGTACACAACCGACGAAGCTGGTGACGAGCGAGATAGCCGGATTAAGCAAGTTGCGTCTGGAAGGTTTGGTGTTACGCCCCTCTACCTCTCGAAGGCTGAACAACTGGAAATCAAGATGGCACAGGGATCGAAACCCGGTGAGGGCGGCCAGTTACCCGCAACCAAAGTTTCGGCCTACATCGCAGGACTCCGACACACAATCCCCGGAATTCCACTCATATCGCCGCCCCCGCATCACGCTATCTACAGCATTGAGGATCTGGCGCAGCTTATCTACGACCTAAAACACGCGAATTCCAAGGCGGATGTCGGCGTCAAGCTGGTTGCGGAGTCCGGGGTAGGCACGATCGCCGCGGGTGTAGCCAAGGCCTACGCTGACTATGTGTTGATTAGCGGACACGATGGAGGGACCGGTGCCTCGCCCATTAGTTCAATAAAAAACGCAGGCGTACCCTGGGAAATTGGTCTTGCAGAAACCCAGCACGTGCTCGTACGAAACAACCTTCGAGATCGAATTCTCGTTAAGACTGACGGTGGGCTGAAAACCGCCCGTGACGTGGTCATTGCCGGGATGCTTGGAGCTGAGGAGTTTGGATTCGGCACGGTCGCGGCCGTAGCCGTTGGCTGCATTATGGCGCGTCAATGTCACTTAAACACCTGTCCTGTCGGGGTTGCAACCCAACGGGAAGATCTTCGGCAACGGTTCGCAGGCGAACCAGAACATGTTGTCCGGTTCTTCACGCATCTTGCACAACAAGTCCGGGAAATTATGGCGAGCCTTGGCATCAGGAAGTTTGATGACTTGATCGGCCAAGTCGGTTACCTCGAACCTGATCCAGATCGTCTGGTCGGTCGCGCGAACGACCTCGATCTCAATGACCTGCTTGCCTCGCCGGACGAGACGGGGGTTGCCCCACTCCGCAGGCTGCGCGCCCGCAACGACAGACCTACCGACGATTACCTGGATGACCGGATTTGCGAACGCGTGGACTTAGCAACGGCATCCCAGACGCCCATCGAACTCGATTTCCCCATCGCAAACACAGATCGTGCAGTTGGCGCAGGTATTAGCGGACGTATCGTCCAACAAGGGCACGAGGACGGGTTGCCAGATGGTTCGATCCAGCTGACGTTCCGAGGAACTGCTGGCCAGAGCTTCGGTGCATTTACGGTAACGGGTGTAACGCTGCACCTAATTGGTGAGGCCAATGACTACGTAGGCAAAGGGCTGGGTGGCGGCACGATCGTAGTACAGCCACCGGTTACGGCGGCGTTTGCCGCCGAACACAACGTGATCATTGGCAACACAGTGTTGTACGGCGCCACATCTGGTCGCCTGTTTGCAGCCGGACGAGCCGGCGAACGCTTTGCGGTGCGAAACAGCGGGGCCGAGGCGGTTGTTGAAGGTGTCGGCGACCACGGATGTGAGTACATGACCGGCGGTACTGTGGTCGTCCTCGGCCCAACAGGAAGAAATTTCGCGGCGGGTATGTCAGCTGGCGTCGCCTACATCTACGACCCCAGCGAGATGTTCCTGAACCAGTACAACCCTGAACTTGTCAGTGTAGGCCGTATAGCATCCGAAGCCTCGGCCGATTACCTAAACAACCTTGTTACGGCGCATGTTGCCGCGACAAGCAGCCGTCTAGGACAAGAACTTTTGGACACTTGGGACACCAGCGTCGACGATTTCTGGCAAGTCACGCCCCACCCTCCTGTCGTGGACACAAACGAGCCAACCACGGTTGACAAAGATCGAACCCGACGAGCTGTTGAGTCCCGCCGTCGCGCTGCGACGCGTCCGGAGAAATCCCGTCGGTAGCGAGAACATGACCAGAAAACACTCGTAGATTCTCAGCATGGATCAGCTTCTTTAGGTCGCAAATCCCGAAGATCAATCCGCAATCGCTTGATGGGTGGGCACGAGGGGACTCGAACCTCTGACCTCCACGATGTCAACGTGGCGCTCTAACCAGCTGAGCTACGCGCCCATCATTTCGCCTGACGACTGTAGGATTCGACAGGCTCGGATTCAAATCTTTACGACGGTCAGTGACATTGTGACCGTATCTGCCGAGGATAAAACATAACAAAATGACGTCGCACAAAAACAAATCGACCTGGTCGGTCACCGACATTCGGGAACGTCTCGACAAGCTTCCAAAATTCTTGCTTACGGACTTGCCTACGCCCCTTCATGAACTGCCCAATCTCCGCAAGCGACTAAAAGGTCCGCGCATTCTGATGAAACGGGACGACCTAACCCATGGCGGCCTCGGTGGGAACAAGAATCGAAAGTTCCAGTTCGAGATTGGTGCCGCGCTGGAGCAAAAATGTGACCTTGTGATTTGGGGTGGCGGTGTCTTGCAATCAAACCATGCCCGGCAATGTGCAGCTGCAGCCCGCCGAGCTGGGCTGGACTGCGTCCTACTCTTGAACGACGGTCCTCATGGACGCGAATTGCAAGGCAATCGCCTTCTGCTAGATCTGCTGGGTGCAGACGTACGAACAACCGGTCGTGATGGCATGTTTGGGCACGAAGCCGACCTAGCCCGGATTACCGACGAACTCCGTGCTGCCGGACGGCGTCCGTTCGTCGTCGAGTACGGGCCGCTGACCGCCGTCGGCTATGTGGAATGCCTCCTCGAGATTCACGAGCAATGCCTCGAACATAGCGCAGATCTAACCCACATCTACCTGGCCTCCGGTGGCGGAACACAGGCAGGCTTGGAGCTCGGAGCACGAGCCCTAAACGCAGCATATTCCATCCGCGGATTTAGCCCGTTGATCGTAGAAGGCGGGCGAATGAAACAACAAGCGGCACTCGCGAAAGCTAGCAGTGATCTTCTCGGGCTCAACGTCGAGATCACACCTGACGAAATATGGAACTCCACCAAGTTTGTAGGCCCGGCATATGCAGAAGCCACGCCTGCTGGAATTGAAGCAATTCGGCTTGTCGCGGAAACCGAAGGCATCTTTCTTGAACCGGTCTACACGGGAAAAGCGTTCGCCGGACTTCTGCACGACATTCGCGAGGGTGTTTTAGGTCCAGACGACACCGTCGTATTCCTGCATACCGGAGGCACGCCCTTGCTCTTCACCTATGCCCGCGAGCTGAGTGAAGATTCTGGTCAAGAAAGGTACGCTTAGTCCCACGAAACCTTCTAAAGTCACGGGACTTAGTATGAAGTCGAGAACTAGGCGAACGATTCGTTTGGCCGGAGCCGTCATGGTTGTGGTGGGAATCGCTGTTGGTTCAGGATGTGGTGGGGAAGAACCAGCCGAAACTCCCAACCCAAATCTCAGCGTTGAAGACAAGCGAAAGATCGAGGGACTGAAGCTGAACCCGAGCAAGATCAGCTCGGCTGGCATTGGGTTCTAGGCAAACAGACCGTTTGGGTCAGCATCCGGGCTAAGGCCAGAGAACCGTTCTATGCCGATGGATAGCCACCGACCCACCCCGTGTTGCCTCCAACCATTCAGATGAGCGCTCTTGATTCGAACAACGTTGTATCGCCGACCCTACGTGTGGCGTTCCTCTGGGCACCCGCGTCCTTCAAGTGGCGACTAACCGGAGCCAACCCGTACGCTGGGCTTCTCGCCAATGCATTGAGCAAACACGGGGTCCGAGTCGACGCGCACAGCGATCACAGCCTTCGCTTTGTTTGGCAAGTTCGTCGCGACTATGACGTGATCCATCTCAACTGGATTCCACGGCTCTACGAGCATCCGAATGCCATCATTGCTGTTTTACGATTATTGGGGTTCGTTGCGCTTCTCCTGCTCGCCAAGCTGCGAGGGATACGGATTGTATGGACGATGCATAACGTTGTGCCGCATGAGCAACTTCGACCTGCTCACGGCCTTCTTGCACGTCGGGTGATCAGCCGGCTCGCCAACACGGTGATTTGTCATTGTGACCATGCGCGCAAGATCTTGGCGCGTCGCTTCGGTCGGACCTCGCACGTCCTCGTGATTCCTCACGGGTCCTTCGCCGACGCGTATCCCAGAGGAGCCACGCGTGCGGAATCACGCCGCGCATTCGACATTCCAGAAAACGTTTTTGTCTACGGATACTTTGGAAACATCAGGGCATATAAAGGAGTCGAACAGCTACTCGAAGAATTCGGTGGCATTGAGGATGACGATGTTCGCTTGCTTATCGCAGGAGCGCTACATGCAAATTACGACGGCCCGCTGCACAGCATGACCATTGCAGACGAGCGGGTCATCACACACTTCAGACATATTGCCGACGAGGAAATTCAGCTCGTAATGGGAGCAGTCGACGTCTTGGTCCTGCCGTTCCTTGACACGCTCACGTCAGGAAGCGCCGTCTTGGCGCTCGGCCATGAAACGCCGATCGTCGTTCCTCGACATGGGTGTTTGCCCGAGTTAATCGGATCAAGCGAGGCGGCAATTTTCTATGATCCAGCCCAGCCCGACGGCCTACGTGAAGCCTTGTCTGTCGCTCGGGGAATGGATCACACAGCTGCTCGGAAAGCCGCACGACAACGGGATCGTGTGCTGCATTGGGACACGATTGCCCAAGAAACACTTACCGCCTACGGCCACACACCAAAGGACCACCATGACTGAACTGGAACTTCCGCAACAACCATTACAACGCGCTTTGGGTCGAAAAAACGCCGCGGCGTTTGCGGATTCAGTTCAAGCGCTGCGCGATGAAACGAAGGCTGCACTCGCAAGTCCGCTACAGCCGGTGGCCCGCAACGGAGGGTATTACCACGACTATTTCTGTCCGGACCACGCGGCTGAGTTGGTTTTCGATGAACACACACCCACTGCACACGCGTGCCCTATCGATAATCATGTGTGGTCGGGACTGCCATTCGATGATGCCTGGCTATGGACAGCCAACCGGCGGTTAGCCCAACGCGCGTTACGACTCGCCTTGCTATGGCGAGTCGACGGCGACCCCGTCCATCTCGCTAAGGCACGAGAAATACTTGTGGGCTATGCACACATTTATCCTGACGTGCACAGTGAGCGGGATGCGCCAAGCGTTGGAAAGATTACCCACCACGCGCTTGACGAGTCTGTGTGGGTAATTCCCATCACATGGGCCTGTCATTGGGTATGGCCGGACCTAGAACCTGCTGACCAAAACCTGTTGCGGCAGGATTTGCTCGAAGCCGCTGCGAGACATATCGAATCCCAGCGAGTGCCTCGAATTCACAACTACGAAAATTGGCTGAACGCAGCGCTTGCCACCATTGGCACAGCCCTCGGCAATAACGAGCTTGTCCGACGGGTCACCGAAGACACTTTTGGCGTAACCGACCAACTAGCACGTGGTGTTCTCGACGATGGGCATTGGTATGAAGGAGCCTCCAGCTACCACTACTTCACTCTCGGCGCCGCCCTTGCCCTAGCCATGGCCCGCGAAGGCCAGGATGATGATCTCCGCGGCAACCCGATCCTCCGACAGATGTTCGAGGCCCCGCTACGAATCGCCTTTCCTGACGACTACATTCCCGCCATTAACGACTGCTGGTATCACTCGCGCGTGACAGATGAGGTTGGCCATGGAATCCCCACGGGGCCTGCCTTCTATGAGATCGCGTCCGGCTGGTACCCATCAGCAGAGTTCGAAGCGGTCCTGACGCGCTCCTACCGCACTTCTGTTCGAAACAGTGTCGAAGCGCTCCTCTACGGTCCAGACACAGTGTCAGAGGCACCCTCACCCGAGCGCACCGAATCCAATGAAAACGCCAGCGGATTTGCTGTTCTTCGACCACAACTTCCGATGGAGTGCGAAGGACAACTGCTGCTTAAATACGGACCCCACGGGGGAGGCCATGGACACGCTGACAAGCTAGCGCTAAGCATCTATGGAGGCGGCGACCGATGGGGCACCGATCTCGGCACACCGGGATATGGAATAGCCATTAACGACTCGTGGTATCGGCACACGTTGAGCCACTCGTCCGTTGTCATTGAGGGCGAAGCGCAGCCGCCAGCTACCGGGGAAGCCCTCAGGTTTCGCCCCGTCAACAACTCGCCTTTTGGCATTGCAGACGCGCAAGTCGTATGGGAACAAGGACCATACGCCGCGGTTTACGCCCGCCGAGTAGTGTTAGCGCGGGATGGATATTTTGTTGTGCTCACCCGCATCGAAGCTCCAGTGCAGCGAAAAGTTCATGTGGTTTTTCACCACGCCGGGACGTTCTCTCATTGGCCTGACGGAAGCAGTTCCGTGGCCGATCTTCCTAAGAACGATTCCTACGCCCACCTGCAGGAAGTGTCGGCCTGGCCATCCGGGTCAGGAGCCACGGTGCAACTCGAAGCTCCAGTCGGTGACGAAACCAAAACTCAATTAATCATTGCAACGAGCCCCCTTCCCGGAAGCCGTCTTATTACCGCACGTTCTCCCGGAAACCCCGCAAGCGACCTTCGAGCTACCACTATTATCGAGAACACCTCGCAAGCATTCTGGACCGCTGCAGCATTTATCTACGGTGACGCCACACAAACCTCTATCGAGTGGGAAGAGCCGGTCCAAGCTGGCACCATACCGAACCTTTCCGTTCGAAGAGGCCAGCACGAAGAATCGTGGTCGTTCACCGGCACAGCCCCGGACAAATTCAGTTATCCGCTGGATTCGTAATACGCTACTCAGCGAGATGCCCGAGTGCCCGAGGGAAACTGCGGACATTTTCCAAAAGACGCGTACAATTAGGCGTCAAACTGTTGACGCGCATCCCACGACAACTGTACGGTCCACAACCGCTGTCGTGAAATGACAAACATTCATGGGGACGCTGAGCGGTAGGGGAATCGAGACTTAATCCTCGATCCTCGCTAAGCCGTTCAAGCGTGAAGGAGGGGTGATGACTGCAAGTGATATGGCCACGCCACCGGTAGCCTCACCAGGCAGCCGTGGCATATTGGGATGGACCTGGAAGGACGTTCGAGGTTTCCTCTTCGTGCTTCCTTGGCTTGTTGGTTTCGTCTTGTTTGTGGCCGGACCTTTCTTCTTCTCGTTTTTCCTGAGTTTCACCGCATGGCGTCTCGTTGGGGACATCAGGTGGATGGGCTTAGAAAATTACTCCCAACTACTGTCAGGTGAAGACACAAGATTTGTTCAAAGTGTCTATAACACCGTGTATTACGTTGTCTTTCATGTGCCAGGTGTTTTGATCCTTTCGTTCGGGATAGCAGCCTTGCTAAACCGAAAAGTCAAAGGCATTGCGATGTACCGGACGGCCTTTTATCTGCCGTCGATTACTACTGGTGTCGCAACAGCAGTGCTGTGGTACTGGGTACTCCAGCCCAACGGCTTGCTGAACAACTTCCTGAACATCTTCATGGTGCCGCTGGGGATTTCACCCCCTAACTGGTTGGGCTCAACTACCTGGGCAATGCCTGGCTTAATCATCATGAGCTTCTGGTCCGTTGGAACCACCATGATTATTTACCTGGCTGGCCTTCAAGGAATTCCTCAACATCTATATGAGGCTGCCGAGATTGATGGAGCCGGTTGGTGGGGCAAGGTCCGAAACGTCACCATCCCCATGATGACGCCGCAGATCTTCCTCACTCTGGTCCTAGCCGTAATTGGTTCCTTTCAGGTATTCACGACTGCCTTAATCATCACCGAGGGTGGTCCGGCGGATGCCACGCTGTTCTTACTGCTCTACCTGTACTGGAATGGCTTCCGATTCTTCAAGATGGGCTATGCTTCGGCGATTGCCTGGATCTTGTTCTTTATCATCTTGTTCCTCACGATCGTGCAGTTCGTTACCGCACGAAAATGGGTGTACTACGAGGGTGAAAGGGCGTAAAGGGGGAAACCTATGGCTCAACAAACCGCGACCGTTGAACCTCCGGCCCCATCCGGTGGCAGGTCGGGTTCTACACGTATTCGCACCTCGGGTCGGGTTCGGGCGACAAGAGCGGGCGGTCGATTCAGTACGTATACCGTGCTGTGGCTCGGCAGCTTTCTCTATGCCATCCCGTTCCTGTGGATGCTCCGGACCTCATTTATGCGGCTGGACAAGCTCTTTGATGACCCACCGCAGTTGTGGCCCGACCCATGGATTTGGCAAAACTACATCGACATGTGGGAAACGGGACCTTTTGCAAACTGGATCGTTAACTCACTGATACTGGTGGTGCTCGGAATGCTCGGCCAGACGGTCGTCAGCATCTTCGTGGCATACGGATTTTCGCGAACCCAGTTCCCTGGACGAAATCAGCTCTTTATTCTGATTTTGGCAAGCCTGATGCTGCCAGGACACGTAACAATCGTGCCCAAGTTCGTAATGTTCAGACAGCTCGGACTGCTAGACAGCATTTGGCCGGTAGCCATTCCAGACCTCTGGGGCCAAGCGTTCTATATCTTCATCCTGAGGCAGTTCTTCCTAACATTGCCCATAGAGCTGGATGAAGCCGCGGAAATTGACGGGGCCAACCTGCTGCAGGTCCTGTTCCGGGTCGTCATCCCGCTATCTAAGCCAGCAATTGCAACCGTCGCTGTCTTTAACTTCATCAATAAGTGGAACGAATTCTTCGAACCCTTCGTGTTTATTCAAACACCCGAGAAGTTGACGCTAGCAGTCGGTATTCGGTGGTTCCGAACACAGTATGGAACTGAGTTCCAGATGCTCATGGCAGCGTCAATTGTGTCGGTCGCGCCGATCATCATTGTGTTCTTCTTCGCCCAGAAGCAGTTCGTACGTGGGATTGCGTTAACAGGGATTAAGTCCTAGCACGATCACGTACTGCATAGTTGAGCTTGCTCGGCGGGGCCCTTACGGGCCCCGCCGTTTTTTGTGCAACGTTTGCCGTAGCGCGCAGCCGCAGCGACACTGTCCCAAACAGTAGGTACAGGGTTGCCCGATATGCGTCTCGCCATTGCAGCAAGCACCATGGATTCTGAACCACTGCTAACCAAGCTGCTCAACACACCCTCGCTGAACATCGTGGGCATCTCCCATCCAGATCCATCCGTCCGCCAGAACCTTGAACACGAAGCCAGCATCCCGACTGCTCCTAGCCTTACCGCGTTGCGGGATGACGTCGACGTGCAGGCCGTCGTTCTAGCCCCTGGGTATTCACCCAACGACACGCGTGGTGAAGACGCTTCAATCTCAATCCCGTGTGCAACATTTTTAAGTTCAGGCAACACCCGGTTTGTATTCGACCTGCTTAGCGACACGAAAGAACCGGGAGCAAACAGCCAGGTGCTACTTCCAAGCTTGTATCGACAGCCCTATGCTGTTCTACGCGAATCACTGGACAGTGAACGCGTCGGTTCGGCACGGTTTCTAAGATGGACAAGCTGGTGGCCGCAGCCTGTAGCAGTTCACGATTTGTTGCTTAATGAACTCGTCGCAGTTCTGAGCCTGATGGGCCAAGCCCCAGTAATCGCGTACGGTGTTACCCACAGCATTGCTACAGACGCTGACGATTACCTCATAGCAACTCTGACTTTCGAACACGGACTGACCGCCGCACTTGACATCGGTGCTGCATTGGCCGGCGGTCACCCCTTTAATCGGGTGATGCTTGTTGGCGCGAATGGATCCATTCACACCGATAGCCGCGCATCCAGCGTCACGCACCTCAGCAAGAACACCGCAAGTCCCATTGACATGGCTGATCCATTGGACGCCCACGTGCATGCCGTCGAGGCCTTCACAAGCGGTGCAACGGCTCCAAACGATCTGGCGCTAAATGCGCTCAGAACCTCCGACGCCATACTGAACTCGTGCGCATCGGCACGCCCGGTGCAGATCCCGACTAGTAGTCCGTAAGCGTAACCATCCCTCTTGGGCAACTGCTGACAACAACTGGCGGTATACGTCTATTTAGTAGACACGTACGGCATGGGTTCTCCAGGCGGAACTTCCGTGATTTCGACAAGGTTTTGTTCGGGATCCCTCGTGTAGAGGACTCTGGACCACGTATCAAACCAATCGACGGGGCCACCAACCGACTCAATACCGGCATCGGTAAGCCGCGCAACAATTGGATCCATATTGTCAGAGATGAAATGTACGTGGTTGACCCCGTGGGTGTTCGGATATCGCTGCACCACCGCATCCGGGTGTCGCACATACTTCAACAGCTCTATGGCTGCAGGTCGATCTGGCGTGCCAAGGAAGACCACGTCGAGCTTTACTCGTTCCAAGCCGAGAAGTTGGTCTAGAGGCCTACCCTCGCGTGTCATACGGCGGGTCTCCGTAAGACCGAACACCTCTATATAAAACCTCGTCATCCGCTCTAGATCCTGAACAACGATCCCGGTATGGCCAGCGTTAAGACTCACGGACATCCCTCCCGTACAATTTCGGCTGTCTAGGATGCAACCGACTTGCGAGACTTACACAGTAGTCCAGCTGAGAAATCTATGACACATGACATAGTTTTTCGAGACGCCACCATCGTTGATGGTTCAGGTGGATCTCCAATGCACGGCGACGTTGCGGTCGACAACGCGCTAATCACGACCGTGGGAACCGTTGACACCAGGGGGTCTCGGGAAATAGATCTTGGCGGGCGTGTGCTCACACCCGGCTTTATCGATGTCCACACCCACTCAGATCTGATGCTGCTCGCGCAACCAGACCACCAACCCAAGGTCCGGCAAGGGATCACGACAGAACTCACAGGGTTAGACGGAATAGGGTACGCGCCCCTAGCAGAGACCGAGCGGCAGCCATTTCTAGATTACTTTGCCGCCCTCAATGGTTCGCCTGATGTAACCGGCCCGTGGGACACCGTAAACGGATGGCTTTCAAGCTTTGACCGAAAGGTGGCCGTTAATGTGGCCCACCATGTTCCCCATGGCTGCGTCCGTGCTGCCGTGGTGGGATGGGATGACCGACCGGCAACACCGGAAGAGTTGCGGCGCATGCAGCAAATTGTGGATGACGCCATGCGAGACGGCGCAATCGCCCTTTCAACCGGCTTGGACTACACGCCATGCGCCTTTGGCAATACAGACGAACTCGTGAGTCTGTGTGAAGTTGCCGGTCGCTATGACGCCCCGTACGTCACCCATATGCGTTATCAATTGGGAATGCGCGAGGCCATACGCGAAACCATGGAAATTGGACTGCGCGCGTCGTGCCCTGTGCACATTTCCCACTTCAATAGTCAGAACAATGAGTGGCGGCTGAACTTAGAGGAGGCAGATCGAGGGATCGCGCTAGGCGTGTCCGTAACCTTCGATACGTACGCATGGCCCGCGGGAAGTACGCTGCTCCATTTTTCATTTCCAGACTGGGCCATGGAGGGTGGCGTCGACCATATGCTGGCGCGGCTGGCTAGGCCAGAGACTCGGACACGGATTGAATCCGAAATGAACGACCGTGTCAGCGGTAACGGCATGGACTGGTCGCAGATCAGGCTCGCGTATGTTCCCTCAGCCACCAACAATCATCTCGAGGGCCAATTCATCGACAGCATTGCCGCGGATCGCGGAGAAACGCCCGAACACGTTGTTGTTGATCTGGTTGATGAGGAACAGGGTGTAATTTGCGCGGTCGCGCACAACTCGGCTACAGATTCGGACTTCGAAAACCTGATGCGACACCCAAACCACATATGTTCGACGGACGCAGTTCTCACAGGCGGATCACCACATCCTCGGACCTTCGGAACCTATCCGAGATTTCTGGGTCGATTCGTCAGGGATCGACAGGCGCTTCCTCTGGCAGAAATGATCCGGCACATGACGGCAGCACCCGCCCAACGCTTCGGTCTTGTCGACCGCGGAATGATTCGGCCCGGACTAGCAGCAGATCTTGTTGTCGTTGACCTGCCAAAGGTCACCTCCAAGGCAACATTTGACCAACCAGTGCAGTTTCCTGACGGCATCGACATGGTGGTCGTCAACGGGTCAATCGTGATCGACCATGGCAGCCATACTGGCGCGACACCAGGCCGGGGCTTACGACGCGGTGCCGGGGTACAACCATGAGCCCGCAAGAACATGCTCGCCAAGATCAGCCTCCTGGATATACCGGGGGCGGTCCTATTTCGAGCTTCTGGTGGCGGCTCGTCCGCCGGGTGCTGTCACGACGCTGTTCCGTATGCGAAGGCTCCGGGGTCGATCCGGATGGTCAGCCAGCCTTGGCCAGTGGACGCGAACCGCGCTGTCCGCAGTGTTTCGGTTACGGACGCACCGCATTTCCCTAAATCCCCCTATGTCCTTCCCAATAATCGATAGAGCCGCGATCACGTCCATATTTGAAAGCTCCGTCCCCACGCGTCCATCGTGGTCACCACAGGGCCGCTACCTTGTTTACTCCGTCGCTCGACCCAATGTAGCGGCCAATCAAATTGTGAGTGACATTTGGCTTCTCGATACTGAACATTGTGCAAGCGAACGCATCATCTCTGGAATTTCCGGATCCGACCCGGCAATAACGTGGGCACCTGATGGAACACGCTTTGCCTACCTTGAAACTGCCGAAGGCAAAGATCGAATGGTTGTCGTCGACCTCAACGGATCGACGGAGGAGATTGACCTTTCTGATAATTCCCATGGTCGAATAGCTACACATCCCTTTTTCAGAACCTTCACATGGGCGACGACCAATGATCTTCTGCTCTATACCGCGTATAACGCGCCGGCGGCAGCCAAGAATGACCCAGTTGTTGATCCCAGAAACGACGGCGATTGCCTTGGCGAGGTGGAACGAATCCGCCTTTGGATTCGAGACCTGAAAACTCGTAGACCAGCCAGTCCTATCTCATCAGACGGGTACCACAGCGGCGCGGGCATCTGGCTCGAGAACAACCGTGCTATCGCTTTCGTTTCAAATCGCAGTGGCACCGAGGAAGGTGTGGTCTCCAATCTTGCACAGGCTTTTGCTCTCTGGAGGGTTGATCTAGGAACTAACAGTGAACGCCTGCTTGCGGATGGGCCAGGAGCAGCCGTCTCACCAACGAACCGCAGCGAGGACGATCGAATTGCCTTCATAACGGCTCCTTCCCTGGGTCCTCACGCCGACGTCATGGCATTGGAGACTGTAGCTTCTGACGGCAGCAGCCGTCGCGCACTCACAAGTACGAAACGGCATGCGGTTAGCCCAGAGAGCGCCCCAATGCCTGGACCAGACGGCTCATGGATCGTCGTATCGGCGGAGGGCACTCAAAGCATTCTCTTGCGCGTCCAGGACGGGACTCCCCCGCTGAAAATAAACCACTTGTTACCACACGCGACCTTGCCAAGCGTCGACTCGGTCACCGGTGCCATTGCTTGCGTGACACAGTCAGCAACCGTTCCCCAAGAAATTGAAGTCCTGGATGCAAACGGAGGTTCGGTCTGGCGGTCACAACACCAAGAAAGCTCGACAAGTAGTTTCGCGCGTATCTCGTCCATCGTTTCCACAGACAACGTGACCATCCAGAGCCTGGCACTAACGTCAGACCGAAAGCCCTCCGGCATCATTCTCTGGCCTCACGGAGGACCGCATAGCCGCACAACAGAGGAGTATCGACCTGATATCGAGGCAGCAGTTTCCCATGGCTTCGATGTGATCCAGCCCAACTTCCGAGGAAGTGCCGGTTATGGTCGTGAGTTCCTCCTGGCTGACCGTATGGATTTGGCTGGTGGTGATTACCAGGATTGCCTGAACGCACTTGAGGACTGGATCGCAGCAAATGGACAGCAAGACCTTCCAACTTTCATGACCGGGACGAGTTATGGCGGTTATCTAACAGCATGGGCTGTTGGGCATACCAACCGCTTTTCGGCTGCGGTAGCCGTTAACGCCGTAACGAACATTGAAAGCTTCTACGCGCTAACTGATATACCCGGTTGGGTGAGGTGGGAATTTGGCGGCACGCCGTTGACCCAGCGTCGACTCATTCATGAACGATCGCCCGTGCGATATATCAACAAGGCAACCACTCCTACACTTGTTGTCCATAGCGCTGAGGATCGAAGGGTTCCGATCGCGCAAGGCCTCGAATTACACGCCGCATTGAGAGACTCAGGCGTAGCAACGAGCTTCATCCGATACCCTCGGGAATACCATCGGATCGTTGAGCCGGCCCACCGCATGGACCTCGTGGCTCGGATTCTCAACTGGTTTGTCACCCATGCAAGCTGATTAGTTGATTGCCGTTCACCTTCACCAAGGGTATGGTCACGCAGGGGAGGCGCCGGACCCGATTTGGTCAGACCGACCTATAAGCGTGACTGAGCGGAGCACAGCGCCATGTGTGGGATCGTCGGATACCTTGGCAGCGAATTAGCTGCCCCAGTAATTCTCGATGGTTTGCGTGCGCTTGAGTACCGTGGCTATGACTCGGCAGGGCTCGCAGTACTTGGAACAAACGGCCTCACCCTACGACGGCGCGCTGGCCGCATCGATGATCTTGCATCCCTTCTCGATGAAGAAACCCTGCAAGGAACCATTGGCATCGGTCACACACGCTGGGCTACGCACGGATCCGTAACCGATCACAACGCGCATCCGCATGCCGATGCGACAGATCGTCTGGTCATTGTTCACAACGGCATGACAGACAATGTTCACCGTTTACGTGATCAACTTGTTGCCGACGGACATGAGTTCAGATCTGAGACTGACACCGAGGTGATCGCGCATATCGTTGGCCTTGAATACGCGGCTGGAGGGTCTCTCGCAGAAGCCGTAGCAACTACTCTTCGCCAGCTAGATGGCGCACACTCCCTTCTGGCGCTTGCAGCCGACGAGCCTGATCTCCTTGTCGCGGGTCGAGTGGGGGCAGCGGGTGGCCTTGTCGTTGGACACAACGACACCGGTGCATTCGTCGCGTCCGATCTTCCCGCTGTCGTACAGCACACATCAGAAATTCAAGTCCTGCAGGCAAATGAGGTCGTCACTCTCAGTCGGGAAACAGCAGAGTTCACCGATCTGAACCAACAACCAATTAAACGCCAATCGATGTCGGTCCCGTGGGACCCGGTTGCTGCCGCCAAGGCCGGACATCGACATTTCATGCATAAAGAAATTCGCGAACAACCTCGAACGCTAGCAGACACTATTCGGCCTCGGGTTACCCTTGATCCTGTCGAGCTAGAACTCGATGGCTTCGATCTTCCCCTTAAAGCTACGAGCATTGATCGCGTGGTCATCGTTGCTAGCGGCACCTCTTACTTCGCTGGAATGGTAGGAGCACACTACCTGCGAGACGTTGCCCAACTTCCTTGCAGTGTCGAAGTCGCCTCCGAGTTTGCGTATGCCCCAGGCCCCATATCACCACAAACCCTGGTGGTCGCTATTTCCCAATCTGGCGAAACCGCTGACGTTTTGGTTGCGGTAGCCCGAGCCCGTACCGCTGGAGCGCCGGTTACCGCACTAGTTAACACACCTGGGAGCGAATTAACTCGAGCCGCGGATGCTGTTTTGCATCTACACGCAGGGCCTGAGATTAGTGTGGCAGCAACCAAAACCTTCGTGTCTGAGATTGGGCTACTGTACCTACTCGCCTGCAAGCTTGGCTCGGATCGTAAACTGCTTGGACCTGAGGAACTGGCCAGTAATATTGCCGCCATTGCCCACGCACCAATCGCCGTCGCACGGGCGCTCGAATTAGAGCCAAAACTCGAGCAACTCGCCAGACGCTATCACCATTTCAAAAACTTTCTGTATATGGGCCGAGGCCTCGCTCACCCGGTCGCGTTGGAAGGCGCCCTCAAGCTCAAGGAGATTTCATACATCCATGCGGAGGGGTTTGCCGCCGGCGAACTAAAACATGGGCCCATTGCGCTCGTCGAACCAGCCACCCCTATCGTTGCCGTTGTGCTCGATGACACTATGCGAGCAAAAACACTCAACGCCGTCACACAGATTCGTTCCCGTAACGGACGCGTTATTTTGGTCGCGACCGAGGGTGAAGACCTTCACGATGATTTGGCCGACGACGTGATTCTTCTGCCGCCCCCCCCGACCCCCAAGGCACCCATGGTCAGCATAGTGCCACTACAACATTTAGCCTATCACGTTGCCGTATGGCTTGGCCTGGATGTTGACCACCCTCGAAACCTCGCCAAGTCAGTCACGGTGGAGTAAGTCAAGAAGGACCGCTGGATAAAAAGCAATGACCAGTTCAAACGAGTCAACGCCAGCCAACCTGCCGATACCGGAGAATGATGGCAGTTGTAACCATTTGATTGGTACAAGGCTTCCTGATTTAGGGCTTGTCTCAACCCTCGGTGACCCAGTCAACCTTTCAAGGCTGCCAGAGAGAATTGTTGTTTACTGTTATCCAATGACAGGCAGACCAGACGTGCCTCCCCCAGAAGGTTGGGGTGAAATCCCTGGTGCAATGGGCTGCACACCGCAAAGTTGTGCTTTCAGAGACCATTACGGTGAATTATGTAAGCTTGGCGTGCAGGTTTTTGGTTTAAGTACACAGAACACCGCGTACCAAAAAGAAATGTCGGACCGACTCCGTCTTCCCTTTAAGGTGCTGAGCGATGAACAACTTATGTTTAGCAATTCGATACGCTTGCCTACATTTAAGTTTGAGGACAAAACCCTGACAAAGCGGGTGACATTCATTGCAAACAACGGTGTCATAGAAGCTGTGCATTACCCTGTTTTCCCAAGTGACTCTGATCCAGAGTGGGCAATCAATCACTTGGAACACATTCCATCCAAGTCAGTGGAGGTCGAATAGGTGTGACTGATCGAGCCCGCTTTCTCACCCGAGCTGTCGCGCTCGTTACTCTAATTGCGCTCGTCACCGTCCTCGTCCAAGGAACCAACTCATCAACGGAACATCGCGGAGCAAACGATCGGATCGAGCAACTGAAAGCCAAGATCGTGCATGCAAACCAGGATATCTTCAGCCTGCGTGAACGGCTCACTTACGCCAAATCGGTGCCAGCAATCCGGGAGATCGCAAAACGTGACCTTGGGCTCGTCGACCCTGGAGACCGCGCCATTATTATTCTCGACGACTTAGTCAACCTGAAAAGATCGACGCGAGCCGCACCAACCCTACCGGAGAACATCCCCTCCAAACCTGTAGAGTTTGGACACGTTCGAGCATGGGTGACGGCATTCTTTGGCGCGTAGCCTGAGCACCGTACGAGACGTACACTTCACGAGCTATGCGCGTGCCGATAACCCGGGTCGATCCCACCTTGCCGTTGCCAAGCTATGCCACGGAGGGGTCGGCGGGCTTTGACTTAATCATCCGTACGACTACCACCGTCGAGGCCGGTGGGATGGCTCGACTGCCCGCCAATGTAATCGTGGACACACCCCCGGGCCATATGCTCTTGATCGCAGTCCGTAGCAGCACCCCACGTCGCACCGGCCTACGGCTTGCCAATGGCGTGGGCATCGTCGATCAGGACTATGCCGGACCTGACGATGAGATTCACATTGAAGTCTGGAATCCCACATCGGCACCCGTTGTCATCCAACGGGGAGATCGAATTGCTCAAGGTGTCTTTGTTCGTATAACCCAAGCTGATTGGAACGAGCAAGATGCCACTGGCCAACCCACCCGCGGTGGATTCGGAAGCACTGGTTAACCAGTCACCGTCGTTGCGCACAGTGCGCTTAATCCGTGACGCGGTCTATCACGCAACAGTCCGGAGTGCCGGGCTCACCTCCGGTGACCGTGTACTCGTCGCCGTATCTGGCGGACCTGACTCACTGGCAGTATTGGACGCCCTTCTACATGCCAAGGATCGAGGCGGACCAACCGTTCACGCCCTCCACGTAGATCACGGTTGGACTCCGAACAGCGCTGCGGTCGCCGACACCGTCGCCACCACGTGTCGACACCGTGGAGTCCACATCACGATCGAGCGATCGTCAATCACCGACAGAGAGAAGCATGAATCACTAGAGATGTCGGCTCGTCGAATCCGTCGCAGGTACTTGCGCGAAGAATCCCTGCGAATCGACGCTTCCCGGATCGTAACCGGGCACAACGCGGACGACCAGGTCGAAACAGTGTTGATGAATCTTGCGCGTGGCTATGGCCCTGTGGGTCCACAAGGCATGCAACAAGATGATGGTCACACGCTTCGACCACTGCTCAGTATCTGGCGGGGAGAAATTGAGACGTATCTGACGTGCATTGACCTGTGTGCCTATCGTGATCCGGCCAATAACTCTCCGGCCTTTCGACGGAATCGCATAAGACATGAACTCATCCCATTGCTGGAACGCATTTATCCTGGCGCCCGTCGAGCAGTGCTGCGCAGTGCCGCCCTCGCTGAACAACCGACAGGACCAACCGTACGCGCGATAACGGACATCCGCATGCCTGTCGCAACAAGTCGTCAGGCCGTGGAACCAGGCCCATTACGCAGAACCCTGACCACAGCCATGCGGAAAGAACCGAATGCTGTTGGGCAACTAAGCACCGGGGTTTGGCGACAGTTGGAGCACGCTTTAACTCATAATGTCTCGGGGATCTGGGTTCAGCTTCCTGCCCATAGGTGGGCATTCGTGCGCGACCGAGCAATCGCAATTTATCGTGAGCGCGTAACCGATGCTCCTGTAACGACACCGGTCCCAGTGGAAATTGGGAACACTATCCAATTACCTAACTGTCTCGTGCGAATCGATCGAATCCGCTCAGTGGATCGCCATTCGATTGATCCGCACACACACTTACTGACTGACGCGCCTTCAGAATCTTGCCTGTTCGTTCGGACACCAAAACCCGGAGACCAGATAGTTTCTCCAGCAGATGGAAAGCTTCACGACCTATCACGCTATTTGAAACGGTGCCGTATACCAGGAGCCTTACGTCCCGGCACACCAATCCTCGTGATAAATCAACGCTTGGCCTGTGTTCTAGGCGTCGCCGTAAGCGAAGATTTCAAACCACACCCTCAAGACGAGACGTTACTTGCGGTATCAGCAATATGGACGCCATTTGTATAACCTACAGGCTAGGGAGTTTCATTACAGATCGACATGACGGTTGCACATACACTCTCACACAAGCCAGAATCTAAATCTAAGTTCCTAGGGTGCTTGATATACTTGATATCTCCCGCAGCGAAGCGTTGCTATCGTTCTGACACAGAACGAAAGGCTGCCATTCGATGAATAATCGACTTGTACGCAACGGCTTCATGTATATCGTGTTAGCCGTTGCAATTCTTGTAGTTCTGTTCGTGATGTTTAACCCCGGACCTCGCGAGCAGCATGTTCCCATTTCAACCCTGCTTGCTGAAGTTCAAGGTTCAGCTGAACGTGGAAACCGGCCACAGATTCAAGTCGGGGGATCAGAAATCTCAGCTAATGTGGACGGGCGCATGCTGGCTGCTGTTGTTGACAACAATTTTTCAATCAGCAATGAGCTTGAGGCTCGTGGATTGAACACCGCTGGGGAACAGGTCTCTGTTGAATATGACGAGCCGAGCAACGCGCCGACGATTATCAGCATCCTTACCTCAATATTGCCCTTGCTGATTTTCGTAGGTTTGCTTGTATTCATGATGCGACAAGCGCAAGGATCAAACTCTCAGGCCCTGAGTTTTGGCAAGAGTCGTGCCCGACTGGTCACCGCCAACAGACCAAAGGTCACGTTCAAAGATGTTCAAGGCGTTGACGAAGCTAAACAGGAACTTGCGGAGGTTGTTGAGTTCCTTAAATACCCCGAGAAGTTCACCAAGATCGGTGCTGAGATCCCAAAGGGTGTGTTACTTGTTGGCCCGCCTGGTACTGGCAAAACTTTTCTGTCAAAAGCCGTGGCCGGTGAAGCGGGTGTCCCCTTCTTTAGTATCAGTGGGTCTGAGTTCGTTGAAATGTTTGTCGGCGTTGGGGCCTCACGGGTCCGCGACCTATTTGAGAAGGCCAAGCAAAACGCGCCGGCTCTCGTTTTTGTTGACGAAATAGATGCAGTCGGTCGCCAGCGTGGTGCTGGCCTTGGCGGTAGCCATGACGAGCGGGAGCAGACTCTTAATCAAATCTTGGTCGAGATGGATGGCTTCGAAAGTGAGCAAACCGTCATTGTTCTCGCAGCCACTAATCGACCAGACGTCCTTGACCCGGCACTGTTGCGACCCGGCAGATTCGACCGTCGGGTCACCCTCGACCTCCCAGACATGAAAGGACGAGAGGCGATACTTCGAGTTCATGCACGTGACAAGCCTCTGGATCCAGATGTGGATCTTGAAACTGTGGGTAAGCAAACTCCCGGGTTCTCAGGGGCCGACCTGAAAAACTTGCTCAACGAAGGGGCCATTCTGGCAGCCCGGCGCAACCGGTCGGCCATAGGTATGTTCGAAATAGAGGAGGCCATTGACCGATTGATCGCAGGGCCGCAGCGCAAGAGTCGGGTAATGAGCGATCAAGAGAAACGAGTAACCGCGTACCACGAAATTGGGCACGCACTTGTAGCCCACATGCTCAAGAGAGCGGATCCGGTCTACAAGGTCACGATTCTTCCCCGTGGCCAGATGGGCGGCTACACACGTCTGCAACCCCCTGAGGATCGACATCTCTATACGAAAAGCTTTTTTGAGGATCTTTTAGCTATGACCATGGGCGGACATGCGGCCGAGGTTCTCACGTTTGGTGAAATGTCCACAGGTCCTAGCAATGACATCCAGCAAGCGACGGAGACGGCACGCCGCATGGTGACCCAGTACGGCATGAGTCCAAAACTCGGTCCCCGAGCATTTGGTCGGCGTGAGGAACTCGTGTTTCTCGGGCGTGATATTGCGGAACAACGAAACTACAGCGAGCGGGTCGCTGAAGCCATTGATGCCGAAGTCTCACATTTGATCGATGATGGCCACCGTCGTGCCATGGAGATCCTGGCCCGACACGAAAAACTTCTCGACATGCTGTCCGAACGTCTCATTGAAGTTGAAACTCTTGATGCTGAAGAATTTACGCGTCTGATCAGCACATTTGGCGATCAGGCTCCTGTGAAGAGTGACACCACGGAGCCCGCCATACAGACTGACGTTGTCAACGACGATGCCTCACCCCGGGAACGGCCGCCTACACCTAAACAACAACCTGCTGAAGGCACCGTTTAGCCAGCACTCAGTATCTGCAGTGGTCGTCTTTGATAAACGGATCATGTCTCCGTATTTAATCGCCTCGCCACTGCCGCCACAGCAAAACTCCTCGAGTAATTGGCAATCGGACGAGACTTCGATACTGGTTCTGTAGACGGGCCGAAAGACTAGGAGCCGCATAACGCACTCGACCAATGGCTGGCGTAACCGCCTGAGTGGCTATTGCGCGGCGAAGATCGGCGGCCGTTCGTCCTTCAAACAGGGAAACAGCCTGAGCCAGATCACCAAAGTGGGCATCGCTGGATCCAACTACAGCACCTATCCGATCGTGCTCATCCTGCATGAAACGCTGGAGGCGCTCACGGGCACCTTTACGCATATATGGATTCTCAGCCTCGATCCCATCAAACCGGCATCTCTCAAGCGCCTTCCGGAGTCGCCCGGCGGAAATTGATGACGGCAAACCGAGAAATGGATGAGCCACAATTGCTAGTCCGCCCTGCGAATGGATAGCATCGACTGTATCGGCCACTGAACGAAAAATTTCTGGCGGACGCTCAAGAAACAATCCCACGATGTGGTCCTGGCGGCGGGTCGTAACTTCCATCCCAACCACAACTTCAACCCGCGCTCCAACTCGCAACGCGTAATCCCGAGCACGTAACGCTCCCGTCATTGTGTCGTGGTCCGTAACAGCCAGTACATCAAGACCAACATGCTCAGCGATTTCAACAAGGTTTTCTGGCGAAACTGTGCCGTCGCTGGCCGTAGTGTGACAATGCAATTCGGCCACCCCCCAATCACCAGATGGCGAAGGTGGGCAATCTGCAGGTAGGCATAGGCGACTATCTCGGGAAGAGGTCACAACTCATATGTCAGGTAATCGTCGGTGTAACGGTATTCTGGGTGATAAGACCCGGGTTACGCTAACGTCCTCGGAGGTAACCCACGCCAGGCGCAGGGCTTCTGGACTGATCAACTACGCTTCTGGCTATATAAAGATAAGAGTCAACACGCTGTGAACAGCCAACCAGTAGGTCCTAGATGGAACGTTGAGGAGTTCCCGTCGAGCTACAACGGAACTCCCATCGAATGGGACCCGGATCAATTCGATACCGCAGCTATGCCGTTTATTGTGGCCATCCGGCAGCATTTCTGGTCATGGCGGATTACCAGGTTTCACGCGGGAACCGGTTCCCTCACCGTGGACGTTGCAATCCCAAGCGCCATGCCTGACGGATTCACAATGATCGGGTACGACGCCGGCGACGTCCCGCCACACGCCCTGGTAGGAGAATTCGAGCATCTGCTTCAGACGATGGGCAGCATCCTCTTAGACGGCCCCTGGACATACCGTCTTCAGATACAAAGCAGTTCGGAACCCGAACTGTTTGAAGGCACCTTCGGCGGATCGGAGCTACCCACTGATGAATCCCAATAGCCCGAGCGAAACACAGATCGCAGATAACACGTATTTGGATGACTACGCCGGATGGGTCTCTTCAATTCACACCGTCGAAGCACGTGCACTGGTCGCTGCTATTCGAGAAGCCAAAGATCGAGACCTTCGCAAGGCCTTGAGCACAAGACTGGTCCAGTCACGCGTCAATGCGTTGCTCTCGATCGGATACTTCTATGTAGCGATCCGTGACCGCTTTGGCACATCCCTGCTTCACGCCCGGCTCAACGCTAGCGTGGCCGACGCCCGTGATGCTCTGCGGAAATGTTCCGATACCACGACGAATGGCTTCTGGTCCTTTCTACACATCCCTGATCCCAACACCCTGCGAAGCCATAAGATCGACGCCCACGTGATCAATCAATACGTTGATTCCGGGGAACAACGCTTAGCGAATGCGCCACGAATTGGACAACTCGCCCGTCAGGACATGCTGCTGAGCACCATGGCGGCTCATCGATCAAATCGGGTCATCTTGAGCTCGCCACGGAGCGTCAGTCTCATCAAGACCGGCCAGGAATCTGAACTACATGGGCTCAGCAATACCGCGTTTTATCTCGTTGATATATCGACTGGTCAGGTCGCTGACTCCAGCGATCTCGTCGCTGTGGCAAGCCCCACTACTCCCGCTGTAGTCGAGGACATCGCCGAGGAGATTGAGTTCATCGATACTGAAGCTGCAGCAACGGCAACACTCGTGGCGACCGTGGCCAAGGCCGGCCTGCTTTACATGGACAGTACGCCGCAGAATCCCTAAACGTGCATCTCTGCTCGAAACCGTTCGTAGATACCGGCAATGTCAGCTTCTTCACAACTGCCATCGTGCGCGACAAAACGTGCGCCAACGGTATAGGCCTCCCCGGAAGCAAGATCGATCGAAGCATGTCGAAACGGACTTACATAAACAGGCCCGTAGTCACGGGTAAACCAAGGAATCCCTTCGTTGCCCGGATGCGGAAAGACGGCCACGCCGGCCGTCTCCGTCCGACTGATCGGTCCCGCGTAGTCCACCCACGCTGACACCTGGTCAAAGGTCTGGGCTTCGTTGACGGCCCCATCCGCATTCACAATTCGACCACCATCCAGAACATCAATTTGGTCGGCTACCCGAACCGCGAGACCGGCCTCCTTCGTCTGGCCCAAACACACCCCTGAACTTCCCACGTGTAGCGTCACCACCACATCGACCATCGTATGATCAGGCCGCTCGCCAACCGTGATGACCCGTGCATCGGTCAGCCGAGTTTCCCCTTGACCGTCACGCCAGTCCACGGCTTGACGAAACACCACGCCATCCGGGCCAATATCCGTCTCGGTCGATGTCACAACCATGCGAGAACATGGCTTTGGCTGAGTTGTTCGTCCGTAACGCGACTCCGGCGCCCAGAAGTCCACCCCATCCACGATTTCGTGAGCGAACCAGATACCCAAATGATGTAGGTGATCAGCTGGTGCAATCTGCGTCACAACGTGACCACGAGGTGTAATGACAGGATGAACATATGGTCGAAACGCACCCTGTTGGACCGCCGCCACGTAACGACCATCAGCATAAACTTTTAGTTGGTGTTGTAATTCCCGGACTTCGTACACCGGCATAGGAAAAATGTATTTCTGGAACAGGTAGAGCAAGCAAGCTTACAAGGCTTCACATGGGCTACGTGACACCTGCTCATATCTCCAAAATCTCGTAGCCTTGGCAGGCTCACTAGGGCAAAGGCTGTGATCGTGACCGGGCAAATCAAACTGCCGAATTCTCCGCTGGCAATAATTGTCATCGCGCTCTTGCTAGCTCTTGTCGCACCGCTGGTACTGATAATCGTGCTGGCAACAATTACCTTCGCGCTAGCCGGAACCGTTGTTTTGGCGGTGGCCTCTGTGTTTCGGCCTGAGTTACGCCGAAAGCTCGCAAAGATATGGCGTGTACTACGAGTCCTTCGCAACTATCGTCGACAGCAGCACGAGCCTAGGGTCACCGTTGTGGATGTTGAGGAAGTAGATCGGCACTGATCAGTTCCCAGGCCCTCGCCCATACACAGAAGATCTCCCAGGTTACTCGTTAGGACAGATCAACCACCGTCCCGAGCTCGGTTGACTGAGCAACAGCATCGACGACCCGAATCGTTGTCAGGTTGTTCCGACCAGAAAGTTCAGTGTCCTCACCCTTCAATATCTGGCGGGCAAACATGTCCGAAATTTGCTCGTCTTCTGTCATACCGTTGGGTGGTTCATCGACGTCGAGGGCTTCAACCTCAGATCCTTGCTTCACTACCAACGAGGCATCGCCCGCACCGCCCGTCGGGCTTACCGCGGCTATGGCAGCATCAGCGCATTCAATCGTGAAATGAAATTCAGCGTGCCGTGCTTGTGAGGTCCCCACATATGTCGCTGACGAAGCATCGTCAAACTCTATGGTCGCGTGAGCCAGCGAAGGAGTTGGCCAATTCCCCCACGGCGGCTCCACACTAAGTCCCCGTACCCGGATAGGCGTACGTGGAATCGTGGCTATCAAGGTGTCAAGTTGGTGCACACCTTGTTGCCAGAGATGCATGTGCGGTGAGTTGTGATAGGGCCTGTTACGGGGCTTGTCATGGATCATGACCGCATATCCCGGTGGCCCGAATGTCTCTTCCTCCAGATGCCGACGCATCGTCTTGAAGACAGGATTCAGTCGATCGTTCTGCGTCACAAGTAGCTGCAAACCCTGGCGTTCAGCGGTCGCAACTGCTCGTTCCGCATCCGCCAAGTCCACCGTAAAAGGCTTCTCCACCATGACGTGCTTTCCGGCAGCCAACGCCTCATCGATAAACGGCGCATGCAGCATTACCGGGGTGACGACCACGACGGCCTCGCAGTCATGCTCTCCGAGAGCTTCGGCTAACGTACCGTACGAGGCATCCTCGCCCAGCCCCGATAGCTCACGACCCTTGGCCAGAAACTCCTGGTTGTTATCAACTAGTGCCACGGGTTCGTAAACCTCGGAATCTGACATCACGCCTAAATGGGCACGGGCACGATTCCAAGCACCCACATGAATTGTCCGAATGGCCATGCGTTCCTACCTCCATGGTGCCGAAGTCACCATTATGAACCGTCAACTGCTAGACGTCGTTACCGCACGACATCCGCAGACCAGTCCAAATTACCTACAATCGTGTATCTCCTCCTGTGAAAGAACGTCCTGTGTCCCACGAAGCCCGTCTTACAAGTCTCGGTCTTACCCTTCCCGAAGCACCTACCCCAATGGCCGCCTACGTGCCTGCACTGCAAACCGACAACCTGCTGTGGATCGCGGGCCAGCCGCCGGGTGGCGATTGGAAGGGCCGTGTTGGCGAAGCTTACGATGTCCAAACTGGCGCCCGCGCCGCACGTGATGCCGGCCTCAACATCCTTGCGCAGGTGCGGAAAGCAGCAGGAAGCCTCGACGCCGTGGTTCGAGTCGTCAAGGTTGTCGGCTTTGTGAATGCCGCCCCTGAAGTTGATGACGTGCATCTAGTCGTCAACGGGTGCTCAGAGCTCATGCAAGAAGTGTTTGACGAGGCTGGCCGGCACACACGCTCGGCCGTTGGCTGTAGCACGCTACCGATGCAGATACCGGTAGAGATCGAGGCGGTATTTCAGCTGCGCTCACCATAAAGAGCGCGAAGACGTCTCATGACACACCTATCCTCTGTAGCGCTTTCACAAATTGGTCCTAAAAGCACGCAAGCGACCCACAAAGGGGTCGCTTGTGCTCATGGCTTTCCAGATACCTTATGTTCCGTACCCGGTGTCACGAATTATTAGTTGACGTTCACCTCACATACGGAAGCACCTGAAAAGCCACGTTTATCATCACCCATATGTATCACCCCCTCAGCGTTTCGGTCCGTCGGCACGTCGCCGATTCCCGTTGTACGGCCATTATGCCGACCCTGCGAACCACAAACAACAGTGTCCATGCGCACTCGTGAACTCTTATTTCTGACTTATTAGGTGAGCCCTAGCTATTCCCTTTAAGCAGAACGCAATCCGCGCTGCTCGTGACTGAGCTCACTTGCCATCAGAATCTCTCCAGCTTCGGCATCCGGCATCCCCGCAAACAAGACCTCGT
>CAZFVB010000015.1:36932-42113 GCA_964522375.1 uncultured Chloroflexota bacterium
GAATACGCCATCTTGGAATCGGCGCTTCGGAAATATCGGCATTTCCACACCGAGGCGAGGCGACATCACTAGAGCACCTCGCGCAGTGTCAACACCTTCAGCCACCATCACCATGTGTGAGTGGATTTCCTCCAACGAACGCCCCTCCGCCAGAGCCTTCCCCACATAGTGATTCCGGGAATGCGTACTGGCACATGTCGCGATCAGATCACCCATACCGGCCAATCCAGCAAACGTTAGTGGATCGGCACCCGCGGCTACGCCTAGGCGGGCGATTTCCGCCAGCCCACGTGTCATCAAGGCCGCTTTCGCGTTATCGCCGAACCGAAGCCCGTCCGCCATCCCTGCACCGATTGCAATCACGTTCTTCAGCGCACCGGCTAGCTCTACCCCGACAACATCTCCGCTGATATAGGTTCGAAATGTCGGTGCGCGAAGACGCGCCTGCACCTGCGTCGCAAGCACGGAAGACGTGGCGGCCACAACCGAAGTTGCCGGTTCTCCAGCCACGATTTCTCGGGCAAGGTTCGGGCCGGACAACACCGAGAATCGGTTTAATACGTCAGGGCCAGAAATCCGAGTCAGCACTTCGCTCACTCGCTCACCGGAACGTGGCATAAGACCTTTAATGCCGCTGACCACTATGGCCGTCGAATCAATACCAGCCGCGATTTCTCTCCAATTCTCTTCGAGTCGGCGCATGGGAACAGCCACAATCACAACATCGGCGTCCGCAAGCACCGCTTCTAGCTCGTGTTCGATCTGAACCGTCGCGGGCAAGGTCACGCCTGGAAGAAACCTGACATTCTCCCGCCGCGCTGCAATTTCGCGAGCTTCGTCATAGTTGTGCATCCAGAGCGAACACGTGCCTTGGGCTTGAGCCACAATGATGGAAAGTGTCGTCCCCCACGATCCAGATCCAATGACCGCGACCTGGCCCATGTGATACCTCCCACCCAAAGTTCGCCATTGAGCTATCAGTCTAATTCTCACAAGGCGTTCAAGTCTGCTTATTGAGACCGACCCCACCAATTCTGTCCCCATCTCTTCTGAGCACGGAAATGTGTGGTGGATTCATCGGGCGCCGATGCTAGCCTTGGCACCCATTGTTCAATCTTAATCACGCAGTGCCTCATGACCTGAGGACTGGTGCTTTTCCAGAGGCCTCATGGCAGACGAACGAATCGAACAGGTGACTGAAGCTCTCAAGCACGTCGTTGATCCTGACCGACAACGTGATGTCGTGGGCGCCAAGATGGTGCGTGACATCAGCGTCGATGGAACAACGATCAGCCTAACGGTCGCTCTATCGTCTCCTGAGAGTCCTCATCGTGCACAGATCGAACAAGGGATCAGAACAGCACTAGGGAACCTTGACTGGCCCACCGACATTGAACTCTCGTGGACTGCCGAAGTATCTGCGAACACCGGTTTTGGGCAGGAGGGCCAAACCATACCTGGTGTCAAAAACACCATTGCTATCGCCAGTGGAAAAGGCGGCGTCGGAAAATCAACAGTCGCAGCAAATTTAGCTGTAGCGCTGCGAGAGCTTGGGACGAAGGTTGGCTTGCTCGATGGCGACATTTACGGCCCCAACATTCCTGGAATGTTAGGCGTTAATGGCCGGCCGGTACTCGAAAATGACAAGATCCAACCGCTGGCAGGCTTTGGCGTGCCAGTAATGTCCATGGGGTTTCTGACTGATCCGGGCCAAGCAATCATTTGGCGGGGCCCCATGATTGCTCAAGCCTTACGCCAGCTCGTGCATGACGTAGCGTGGGGAGAGCTTGACTATCTCGTGGTGGATCTTCCGCCTGGAACTGGCGACGCACCCCTTTCCCTCTCCCAACTCCTACCGCTCTCAGGCGCTGTCATCGTAAGTACGCCCCAAGACGTCGCGTTACAGGATGTCCGACGTGGGATCGCAATGTTCGAAACGTTACGAGTTCCCGTGCTCGGGGTTATCGAGAACATGTCGTATTTCGTCAGCCCTGACACCGGTGCACGGTTTGAGATCTTTGACCACGGAGGCGCAAAACGAGCAGCCGAGGAACTCGGCGTGCCATTCCTCGGAGAAATTCCGCTCGATCCCGAAATTCGAATCGCGGCTGACAATGGACGACCGGTGACGTCACGAGGAAAGGACGATCCTGTTGCACGACCGTACTACGAGGCCGCCAGCCTTATCGGCTCCGAAGTAGCGCGTCTGAACGCGGCTAAGCCAGATCCACTGCCCGTCCTCTAATAGCCACCAAAAGTCAGTCGGCGTACGTCAGCACTGCGTGCACGTGACGTCCCTGCAGGTGCCTTCGCCCATCCAAGCCTGCCAGTTCAATCAAGAATGATATTCCTATCAAGTCAGCGTCGAGACCCTCCATGAGTCTCACGGCTGCTGCTGCAGTCCCTCCCGTCGCGAGTACATCGTCAATAAGCGCCACTCGGTCACCAGGCTGTATCGCATCTTGGTGCACTTCAATCGCATCATTCCCGTATTCGAGCGCGTACTCAACGGCGGCCGTTTCAGAAGGCAACTTGTTGGGTTTCCGAAGCGGAATAAACCCACAGTCAAGCCGCGCAGCAACCGCCGCAGCAAAGATAAACCCCCTCGCCTCAACCGCTGCAACGGCGACTAGACCCGCGTCTGTGTACGGCCTCGCCAGAGCCTCAACCGACGAGGTAAACGCGTTGCCATCACGCAGGAGGGGGGTTATGTCCTTAAATAGGATTCCAGGCTTTGGAAAATCTGGTACATCACGAATGAAGGTCTTGAGATCAATGTCCACGGCTTAGCCCAATCGAGATATCTGCAACAAATATTGGCACGATTCTTTGCAGTTCGGTGGATGAGTTCTACACTCGCCTCCAATAAATCCACCGACGAGACCGTATGCCCGCATATACCTACGAGTGCCCACAATGCGAAACCGTCTTTGATGTGCACCGACGAATGACTGACGATAGCCCGGTGGTATGCACGACCTGCACCAGTAACCGTGTACGACAGGTGTATTACGCCCCAGCAATGGTGGGGCGGACATCGTCGGCCTCGTCTGGGGCATCAGAAGCCAATGCCGCATATTCGAATTCGAGCGGCGGATGCTGTGCCGGGTCATGCGGCTGCTAAAACCATTGCTTGTACTCCTGACGGTAGGAGATAGGAACAGCCCTCAGCACCTGAGGTGATGACAACAAATATGGCGGCGCTAAGAGCGGTGCTTTCAACTATTGTCCGCACTTCGCTAATTATGGCGGGTGATTGTTCGAGCTTTCCAACAACCAAATCACGATGGTTGACTTACGGTAGAAGGCGACTGGTGCGTCCCCTAGTGGCAGACAAACCCATTGCAAAGCCCTCGGCATACTCAACCCCCACCTGCAACCCTCGATAGGCCGATACTCGATCAGCCGCATCCGTGATCGCCACGCCCCGATGCTCCTGAAACCACGCCGCTAGCGTCTCGTGTGCCTCAAGCGCCTGGTGTTTCACCGTCACAACGCTTGACACATCCACGTATTCCGTAGGAACAAAACCAGCATTCCAGCGAGAATCATATGCTGCTAGTGCAGGCGCAGCATCGAGTGCGACCGAATCGCTTTGCACGTTTGGTGCTGCCGCCATCTCCAGTGCCGATGCCGTTAAATCCCACGCCCCACGCACGTCAATGGATGCATCAGGCTCAGGGGCGGGGGCCAAAACAATCTTCGGGGACCGATAACGGAACAGTTCAACAAACTTCAGCCGTGTAACAGCATCACTTACCACCGCAAAGTCAGAGTGACCTACCCATACCAGGTCAGCACCAAGACGTTCGGCCGCGATCTCAGACTCAGCGCGCCGTTGCTCGCCCAGTTCAAGCGGCGAGAGACCGGCTGGAGCTGAGTTACCCGTCGCTATGGACACCATCGTCACACTATCACCACGCGCAACCATCTTCGCTACGGTGCCGCCAACTGAAAACTCCGCGTCGCCGGGTCTTGCCGCAATCACAACTACGTGCATTCCACCGCCTCATTCACAAATGACCCACGAGAATGTTCAGGGTATCTACCCCAAATCACCGCTTCTTGCGCAACAATTGCGTTTTGGAAACCGGAAACTGCCCGTGGCCGCTCAGAAAGACCAAAATAACAGCTTCTTTGACGAAGCTGAGATCTATGTACGTGCAGGCGCCGGTGGCGATGGGTCATCGCACTTCCGACGAGAAAAATATGTTCCGCGGGGTGGCCCCGACGGCGGGGATGGTGGCCGTGGCGGCGACATCATTGTTCAGGCACACAAGAATCTTCACGCACTCACCGCCTTTCGCTATCGACGCAAGTTCGTCGCGTCCGATGGCGGGGCTGGAAGTCGCCAGCAACGTCACGGGCGTAATGGCGAAAGCGTGACGATAGCCGTGCCTTGCGGGACGGTGCTTCTTGAAAGGCAGAGCGGTCAGGTCATCGCCGACCTGGTCGACGAAGAACAATCGGTCATCGTTGCCCATGGCGGGAAGGGTGGCATTGGTAATGTCCACTTCAAGTCGTCACGTTTTCAAGCACCGACCCTTTCAACCCGTGGGAGTGCCGGTGAGGAATCACATCTGCGCTTAGAGCTTGAACTAATCGCCGATGTCGGCCTTGTCGGAGCTCCTAACGCAGGAAAGTCGTCATTGCTGGCCCGACTCAGTGCCGCTCGACCCAAGGTCGCCCCGTACCCATTCACAACGCTTGAGCCAATTTTGGGCGTTGTGAGCGGGGGAGATTCCGGCATCGTTGTCGCCGATCTACCTGGCTTGATTGAAGGTGCAAGTCAGGGTGCCGGCCTTGGGATAAAGTTCCTCCGACACGTACGACGCGCCCGCGTGCTCGTCCATGTGGTCGATGGCTCTGGCATTGAGACAGATCCATACGAAGCCTTCCGGTCGATTGACAGCGAACTCGAAACCTTTGACACCACCCTGACAGACCGACCACGAATCGTGGCCTTCAACAAAATGGACCTGAACGAAGCACGTCAGGCGTGGCCCGATTTTGAGGCACAAGCGCTAGCCGAAGGCTATGAAGCGGCACCAATCTCGGTAGCCACCGGTGACGGGCTCGACAAACTCGTGGGTCGAGTCATGGCGTTACTAGCCGAGGCTCCGAAACCTGACCGTCCAGAGCTCCGGAAAACCGCAGTGCTCCGGCCGTCGCCCGTCGACC
>CAZFVB010000016.1:0-38714 GCA_964522375.1 uncultured Chloroflexota bacterium
TTGGGGTGCCCAACGTGAGTGATTGGTGGCCGGAGATTCGGGTTTTTGCGTTGTAACTCAATCGATGCTTGGTCAGCAGTTCCCTTGCTACCTCCAACCAACATTAGGGTGTGTCCGCGCTTGGCGGCGACAGCGGCAAGGTCTTGAGCAAGATCCACACCGGCTACCCGTTCGGGCATAACGGAGCGGCTTAGACGGGCGGCGATGACAATGCCTGTCCCATCGGCCACATTTAACGTGGTGTGTTCAAGGACCTTTCGGAAGTCATTGTCGTGTCGAGCTCGCATTACGAATTCAGTATTGACGGTTGCTACATGAGCACTAATGCCTTCTTCGATCCATGCGGTAATCCAAGCCACGGCCTGCGCACGAGTAACTCCGTGGATCCGAACATTGAGCACGCGTGTTTCTACGTCGGCGAGCGCATTGGGGCCTTTACTGGGGGTGGCATCAGTCATTTCAGAAGCTCATCCATGGCCTCTCGCACCGATGTTGCCGTAAGCCAGTGCATACATAGCGTGTCCGCATACTGACACTCGGCCGGGCGTTTAAAGTTGTAACAAGGCCCGCAAGGAATCTGGATTCGGAGTGCCCGGCAGTTTGGTGCGCCCGGGCCGTGTACTGAGATGTCGGTTGGGCCGTGGAGCATTACGACGGGTGTTCCGAGCGCTCGTGCGAGGTGGCCAGGGCCACTATCGGTCGAGATAACCACATCGGCGTCCTGCAAAACGTCCATGAGTTCGTCCAGCGAGGTCTGGCCGCACCGGTTCGACGTCGTCATCCCAGCATTGGATAGGGCATGACTGACGATTGAAGCATCGGAGAGTCCAATGATGGTTAATTGTCCTGAACGTTCTTGAAGTAGTTGGCCAAACTTGGCCCAGTTTTGCACTGGCCATCGTTTGGCTTCACCATGCGAAGATCCAGGATGTATCACCACATGAGGTCTTTGTTCTGCGACCAACTCGGTTGTGCTGGAACGGCCTGAGAGGACCTTCCATTGTGGATCGGTGTTGGCAACTACCCGGGTTGCTAGCGCAGCTTCGTGAGGGCCTCCATTCTTTCGGTGTCCAGGGATTGGCTCATCGAAACTACGGACTGGGGCTTCTTTCTGGTAGCCAATTCGCCACGCTGCGCCGCTTAATGCCACGACCACACCGGCCACCGGGCCGTAAACGCTACATGCAATATCAAACCGTCGGGCTCGAACGTATCTGAGCATTCGTAGAGCGTTAAACCAGGCGCGTACATTAAGTACTGTTGGCCAATGGGTTAGCTGGCCCGCATCAAATGGCAGGATTTCGTCTACGGACTCGCACCGATCGATGATGGCTCTCCAACGTGGGGGCGCCATAAAAACGATATGGGCGTTTGGCCATCGCTCTCGGGCAGCTGCTGTAGCCGACAGTGCATTTACGATATCGCCCATCAGGTCGAACCGAACGATCAGTACTGAGAGGGGGGCTATCGGCGGAGTGCGTTTTGTTCTAGCGAATCTTGCAATGCTAAAAGCAAGTCCAAATAGAATTCGAAGCATGACGCCAAGAAATGTTCGGCTTCGGTATTTCATTGGCTAGTGTCCATGGGTGTGAGGGCATGCCATGGCCATGCGCGATCGAATTGTTTTAGTAGTTGAGATCCAAGAAAACCCTTTCGCCGTACTCCCTTGGGCGCAATTGCGTTAAAAGAATTTACCGCGTGTTGTGCGGAGGCAATACGGGTTTCAAGGTCAACGCGATGCAGGCTGTGTTCTTTGCACCCCTTGGCAAAGGCCGATTTAAAATCCGAGGCCCTACCATTCGTATACCTGCTATAACTTTGAGCCATCCTGTGTTCATGTTGGAGGACATGCTGGCGAAGGTTGTTTATTTTTCGGTCGGCAAGGCAGCCCAGTTCAATCCATCGAGGCGCAACGTTTGCATTGCTGAGTATTTTTAGAGGGACACGAATCTCCGGGTTGACATACGGGTTTGGTTCTGTCGTGGGCAGCTTCTGGCGTCGAGACGTTACGTTAAAGACGCCTGCTTCGACAGCAGCCTCCTCACCGGGTCCGGAGTAGTTGGGCATTAGCAGTCGCTACTTGTTATTGGTGGCCGGTGGCCACGCCGTGTGGTTGCTGCACGTGAACAGGTCTTTCATCCCGCCCCCTCAGGTAAAGAGCTCCGGAGCCTTCTGGATTGAGCCCATAGGTTCGGTGGATCTAGTGCGGTAGCTAACCCAGATGCGGCTCGAACGTCGGCAGCTACCGCCAGGCTTCCTGTCGCGAGGACTCCTTGACCTGATCTAACGGATGTCTTTGCTAGACGTAACGACTCGGCGGCATTTTTAACGATTGTCGTTTTCATGCCGTGCGCGGCTCTCTGCATGTCACTGGCTGCGGCTGTACGGGGATGTCCAGACTCGAAGATGATTAGCTCAGTCGCATATGATTGAAGCGCTGCAACCATCTGATCTACCGGCTTATCATCAAGTGCACCAAAAATGACCGGGCCTCCGTCAAGACCGAGATCTTGCTGGAGCGTCATTGTGCCCGCTTCTATTGATTTGACGGTATGAGCGCCATCGACGACTACTGTTGGACACGATTCGATCAGCTCAAGTCTTGCGGGCCATCGGATGGCTTCAAATCCATCGTGGATGGCTCTCGTGGTAATCCCTGCATAAGTTTTGCTGAGCTCCCGACAGATGGCGTAGGCCAATCCAGCATTTTGTGCTTGGTGGCGGCCAGCTAGCCCCAGTGTAAAGTGGCTGTCCGAACAGGGGGCACGGACGATTGTCGTTGCTCGACCATCTCTCCATTTGGTTCCTCCTGGTAGGGTTTCTAGCGTTCCAATATCCTGGACAGATGCCCCCTGCGAACGGGCTACGCTTCGAATGGCAGCCATAACAGCGGGGTGCTGTCGGGTTATCAACATGCGGGTGTTTGGTTTGGCAATGCCGGCCTTTTCACGGGCTATGGCTGGTAGTGAATGGCCAAGCAGTTGCGTGTGTTCAAGCGCAATACTTGTCACTGCCGAAACCAACGGGCAAACAACGTTCGTCGCGTCGAGTCGACCTCCCAGTCCAACTTCAATGACAGCCAAATCGACGTCTTGATGTTGGAACCATATGAGTGCCATGGCTGTGCACAATTCAAAGGTTGTGAGGGGGCCTGCCTTGCTTGTAAGTAGGTGTTTGCTATTAAGGACACGGTTGATTTCACGGGCAAGGTCTACGAAATCTTCTTCGCCAATCGGTCGTCCATCAATTTGTATCCGCTCACGAAATGAATGTAGGTGTGGTTGGGTGTAAAGGCCGGTCCGCAACCCGGACACTTTTGTCGCATTGGCCACCAAGGCGCATACGCTGCCCTTGCCTTTTGTTCCGGCAATATGAATTGTCGGCACGGTGGTGTGCGGATTGTTGAAGTAGGCAAGTAGGTTGGTGGTGCGCTCGATTCCTTGGTCGAAAGGAGTATCCGCTCGAAATCCAACACCCCGTTCAAAGTCGGCGAAGGAATAGAGCCAGGTGAGTGCCTCTGAGTAGGTATTAAACATTTTCAATGGGTGTTGTGTTGCTTATCGATGAGCTTGGATATGCATATTTCACCCCAACGCGACCGAGATGAGCGTCTAACTGGCTGAGGCTTTTAGTTTGGTTGGGAAGTATTGCGTTAGGCGCAATGTCAGCCAATGGTGCAAGTACGAACGCGCGTTTTGCGTATGCCGAATGTGGAATGTTTAGGCGAGGTGTCGTTACTGACAGTTCTCCGAACGAAATGATATCGATGTCAAGCGTTCGAGGGCCTTGAGCAAGGCCTGGCCGTCGGCCGGCTGCAAATTCGAGTGTCTTGGCCCAAAAGAAAAGACGATCGAAGCCCAGTGAGGTAGAACCGCGCAGCGCTGCGTTTAGGAAGCAAGGCTGGTCATGTATGCCAATCGGATCGGTCGCATAGACGGCGGATACGGCTTGGTTGGATAGGACTACAGACAATCCCTCGACTGCAAGGCGAAGATTTTCTATCCGGTTGCCGACATTTGATCCTAGTGCGACGAGCACGTCTGTCATGGGTGATCGCACCAATGTGCTGACGTCTTGTTAGCTGGAGCACCTACATCACATGCATACATAACGTTGCCGTAGGTAGAGCTGTCTACCAGCCATAATAGGGCGGTTGTACGGCGAACTGCAGTCGATAGGGCTCGGGGACAGACTCTATGAAGAAACCATACGGAAATTGGACTGTTGATCAAACGTGTTTTGCTCTTCTTAGTGAGTGCCTTATACATTGAGCTCTCTGCAGGTGTGGTTGGTGCCTAGCCCACCGGTAGTGTTTAGTCACTTAGGGCATCTTTCATCAATGTCATCGGGATTGTTGTGCCTGCACGGAATATAGGTTTTTCGGGCTCCATTCGACCGACCCGATCCAAGATCGTCGCGATCACCGCTGCTGCCTTGCTCGGCTCAATTGTTGGGTCAGTCGGTTTTCCGGATGCTCGCTATGCCATGTTCGTACTGGCGGTGATGACGGCCGCCGTACCAGTGCTAGGGGTTTTCTGTTCGTATCGATCGCGGCCAAAGATCGTTTCGATGTCGCCGGTGTGGCGATTGGACATTCGGGATCTTCGCAATCACAGAATTGCCTGTATAGGAGCCTTGGCCGTTTTGGCGCTCGTTGTAGTGCTTGCAACAAGCTCGGGGCCAACGATTAACGGCGTACTTGGTGCGGTTGCTGGCCTGACGGTTGCGAGTCTAGTTTTGCGACTCGTCATTCAGCGGATGTGTGCAAGCGAATTGACAAGTGTTCTTGTTGCGCTTGCTCTTGGCCTGGTTCCTTTTCGAGGCCTTGCTGAGATTAATCTGGGAGCTATCGCTGTTGGTGGCAGCGACCTTTTGATTGGGAGTGCGTTCCTGGTTTGGCTGTTTGGCACGGGTCGTACGACGCAGGTACGGATCCATCCATATGTTTTCGGTCTCTTGATGTTTGCTGTTTGGTTAGCACTTACGGTCGTCGTTGCGGTTGAGCCGGAGGCGGTAGCGAAAGAAGTCATGAAGTGGCTTCAGATCTGTGTCTGTCTGGTAATTCTTTCTGACGTTCTGAGGTCCGATCACTCCCGACGAGTAACGATGGGGGTCATTGCATTTTCTGTTGTCCTGCAATCCGTGCTTGGCCTGATTCAAACAGCGGCTCAGTTGGGGCCTGCTGGTTTTGTAGTAGGGGGTGTGCTCAGAGCCTTCGGAACATTTGATCAACCCAATCCCTACGGGGGGTATTTAGGCCTTCATCTACCTTTCCTGCTGGCTGGTGCAATCTTTAGCAACGGGTCTAGGCGTCGGTGGTTTGCGGTGCTTTGGGTGCTGGTCATGGTCGCAATGGTGGCTAGCAGATCGAGGGGTGCGTGGGTTGGCTTAGGGGTAAGCTCTCTGGTGGTCATGTTTGCATCGGGTCAGCGCACCGGGATGTGGTCACGGGTGACCCTTGGAATATCTGGTGCCACGGTTTTAGCCGTGGCGGCGGTGGGTTTAACAGGAGTGTTTCGTAAGATCTTTCCTGCTGATGTTGGGAGGGTCATGATGGGAGAACACCCGGTTGCCGACGTGGTTCGAGACCGTGCTATGGACAATTTTGCTATTACTGAACGCGTGGCTCATTGGTCGGCCGGATGGGAAATGTTTCTAAGTAATCCGATTATGGGTGTTGGTGCGGGGAACTTTGATGCTGCGTACCGCCCATATGCTTTGCATCCTTTTGATCAACCGTTAGGTCATGCGCATAACGTGTTCTTGAATTTTGGCGCAGAAACGGGTGTTGGAATGTTCCTTTTCTTGTCATTGATGGTTTGGGCCTGCTGGCTAGCAATTGCCGGTGTGCGAGGTTCCCGTGACACCGGGTTAGAGTGGATGT
Source organism: uncultured Chloroflexota bacterium (assembly GCA_964522375.1). Classification (GTDB taxonomy): domain Bacteria; phylum Chloroflexota; class UBA11872; order UBA11872; family UBA11872; genus UBA11872. The sequence goes on from CAZFVB010000016.1 coordinate 5,885, forward strand.
GTATTGGCTCGCTCGGTGGGCTGGCTGCGTTGATCGCGCAAAATCTTGTGGACAGTTTGTTTGTCAGCGGGATGGGTCTTGTTTTTGCTTTGCTGGTTGCGGTTTCAGTGATAGGTGGTCGCGCGGTTGGGTCTGGACCACAGGTTGTAGAAGTGCCGTGACACACACCTCTCCTAATGCTGCAGGCCAGTCAAGCGAAGGCCAAGATCTTGGAGGAAGTGGACTTTTACGGCGTTTTCTTAGCTTGCGGACACTGCTTAGTTTTCTGGTTGCAGCGGGCTTACTGGGGCTGTCTTGGGTTCTGGCTGATCTTCGTGTCGATGAGATCGTGGCGCATTTGCGTGCTGCGAATCCACTTCTTATCGCGGTGGCATATGTGATGTTTGTGCTCACGTTTCCAGTAAGAACGTTGCGGTGGCGCCTAATGTTGGTTAATGCCGCTCACCGTGAAAACGTGGTGCCAGATTATCGATCCCGTGACCTTTTCCAAATTCTATACATCTCGTGGTTCGTGAACGGTGTCCTTCCAGTAAAGCTTGGAGATGTTTACAGGGCTTATATGGCTAGGGCCAATTACGGTACTTCGTTAACTCGGACGCTGGGAACGGTGTTTTCTGAACGTGTTTTTGATGTGGCGACGCTCACTGGCATGGTTCTGGTCTCGGCTGCTGTCATCGTTAGTTCGCCAGACACAAGCGATGATGCAGGTCGCATTCTGGCGATTGCGGCCATAGGCCTGGGTCTTCTTGTTTTGGGCGTGGTCTTTCTACTCTTTTTTGGAAAGCCGATAGTACGGTTGTTGCCGCAGCGAGCTGCTGGGGTGTATGAACGCTTTCATAGCGGGGTGTTTGACAGTTGGACTTGGCGTACGGGTCCCTGGCTCTGGCTGACAAGTATCGCGGTGTGGTCACTCGAAATGCTTCGTCTTGGGTTGGTTATGCGAGCGTTGGGTGTTGTCATGGAGCCAGCGCAGGTTGTGTTCGTGGGTACGGCAGCGTCGCTGCTCTTGGCCGTGCCAACACCAGGTGGGCTCGGGGCTGTGGAGAGTGGGATTTTGGGGTTAACTCGAATGATCGGGGTTGGATCAGGTCTTGCAGGCGCTGTGGCGTTGGTTGACCGACTTATTACGTACTGGTCGGTGTTGGTTACTGGCGGTTTAGTGTTCGTTCTTACAAAGCTAAAGCGTCAATAGGTATGCGAGTTGGTGTCGACTTTACGTCCGGGGCCACACAGGTAGCGGGTATTGGACGGTCGGTTCGAGAACTGGTTGCTGCTGTTCTTCGTCGTCCGGATTGCCCCCAACTGACGCTTCTTTATGCGCATCGTGGGCCGTTGCCATCTGTAGAATCCCTTGCTGCTGATGAGCGTGTTCGTGTGCGAAGAATCCCTGTTTCTCCTCGGTTCGCGCTAGCAGCCTGGCATCGTCTCCGACTGCCCGTACCGATCGAAGCACTGCTTGGCTCCTTGCAAGTTTTTCATGGCCCCGACTTTACGCTGCCGCCGCTTGCTCTGGCTCGTGGTGTTCTAACCATTCATGACCTGACGTATGTGTTGCGGCCACAAGATGCGCATCCGGCCCAGCTTCGATTCTTGGAACGTGCGGTTCCTCGGTCAATCGATCGTGCGCGTCTGATCATCGCCGTCTCGGAGACTACACGGCGTGATTTGATGCAGCGATACGGTGTCCGTCCGCATCGGATTCGTGTGGTGCCGAATGCGGTTGGGTCGGACTTTGCAAGGGTTACCAATCAGGACGCTCTTGACGAAGTTCGTCGGAGATTCATGGTGCCCGATACATTTGTTCTTTCTGTGGGAACTGTGCAACCGCGCAAGAACATTGAGGGTCTGGCATCTGCGGTCACTTTGGCTTCTCGAAAGCTCAATCGTCCGATTTCGCATCTGCACGTTGGGCGAGACGGATGGCTCCACGACCAGGTCTATGGGGCTATCGAATCTTCTGGTGCCAAGGTTCGGTTTCTTGGCCACGTTACTGATGAAACACTTAGGGCGTTGTATTCCCTGGCGTCAGCTTTTGCTTTTCCAAGTCATGCTGAAGGGTTTGGTCTTCCAATTCTGGAGGCATTTGCTTGTGAATGTCCGGTGGTAACTTCTGCGAGTTCAGGAACTGGAGAGGTTGCAGGCGACGCTGCTGCGCTGGTGGATCCAAGCGACTCTGCATCGATAGCTGAGGGGCTTGTACAGGTCATTTCTGATGAAGGCTACCGTGCTGATCTTAAGCAAAAGGGGGTCATGCGAGCTCGGTCATACTCCTGGGATGAATCCGCTCGTCTTCTGTTAGAGGCTTACCGTATTGCTGACACGGGTGGCCAGCAATGAAAATAGGATCTGAGTCGCTTCAATGAGGATAAGATAAGGTGGAGGAAGTTATTTGAACATTGAGCCAGTACTGGGTTATGCCGTCCTGGGTGGCATAGCGTATTTGGTCGGGAGTTTCCCGACAGCCTTTATTGTGGCAGCCGTTTTTAAGCATGTAGATCTTCGCTCCACGGGCTCGGGGAATTTCACGGTTTACAACACCTTCTTTCGTGTCGGAAAGATCCCGGGGTTATTGCTACTACTATGGAATCTTGTAGCAGCGCTTATTGTGCTGCGATGTGCGCATCTGTTTTTTCCATCAGACGCGATTGCGGTACTGACGGCGATCACTGGTGTGACCGTCGGCAGTATGTGGCAGGTTTTTGCTCGGTTTCGTGGTAGTCGGGGTACAACCACACTTGCTTTCGCTCTCTTTGTAGCCGAACCCGCGTTGTGGGCTGCGTGCTTCGCGGCGTGGATACTCGCTCTGTTACCGCGACGCCGGACCACAGACGCAACGCCGGCATTGCATGCAATGTTGCCGGTTATCTTCGGTTTGATTGCTGGCTCATGGACTTACGCCGTGGCTGGTGGGCTGCTTGGCACATTGCTTCAAATCAAGCGTCGGTACAGCAAGGATGACACCCTTTCATTGGGGTTGTTCCGAAGGTTCGGCATCAACGTTAATCGATAGTCAGGCGAGGCTCGCGCCCTGCATATTTCTCTAAATGCGTACTTTGGTCGATACCCTGAAACAGGTTCGGGGCAGTACTTAAGCGCGCTTCGCCAGTCACTTATGGCTGGGTATCCAGACATTGATATTGATCATGTGGAACCGCCGTCTCCGTTGCGAGGACAGGTCGGAAAATTAATCTGGGAGCAGGTTGTTTGGCCGACTCGAGCTCGTGGTCGGTTGGGTCATGTTCCATATCTTGCACCACCAGTTCTTGGGCACGGTGGTGTGGTGACGGCTCATGATGTCATTCCTTTTGTTCTTCCTGAATACGCAGTTGGGAAACGGCAGGCTGCTTATCTGGCTGTGACCCGAGCTGGATTGCAGAATGCAAGCAAAGTGATTGCCGACTCGGAGTGGACGCGACGAGACCTCCTCCGTGTCGGTGGGGTTTCTGATGACCAAATAGCTGTAATACCTCTGGGTGTGGATGATCGGTTTGGTCCTGGCTCCGAGACTCAACGCGTGCGTGCCAAGCAACGTCTTGGGTTACCCGAAGAATTTGCTTTGTTTTTGGGTACGCGTGACCTTCGGAAAAATCTTGGCGTTGTGCTATCCGCTTGGCCGGAAATATGGAAGGCGTCGGGCTTGTCTCTGGTTGTGGCCGGGCGTGCGCCGAAAGTTGGCAGTTCGGTGTATGTCGACTGGTTTGCTGGCTTAGATGAGAGCGCAAACTCCTGGTTGCAGGTGATTGGCCCGGTGCCAGAACACGATAAACCGGATCTCTACCGTGCTTCGAAGATGTTTGTATTTCCGTCGAGGTACGAAGGTTTTGGCTTGGACCCTCTTGAGGCTATGGCAAGTGGAGTCCCTGTGCTTGTTGCGGATTGCACATCCTTGCCTGAAGTGGTCGGAGATGCGGGTCTGCTGCTTCCACCCGACAATCCAGTGGCCTGGCGAGACGCGGTCTGTGGGGTAGCGCAGGATCCATGTCTTGCTTCAGATCTTCATGGTAAGGGCCTTTCGCGTGCAGCTGGATTTACGTGGGCCCGTACCGCTGAACTTACATACGCGGTATATCAGGGAGCGGGCATGTGAAGATTTTGCTGGCGTCCAAGGCGTTAGTCGTAGGTGCGCACCACGACAAATTACGTGCGTTATCCCGCCTGAACGACATGGACGTATTAGCCGTTGTTCCTGACCGATGGGTTGAGAGTGGGTACGTGGCTATGGCTGAGAAGCCTAGCCCTCGCGGCTATGAAGTCGAGCATGTTCCTCTGGGGCTGAATGGGCATTATCACGTGTACTGGTTTCGGGAATTGCGACGCCTCGTGCATCGTTTCCGACCAGATGTGCTCCATATTGATGAAGAGCCGTACAACTTGGCTTCCGCGCTAGCCTGTCGTGATGCTCTCGACTTTGATGCCGCACCGGTTTTTTTTGCGTGGCAAAACATTTCGCGGCGATATCCACCTCCGGTTCGCTGGATCGAGAAATACGTGTTGAAATGTGCTGATGGGATTGCTGGTACCGAGAGAGCTCGGCAAGTGCTTTTTTCGAAGGGGCACAGACGAGCTTCCGTAGTCATTCCTCAATTTGGCGTTGACCCCAATCTTTTTGCTCCGAATGGGAACCCCAAGAGTAATGCGCAATTCGTTGTCGGTTACGCGGGTCGCTTGGTGCCGGAAAAGGGTGTTGACGTGCTTGTTCGCGCGGTGGGGGCCATCGGCGGAGACTCGGTTTTGCGTGTCGCGGGGGACGGCCCAGCTAGGGATCAGTTGCGTCGGCTTGAGCCGGGAGTGAATGTGGAGTTTGTTGGCGGGATAGCGAGTGAGGGGATGCCTTCGTTTTACCAAGATCTTGATGTGTTTGTGTTGCCTAGCGTGGGGCGCAAGGGGTGGGCCGAACAGTTCGGGCGAGCGGCGGTGGAGGCCATGGCATGTGGGGTTCCGACTATAGTTTCCGATACAGGCGAGTTGCCCAGTGTTGTTGGTGGTGGTGGGGCGATTGTTCCCGCGGGGGATGTCGATGCCCTGTCCACGATGCTTCGAACCCTCCGGGATGATTCTAGTAGATACCAAGAGCTAGCTGTGGACGGGCGCGAACGGGTGCTTGGTAGCTTTACGACAAATGCTATTGCGAAGGCGACTGCTTCGTTCTACCGAGACGTTGTGTCGAATCGTAACTAGTGACCTTATCCGCTAATGACGTCGCCTTCTACGGGAGATGCGCGAACACCTTGCGATTCTGCCCACGCGATTGCCGCGTCCAGTTCGTTCCGTTCCCCTTCGAGTAGCAACTGAATCCATCCGATGCCGGCATCAACGTCGGCTCGCCGGATATCAAATCTAAGATCAAATCTTTGGGAAAGTTCATAGACAATCGGTCGCCGGATGCTGTCTGCTGCATAAGTGAACTGTACTCGGACTCGCGCCCGACTCGAATCGTCATTTGGGAGAGTCGTTGAAGATGGACCTGTGTCGAGGAGGTCAATCGGGGTGCCGTGTATAGCAGATTCACGTAGGCCGTCGAGGATTTTCAAGACCCTAAGGCCGTCGCCCGCGGTAACACTCGGCTCTCGGTTTCCATGGATTGCGGTTGCAAACTCGGCGAATTCGGCGTCGTACATGGGTTGGAGTAAATCGGTTTGGACGTGTTCTATAACAGGAGATGGATAGGAGGGGTTATTCTCGATATCCAGGCTGATCTGCCCGGATTTCCAGTCAGAACCTATACGGCCTTGTGAGCCGGTGATCTCGATGTGGTCATACGCTGTTCCCGCTCCTTGGCTCAAGCTAATGGTTGCCGAAACTCCATCTATAAATTCGATCAGTCCGGATATCGACTCCTCGCTTCGATCATCTGCACGGTCTTGAATCGCGGCGAACACCTGAACAACCGGTTGGGGATGGAGCCACAGAAGCTGGTCGACGAGATGCGATCCAAGGAAGAGCAGCTGGCCACCCCCTCGTGTTCGATCCGCGAGCCATCCGGTTAATGGTGGACTCCCTTTTGCGGCGGCCAGGGTTTTGGTTTCGCCCAAAAGGCCATTTCTCATATGTGTGTGTGCACGTGTTCGAACAGGATTGAATCGTAAGCAGTACGCAGGCATCAATACGCGTTTATTGGCCACCGCCGCTGCCACCAAGTCTGACGCTTCGGATTCATTAAGGGCCATCGGTTTTTCGACCAGCACATGCAAGCCCGCTTCAAGACACTGAAGTGTGACGGGAGCGAGTTGGTCATGGGGAACTGCGACAACGGCCGCATCAATGTCTGCGTGTACGAGCAGTTCGGGAAGCTCCGTGGAGACCGGCGTCTCAGGGTTGGCGACGGCGCGTGCTGTCTCGATGTCTGCGTCTACGCATCCAGCGAGCACAGCACCCTCGTTTGTTTGGATAGCGGGTGCTAGCCGGCTTGCGCCGTGCGAGCCGCAGCCAATGAGACAAGTATTTAGGTGGGTAGTCATCGGTGCATATTAACGGGAAGGGTGGCACGTCATTCTAGGCAATTTTTCTGGTCGTGCTGGTGGCATCCGTGTATGGCGCATGTCGTACGGCTTGTACAAGGCCAAGGAGGAGCGTTAGTAGCCCGATGGTCCGCAAGGACAGCAGGGTTATGGAACGGTCGAAGACATTCCCAAGCGATCCATGGTAGATGTCGATAGGTATGGCTGCGACCGCCAGTCCAAGGGCTGCTAGAAGGATCGTCCAGTGACTCGATCTTGAGGGCCATTGATAGGCTGCGGCGAGACCGAGCAAGGGGAGAATCCAGCAGAGATAGTGTGGCCATGTAACACCAGAAATAATGAGCATGACCACCACGACAAGGCTGAATTCAAGGACGAACGCACTGCCAGATCGACTTCGGCGGCCGAGCGCCCACGCTGCAACGAGCAGGACGATGAGCACGCTGATAATAGTTAGCACGCGAGCGATCGCAACGGTTGGTTGTGTGTCGAGCATTGTTTGCCCCAGTTCCGGCCCCATGAACACTCGGAGGATGAGGCCAGGCAGTGACAAGTTGTTGAACAGACTGCTGCCGGCAAGTAGGTCCGGTAGACGGTTTGAAAGGTAGTACTGCCACGTCTCTGTGCCGGCGAGGCTGAGACTCAACAGCCCAATCACTCCACCTGTGGCAAGGGTTCCCATGAGGGCGCGTTTATGCCCGCGCCACAACAGATAGAGGATGAATAGTCCTGGTGACAACTTGAGTCCAGCGGCAATCCCGATAGCTATCCCGGCCCACACGTCATCTCCGTTTCGCAGGCGATACGCCGCGAGGGTCAGGGTAAAGAGAATTAGTAGGTCAACTTGGCCAAGACGAAAGGTCAATGCGAATGGGTCGAGGAGTGCGACTAATCCAAGCAAGAGCCCCAGCCATACGAGAGGGTGCGGAGATGGTCGCAGCAATCGCCATGTAAGGACGGCCGTTGCAAGCAGAGCAAGCTGGCTAGCTGCAAGGAAAAGAATTCGAGCGACAGCCAGTGGGGCAAGCGTAAATGGCGCGAAGTAGAGCATGGCTGTCGGGGGGTTGGTGACCATTGTCCAGAGCTGGGTGCCCACATAAGGAATGCGTTCTCGACCGGCTAGTTGTAGTGCGACCGCGTTGTCATACGGGTTGAGGCCTTCGAGCATCGCAAGGGCGCCGACGTAGTTCACCCTGAGGTCCGAAGGCACCTGAATTTCAAGCACGTCCAGCACGGTTAGCCGAAGGTAAGCTATCGCTCCAAGAACGGCGGCGACAATGAGACCTCCCTGCATGGAGCGTGGAGCCAGGGGGCGTGTAGGCATCTCGACTCGTTTTGAGATCCATGGCCACGTTATCCAGATGACGGCTAAAAGAACATGCTTTACGGCGAGATACTCAGTGACGGAAGGCCTCGCGAAGAGTGCATCCGTTATAAGACCGGTAGCAAACAGGTGGTTTGTTGGTTCGTGAAAGTACTGAAAGCCGACTATTAGCCAGCTATCCATATGTGCCAAAAGAGGTAGTCCGGCGCTCAGGATCGTCACGTGGTGACCAGCGCGATGACGTAAGGCGCATGCTGCGCCCCAGAGAAGTAGCGTGCCAACGAGACTTCCAGCGGCGGTAGTGGCCCATGCGATGCTGGGTCCTGCAGGGTCGGACCTTCCGATTGTCGTGCTCGCTATCGCGATAGCCAGGCCCACGGGAGTGGCCCAGCCAACTGCCGACAGCACCCGCAGAGACTTTCGGGCCAGTAGGAGTTTAGACATGGGTTCGCGCGTTTGAATGATCGATTGGCTTTCGAGAGAGGGCTAGTAACCGTCGAGCAAACATGCTTCCTATGGCAATGAACAGGGTAGTTCGGATGAGGACAATGGCCCACAATGCAAGGGGTTGGTCGGACCAAAGATAAAAGAAGCCAGGGGATTCCAGAAGGGCGACAGTTGAGAGGATGCTTGCCAAGAGGAAGCCGCGGCCACCGGGATAGGCGAGTACAACAAACGGTAAAACCCAGACGGTGAATTGGGGGGACCAGCCCCGCAGGAAGAGAGCGAATGTGACAATGGCCAACCCGGTGCCCCAGACTGTGCTCTTGGCTGTTGAAGTCACCGGTCGCAGCGCGATATATCCGTAAATCACGGCAACAACAGTTACGCTTCCCCACCACACGTAGCTGGGTATGTCTGGTGTGTAGTTGAAGGCAATGGCGGTGTCGGGGTTTAGCCGGTCTCGGTGGACCCATCCGAACGAAAAGTAGCCATCGGCTAGTGCCCAAATTGTTTCCCAGCCTGGCCGCAGCATCATGTTTTGTATGGAAGCGACTACATATTCTTGGCTCACAAGGAAGAACGGAATGATTCCGCCGGCGACAGCGAGGCCACCAAGGCCGAGTAGGCGGACTCGTCCCAGGCTTGATTGGCTGGCCATTAGGGCCGGAAAGCCGGCGAGAGGAAAGAGTTTGGTCAGGATGCCAAGCGCGAGTGCCAGGGACGCGAAGTGTCGGCGATTCATGATGATCAGATATGTTCCTAAAAGCAGGAAAAACACTGGAATAGATTCGAAATGGCGATTGGCGATATAGGCGGGATAGAACAGCAGTGCGTATGTAAGGGCGGCCATGAGTCCTCGAGGTTCATCCCATACCCGATGACCAATGGCGTATATCAGCCACAGAGTTCCGGCCTCGAAGGGAAGCATCGTAAAACTGAAGATCAGCTGGAATGCCGCGTCCGAGCCCCCAAAGGTTGAGCTGAGAAGCTTAAGTCCAGATGCCAGCCATGGGAACAGGGGCGGGTATTCAACCCAGTAGTCGAGGTACGGATATAGGCCCTGCATCACAAGGCGAGCCCGTTGCTCATAGCTCCCGACATCGCTACCTCGTTCGAAGAATCCGATTGGTTGCCAGAAAATGGCAAGAAGCGACCGGAACAACACAAATTGCACAAAAATGAGGCCAAACGTTAGCCGCGTGAATGCGGAGGCCCCTATTGTTCGGAGGCCAGATTTAAGTAGCCTCAAAACGAGAATTGGTTGATTGTCTAGCCCCGCCGGCAGCCACAGAGCTTGGCCAACGATCCAGCTTCCGAGCGCGAGTCCCCACAACCATTGAATCTGGGCTGATTGGGTTAATACGTGGTTCACCTCATCTGACTGATAGGCCGCCACTGCTAGCCCCGTTGGTATAAGCAATGGCAGGTGTGTCCACACATGCCGGCTGGCGACGTTGTCGAGTCGTCGTCGCGCGGTAAAGCTGATCAGGGTGGTGCCAGCGATGGACCACCCCATCATCAATGCGAGTGTGACGCCAAAGGCAGTCAGCCACTCGCCGCTTACCGATGTTGGAGAGGTTCGTCCTTCACGTATCGTGGCAATGAAGATAGCGAAACCGGCCCCCACCATAATGGTGGCGAGGATTGCAATCCATCCACGGAGGCGGAACACCGGTGCATTCTCAGCTATTGCATCCACCAGGTTAGTGGGTCCGGCTTATGCTTGATGCCCGGTCGTGATGTGCGGGTGCTGTCACGCTGGAGGAAGGCCAGTGAGTAGCGTATCGGCGAAGATAGGCGGGACAGGCACATTTCGAGTCAGAACCTCCGCATGTGCCGACTGGTAGTCATATGCCACGCGACGTATCTCGGCTGACCAGAATCCGCTGCTGTCGTCCAGAACGGCGTAAGTTGCCAGGCCAGGTTGCTGATCATGTGATCGGCCGACGGCGCCACAGTTGACGGCCAATAAGGCTTCGGTGTGTCGGATTGCTGCTGTATGTGTGTGACCACTGACCACCACAGCGGCATCCGTGTCACCTATTTTTTCAAGGATCGTAGTTTCGCTATCTGACCGATCCCAGCCTAGTTCGTCGTTGGCCGGCGTTCCGTGGACGATCAACAATAATCCCGCGTCAGACTCTATACGGACCTGCCGTCGCATCGTGCGCATTCGAGCGACGTGTGATGCTCCAAGTTGCTCCGTTGTCCATTCCACGTTGGCTTTCAGAAACTCAGAGCCCGACGGTTGGTTGTTGCCGGAAAAGATCTTCGTGGGTCGATCAGTGATGTATCGATCTGTGTTTCCCTGCACCGTAAGCCATCTGAGATCAACGATTCGTTCCCAGCATTCCCGCGGCTGGGCACCGAACAGTGCAATATCACCACCGAACACTACTTCATCGGTGCCCAGCAGTCTGAGGTCGCTCAGGACGGCGAGCAGGGCGTGTCGGTTGCCGTGGATGTCGGTAATGACGGCGACTTTCATAGTGGTACTAGCGTGCCCCAGAACGGGTGGGCACGCTAGTGCTCCTTCGGCTCTTAGTTAAACTTTATGTATGAACGCTGACCTTCCAAAGATGTCGCTGGTCCGCCAGTCTTTCGATGCCAGTGAGATCCCCGACCTCGGAACTCGATTACGTGACGGGATCCGCAAGCAGCTTGCGAGGGATCCACTGCCGGTTGGATCGACTGTTGCTATCGGGGTGGGGTCTCGAGGTGTTTCCCCTGTAGTAGAAGTGGTGCAGGTGCTTGTGCAGGAATTGGAAGCCGTTAATCTCCAACCCTTTATCGTGCCTGCCATGGGTAGTCATGGCGGAGGTACGGCAAAGGGTCAGGCGACCGTACTTAGGGACTACGGAGTTCTCGAAGAAACTGTCGGGGCGCCTATTCGAGCGACGATGGAAACTGTTGAGCTCGGAGCCACCTCGGATGGCATCACCGTATATCTCGATGCGGCGGCTGCCAGCGCCGACCGTGTGATCGTAATAGGTCGGGTCAAGCCACACACGGGATTTCGGGGCCCTATTGAGAGTGGCCTGTGCAAGATGAGTGTTGTCGGCCTCGGTAATCGACAGGGGGCAGAGTCGATTCATGCACATCCGCTTGCGACAGCGATTCCTTCGGCCGCCAGGGTTGCTACTGAGTCGGGTCACTTCTTGTGTGGGATTGCGCTGGTTGAAAATGCTTTTGATCGACCCGCGTGTGTGGAAGTGGTCTGTCCGTCGGCCTTCCACACGACTGACGCGACGCTTCTGAAGACTGCTGCGAAATTATTGCCACGTCTTCCGATCGAGCAGCTTGACGGATTGGTAGTCGATCGTATGGGTAAAAACATTTCGGGTTCTGGTTTGGACCCCAACGTTGTGGGCATGTGGCGTCGATTTCGTGAGCTTGAGCGGGTACCGGATTTTGGTTGGCTGGCGGTGCTGGGCCTTACTCCGGAATCACATGGCAATGCGGTTGGAATGGGCCTTGCGGATCTTTGCAGTCAGAAATTGGTCAGTGCAATTGATTATGAGGCGGTGGCCATGAACATCCTTACGGCTATGGCGCTCGATGCCGCTAAGACGCCACATGCGCTCCCGACCGATCAGGAGTGCTTTGATGTCCTCTGCGGACTCGCCCGACGACGCGTGGACCGTCCTCTTCGACTCGGTCGGATTAAGAACACGCTTGAATTAGAGACGTTCTGGGTCAGTGATGCCGTCTTGGACGATCTGCCTCACGGGTGCGAGGTTGTTCCCGCACGTGTGGCTTTTGGGTTTCAGCGTGACGGGATGATTCTAGAAACTGATGCATTCGAAGTCAGCGAGTAGTTGGTGGAACGGCCTTTAGGGATTTTGGCCTTGTGATACGCCGTCTCCCGCCTGTCGTTCTACTGACTATGCCGTTTTACCTCAGTTTTGGAATTGTGCTTGGGATTCCGGGACCTTCACTTGAGGCCATTCGTTCCGAGTTTGAAATTAATTACATGGGCGGAAGCTTTGTTTTCCTGGTGCCAGCGCTCGGGTATATCGTCGGGTCGCTCGTCGGTGGACCGATGGCCGATCGTTTTGGGCGTCGCGTCATCCTGAACATTTCGAGTGGGTTGTTGTGTGGAGGGTTGACGCTGTGCGGGGTGTCTCCGGGGCTAGGAGTGTTCGTGGCAAGCGCACTGTTATATGGCGTTGGTTTTGGCTTAATGGAGCCCGCCCTCACAGCGATAATCAGTGATGCGGTGTCCGATTCGGCCGGGCGGATGCTTGCGCTGGCTCAGGTTCCATTTGGAATCGGTGCGCTGCTCGCGCCACTTCTTGTCGGTGCGTTTTTGTTGGTTCCGATAGGTTGGCGTGGCGCGTATCTACTGGCGGCCCTGTTGGTCGGTGTGGCTGCTCTTACAATTAGTCGTGGCAGGTTTCCTGTGCATCTATCGAGCGAGGCGACGCTTCAGGCGCTTGTCCACTCTGCGGCACGTCCAGTCCCAGTGTTACTGGGTGCTGTTGTCGCCATGTATTTTGGAATGCAGATCGGTTTTGGGGGTTTTCTGGCTGCGCATCTGGAGCACAACCTGATGTTCGATCGTCCACTGGCAGCGACAGCGGTGGCGGCATACTGGGGGGGGCTGCCCATAGGGCGTGTTGCCGGCGTTTGGATCTCCGGTCGCATCGGCCCGTACACGCTTGCTGCGGGGAGTTTGCTGCTAGCCCTGATCCCGGCTCTCGTTGTTGCGGTCACACCTTCCGCATTGGTGCTTCTCATCGCTGTTGCGTTTTCTGGTGTGGCTATTGGACCGTTGTTTCCCATAGTCGTGGGGATCGGTGTCAGATATGCCCCTGGGGCGGCGGCGTCAACAACCGGGCTTATCATGGCTTTGGGGAGCGTGGGCATGTTAATGCTGTCCCTGCTTATTGGCTCCGTTGCCGACGTGCTGTCGGTTCAGGCAGCCATTGGACTTGTTCCGATGTTTCTTGCTGCGGGTTTGATACTCCTGATGATCGGCAGGGCCCGGCATGTTGCGGAAATGTCAGCGAAGCATTCAAGCACATGATCGATGATGGTCGACGCGGGATATTCTTCGCATCTACGTGGTTCTACGTGGCGTTCGGTGTCGCCCTTAGCGTTGTGGGGCCGGCGATCGAAGCCATCCGAGATGAATTCAATGTTTCTTATGCAGACCTCGGTTTTTCATTCACCACCTGGGGAGTCGGATTTATTTTTGGATCGCTCGTTGGTGGGACAGCGTCTGATCGGTGGGGCCGTCGGCCAACGCTACTTGTTACGGCAATTACTGGCGCATTGGCATTGGCGTGGCTGGGTGTTAGTCCGGGGTTTGGCGTGTTTTTGGTGGCATGCCTGTTTTCTGGTATGGCACTTGGTTCGGGTGACGGCACCGTATCAGCGCTGATTGCGGACGCTTTTCCGCAAGAGACCGGACGGGCCTTAAACCTTGTCCATATAGCGGTGGCGCTTGGCGCTATCTTGGGGCCCACTGTGGTCGCCACGACACTTGCATTTTTTGATTCTTGGAGGCTTGCGATCTTTAGCGGTGCTTTTTTGATGGCGACTTCTGTCGTTCCATTTGCACTGCTGAGATACCCTGCTCGTTCGTCAGAGCCTGTGTCGTGGCCTGAGATTCGACATGCCATGGCCGATCCTGTGCCCCTGTCTCTTGGCATCGTGCTTGCGTTTTACGTCGGGGCTGAAATCGGTTTTGCTGGTTTTGGTGCCGCCTTCATTGAACAAACATTTCAGATCGAACGTGGAATCTCAGCTGTTTCAATTTCAGTGTTTTGGGTCGGCCAAATGGTCGGGCGTGTCATTGCAGCCCGGTTGGCCGATCGCTGGGCCGCGGAACGGATGGTTCGGTGGGCACTCGTTTCCGGCATCCTCGTTTCAATTCTGTGTGCGGTTGGGCCGACCGTTCATGTGGTGCTGCTTGGATACCTGGTCTCAGGAACAGTTCTCGGTGCTGTTTTCCCTACGGTTCTCGGGATTGGGTTCGTGCGGCGTCCGCACATAGCGGGTGTGGTGGCGGGTGTGCTCGTCGCATTCGCAGGTATCGGGAGTTCCGCGTTCGGGCCGGCGATTGGTTGGATAACCGATGTTTTGGGTTTCCGTGCCGGGATGTTGTTGATTCCGATTGTGCTTGTAGCCGCACTCCTAGCCTTTCATGTTGCGTGGCGAATACGGCCGCACAACAATGGTTTGGGCCAGCATGAAGAATCGAAGAGGGTGCTTTCGGGATGACGGATGACGCCGGCAGAGTTCTTGCTGTTGATCTCGGAGGTACAAATATTCGCGTTGCTTTGGTAGATACGAGTGGTGGGACGGCAGGGTTTGTAGTTGCTCCGACTGATGCAGCGAAAGGGCCGGCGGCTGTTGTATCTCGAATGCTGCTAATGATTCGTGAGTCTCTTGCGAAAGCTCAGGTGGATGCTTCGGAGGTCCTCGGAGTGGGTATTGGGTCTCCGGGTCCGCTTGATCGGATTTCTGGAGTTATCCACGAAGCGCCTAACCTTCCGGGTTGGAACAACGTGCGATTGGCTGACCGGATAGCTGACCAGATGAAGCTACCGGTGTTTCTTGAAAATGATGCGAATGCAGCGGCATTGGCCGAATTTGCATATGGCGACAATCGTGGCATTGACAATATGATTTACATAACAGTAAGTACGGGCGTGGGTGGTGGGCTCATCCTGGGCGGAAAACTGTGGCATGGCGTGTATGGAAGTGCGGGAGAATTTGGACATATGACCGTTGATTTTGAGGGGCCTCTGTGCGACTGCGGTAACCGAGGGTGTATTGAAAAGATTGCCTCGGGTCCAGATATGGCCGACTGGTCTATGGCGCAGGTTAGGGCTGGGGTGCAGAGTGTACTTGGCGCTCGTTTAACAGATGATCCTCTGACCGGACGTGATGTGGTAGAAGCAGCAGCGGTCGATGACTCGTTGGCTCTCGCGGCACTCGGTCGTGCCGGGCATGCACTTGGCTTCGGTATCGTGAGCGTTTCCCATTTGGTGAATTTGGATTTAGCGATTATTGGGGGTGGAATTGCCAACGCTGGCCCTATGCTTTTGGACCCGATACGGAAGATCGTGAAGACACATCTCCTGGCGAGCACAGGACCAAGGCTTCGTGTTGTTCCGTGGTCTCTTGGCGAGGATGTTGGTCTTCTCGGTGCTGCGGCATCTGCACGTGCACGGCTGGCTACTCCATGACTTCCCAAGTATCTCAAGAACCGCCGCAAACCTGTATTGCGTAGGGGGTCCTCGGTTTGATTGGGAGGTGCTGGGTTGTTGGCGGTTAGTTTGAGACTGCGATCTTTACCTTTTTAAGATCGACTGCGCCGCTGACTGGATTGATGGCGAAACTGTCGACCACGGGTTTTATTAGGAAGGCCGAGGCGAAGTAACCAATAGGAATAGCCGGAGTTTCTGTGTTCAATATATTGTCAGCGGCTACGTATGCGTTGTATTGGTCTGCACCAGTGGTGGCGGCTGCAATTTTCAACAGGTTGTCGAACTCGGTGTTTTTCCAGCCAGAGCCAAACCGATCAACATTGGAATGCCAGACCTCGTCGTACCAGGCTTGTGGATGCCTATATGTTGGGTGCCAAGAGGTCTGGTACGCGTCGAAGTCAGATGTATTGGTGGCAAAGGAACGAAAAGCAGTCCAATCTCGAGCGTCGGGCTCAACGTTAAGGCCGAGGGACGTTTTCCATTGTCGTGCCAGTTCTTCGGTGATTCGGTCTCCCTGGTCTGTTTGGTGGTATGTCAGTTGAAGCGTCGGCAGTCGATTTTGGTCGGCAAATCCTTCGTTGGCTAATAGCTCGCGTGCGGCATTGATATTGGGAGCTTCTTGCTTCGTATTGCTGAGCACCGTACTCGGTACCAGGCGAGTGCTCGGAAGTGCGATCTCATCAAAGGCCGTGGCAAGGAGTTGTTTCCGGTCAAGGGCCAATGAAAGGGCGAGACGGATCCTTGGTGAATGCCACGGAGGCTTGCGAGTGTTGAGCACGATGAACCATGACCCTGTCCGTTCGTATAGCCGCAGGAGTGGGGCTAGATCCTTCGTCGCTTTTGCGGCGACGTACGCTTCCGGGCTCATTTCGGCGGCGTGGGCCCGCCCTGCACGAAAGGTTGCAGTGATATCAGTGTCGCTATGCGGGAACCTGATAACTACATCCCGAAACAAGGTCGGCGGTCCTGTGTAGTGGGTGTTGGGATGGAGGCTTAGCCCTCGGCCTTTGTCCCATTGGACAAGCTTGTAGGGTCCATTTCCGCGGATGTTTCCCGGTTTGGTCCAATAGGCGCCCATCCCCTCAATTTCTCCCCTGGGTAATGGCATGTAGGGAGTTGTACCGGTCCGAGATAGGAAGCTCGGATTCTTGTGGGTGAGCTGTGCAGTGATCAGGTGGTTCTCGGTAGTCATGATCCCAA
Source organism: uncultured Chloroflexota bacterium (assembly GCA_964522375.1). GTDB lineage: Bacteria > Chloroflexota > UBA11872 > UBA11872 > UBA11872 > UBA11872. The sequence continues at coordinate 22,531 of CAZFVB010000016.1, forward strand.
TCTGGTTTGGGTCCTTGCCTATCCTTGCGAAGTTCTCTGCGCCAGCGATTGGAAAGAATAGGTCGCGTAACGTGGCTCCGACTTCGGGGCTTAGATTTCGTTTCCACGCCCATGTGAAGTCTTCTGCAATGACGTCTTCACCCGTTGTCCATCGTCGGTCGCTGTACAACCTGAACCGGTAAATCCGTCCGTCAGCGGACATTTCCCAGGATTTTGCTGCCCCTGGTTGAAGCGACCCATTGCTCATTGCGTGGATAAGAGGTTCGAAGAGGGCCTCCGTCACCGTGGCTTCATGGGAGCGGATGACCAATCCCGGGTCGATGGTTGCGGGTTCTTGGAGTAGGAGCTCGAGTCGTCCCTGTGTTGTACGGGGTGTTGAACTGATGGCGTCACAAGCGGTTAAGTGCCCAATTGTGAGCGATGCGCTGAGGCCTCGGATAACCGATCGTCGAGTCAGGAGGCGGCCTCTATGTAGCAAGCGAGATCTCTGTAAACCATTCACGTACACAAGCTTCTCCGTGGTATCCCTGAACCCATGGCTGAACGAGTGCGTGATTGACAGGAAAAGTGATTGGGATTACCACGGCGTCGGAAATCACGCGGTTCTCAACTTGCGCATACGCGTGCAGTCGATTTCGCTCAGAGACAGCAGTTCGGGCCCTAGCAAGGATTCTGTCTACGTTCGGGTCGTGGAGCCGAAACCTGTTTTCTGGGCTGTTGGAATGGAAGAGGACATCCATGAAATTAAAGGGATCGGGGAAATCCGCGATCCATCCGGACTCGAAAAGCTGATGGGTATGCTCGGGGTTTTCTAGGGCTTTCATGTCTGCAGGCCAATCCCACAATTCGACATTTGTCGTGATGCCCAATTGTTCTCTCCACTGTTCGGTGATGGCCCGGGTCACGCTGTTGGCGAGTATTCCAGTGCCATGGGTTATCAGGGTTATTGGGGGAAGTGCACTTGCTTGGCGATATCTCGATTTTCGTAACTCGGCGTGGGCCTCGGAGATGTCGAGTCCAAGGCCTTGGAATTCGGGCCGGTTTCCTGGAAGGCCGGGTGGGAGCATGCCGTGCGCCTCGATGCTCGTGTTCTTCAGTGTCACTTTGTTTATTCGATCCCGATCGATAGCCATGGCTAGGGCGCGGCGTACGTGGACGTCTTCGAATGGAGCCACGGCTACGTTAAATCCGAGGTAAAGCACCCCTAGTTCGGGGGTGCTGAGGAGGTCGGTGTGGAAGGGTTCCCGTTCGTCGCGAAATCGGGCGACATCCGATCCGCCGATGTGGGCGATGTCAAGCCTGCCTTCCTCGTAACGCAACAGGCTTTCGCCTGCATCGAGTTGTTGAAGAATCACGCGTGGAGGTCCCGTGCCAAGCCAGGAGGAGGTCATGGCTCGCTCCAGTCGGACTTCTTGGTCTGACCATGAACTGAGCTTATATGGACCTGATCCATTCGGTTTTTTCCACCATTCGGGTCCAAGGGCCGGATCGCGGTCATCGATGATTAAAGAGGGTGCGCTGGTTAGTTGGGCTGGGAAAATCCTGGATGGTTCTGCAAGAGTGACGCGGAGTGTTAATTGATTTTCGACTTGGACGCCTTTGAGTTTGTTGGTGTGGCCATTAATTACATCGGTCGCGCCGAGTATGCCGCCAAGGTAAGTGCGGGCTATGTGGGATTTTGTTCTCGGGGCCAGAGCTCGTTCCCACGAAGCCTTGACGTGATGGGCGGTAATTCGTGCTTGGTTGTGAAAGACAGCTTCGGGACGTAGGTGAAAGGAGTAGTGGAGGCTGTCCTCGCTGGTGTTCCACCCGGATGCAATATCCGGTTCAACAGCTAGGTCCGAACCAATTCGGGTGAGGCCGCTAAACATTTCAGTAGCTACATGTGCAGACTCGGCATCTCCAGCCTGAGCCGGATCCAAAAGGCCCGGCTTGTAGATTTCGAGACGAAAGCTTCGCTGAAGCCCGGATTCTACGGTGGGTCGGACTAGCGTATGGGTCTTCGTGAACTGAGCGGAGGCGGAGGTGAGTGTTGCGGTGCCGGCTAATGCCCCAGCCAAGCCTAGTAGCGACCGACGGCTGCGCCGTCGACGATTCATCTTATCCGCTGCTGTCTTCGAGGCCTTTGCGGTTTAGGATTTCTTCTGCTCGAAGCATCACGGTACGTTCATTGGCATGGTGGAGGAGTCGTACCGCATCAGCCACCCCAACCCAGCGTGCCTCGACATGTTCTGAGGGATCTGGTCGAATGTTGCCTCCAGTTGTCCGCAACAGATATTGGTGAACGACTTTTGGGACGAACCCGGTCCATAGGTCAGGTCGGACTTCATAGCGAATCTTGCCTAGATCTTCTTCTACTTCGCCTTCAATGCCGGTTTCTTCGAGGACTTCACGAATTGCTGCGGCTTCTGGGTCTTCTTCACGTTCGACCGCGCCTTTGGGAAGTACCCACGCGCCACGCTGTGTTTGGACCACTGCTACTTGCATTACACCATTCTTGTCACGGTAGACAACGCCACCCGATGATTCAAGAAATGGCTCCTCGTTCGTTGTTGCCTCTACTTCTTCAACTTCATCGCTCATGTGATGCTCCTCCCGATGCGTGTTATTTATGCCTATCCGAAGCCGAGGTGAGATCGGCTTGGGGTTGATTCAGGCTGGTCTTGATACTTGCTGTTTAGTCCATCTGACCCATAGGGCTTGTTGGCTGGATTGGTGAGCTGCATTACGGATAACTGGCCGATTCTCATGCCGGGCCAGAGCAGGATTGGAAGATTTGCGTGATTTGAGAGTTCTAAAGTGAGTTTTCCTCTAAAGCCAGGATCGACGTAGCCTGCCGTACTGTGGACCATTAGGCCCAGGCGACCCAGGGAACTCTTGCCTTCAATTCTTCCAACTAGGTCTACAGCCATCTCGATCGTTTCGATTGTTCCGCCTAGTACGAAGTCTCCGGGATGGAGAACGAACTTCCCATCAGATTCAACATGGACCTCTTCTGTTAAATCAGGCTGCTCAAGCTTGGGGTCGATATGGGTTTCTGTCTGGTTAACGAACACCCGGAACATACTTCCAAGTCGCAAGTCGATGCTTGACGGTTGAATGGCGGAGGCATCAAAAGGCTCGACCATAAGCCGACCTTTCGCAATCGCTTTACTTAAATCCTGATCGCTAAGGACCACCAGCTACCCCTTCCCCGGAAGACGTCCATGCTACCGTACGTCGGCTTACTATCGAGGCCGCTCTTATTGATTCTTTCTATTGATCAAGGTACTACGGGCACCACCGCTCTCTTAATTAGTGAACGAGCCGAGGTTGTTGGACGGGGCTATGCCGAGGTCGACCAGCACTATCCTCGTGAGGGCTGGGTTGAACATGATCCCAGGCAGATATGGAGAAGCGTGGAGGATAGTGTGGCAGAGGCCTTAGCAGCAGCCTCTTCGGAGGATGTCACAGCTATCGGAGTAACTAACCAGCGGGAGACCGTCATAGCGTGGGATTCCATCACGAATGATCCGCTGGCGCCCGCTATCGTCTGGCAGGACGCTCGGACCTCGGATCGAATGCGCGGCCTCCAGGTGGATCCTCATGCTGAGGTGCTGAGATCTATTACTGGATTAGTTCCAAGTCCATACTTCAGTGCTAGCAAGTTTGAATGGCTCTTGACAGAGGATCCCGACGTCGTCGCGTCTGCGAAGGTCGGGCGGCTTCGGCTAGGCACTGTCGACACGTGGCTCGTGTCAAAGCTTAGCGGGGGCGCTCATGTGACCGATGCCACTAACGCGTCTAGGACATTGTTGTTTGATTTGTCATCGGGTGGTTGGTCAACGGATCTGCTGGGATTGTTTGGTGTGCCATTGACCGCGTTGCCGGAAGTGATTCCTTCGAGCGGCACAAATGTTGTGAGTGGGACGGGTTGTCCGGTTGGTGAGGGGATTCCTATCTGTGGCCTAGCAGGAGACCAGCAGGCGGCACTGTTTGGTCATCTGGTAACAGGTGCCGGAGCTACCAAGATTACGTATGGCACAGGGTGCTTTTTGTTGCAGCATGCGGGAGAAGAACGGCCGATTGATCTCCCTGGATTGTTGACGACGGTGGCTCTTGGCTTGTCGTCAGGGATGAGTTTTGCTTACGAGGGCAGTGTGTTCATTGGCGGCGCCGCAGTGCAGTGGCTCCGCGATGAACTATCGCTGGTTTCTTCAGTCTCAGAAATTGAGAGCTTGGCTCGTTCAGTTACGGATGCAGGCGGTGTCGTTTTTGTGCCGGCCTTTACAGGGCTCGGAGCTCCTCATTGGGACCCCGATGCGCGTGGGACAATTTTCGGTCTAACCCAAGCTGCGACGGGGGGACACATTGCCCGTGCCACGTTGGAGGCAATTGCTCATCAGGTGCAAGATGTGCTTGAACTTATGCCGGCTAGATCACCGACACTACATGTGGATGGAGGTGCAGCGGCAAACCTCTTGCTTCTTGAACTGCAAGCAGAGGTGTGTGGCCAACGTATTTCTCGGCCGGCCGAGTTGGAGGTGACGGCGCTGGGAGCTGGGTATTTAGCAGGTATCGGCTCTGGCGTATGGGGCGATGTGTCTGACATTGGGGAGCTTCTTGGCCCCTCGGAAATTATTGAATCTCGAGATAAGGTGATGTCTACAGATCGTGTGAGCTGGCGCCGGGCAATCAAACGCTCCATGGGTTGGGCGGGTAGCAAATCTTTTGGGGAAGGGATCGTGGATTGACTACTAATCTTGCATTGTGTCTATGGGGTCTTCCGGAGTCGCCAGCCAGCGCAACTGCCTTTGCAAATTCGACTGGGTTCGACTCTGTGGATGTTCGGCCGGGGTATCTCGAGGTATCGGCGTCAGACCGCGTGCTGCCCTTGTCATGTATGGCCGTGGCGCATTTAATGCCGGAAGGTGCAGCTCTCGACGACGTGCATTCGGAGGCCCGGCAACTGGCGATCGCTCATGTCCACCAAGGGATTCGAGAAGCTGAGCAACTGGGAATACCAGACGTCTACGTTGGACCGCCCAGCAGTGATGCAAGTGGTTCAATGGCGGCGTATCGGGAGTCGATTCTTGTGCTCGCTGACCAGTCCTCGCGTGCAGGGGTCCGTCTCGGTATTGAGCATTTTCCGGGTCGTGGTCTTCCGACCGTTAGAGCAACCCTCGATTTCATTTCGAATGTGGGTCACCAAAACCTATACCTGTTGCTAGATATTGGACACAATCAGATTGCGCGGGAATCGCCGCGTGCCTCGATCTTAGCTGCTGGCGACCGGTTGATGTACGTCCATGTCAATGACAACGATGGGCAAAACGATACCCATGTTGGATTGCTTGAGGGCGTGCAAGAAGAATCGTGGTTGCGGGATGCTGTGTTGGCGGTGAAAGAGTCCGCATATGCTGGCTCGATCAGTGTGGAGGTTAATCAAGCCATTCCGGATCCGCGAGCATCGGCGCGTGAAAGCCTCGCTATTCTTCGACGATTAGAATAAAGCGTCAGACTCGACCAGCCGCTTGGTACGCATCTGAAATGAGTTGTACTGCCCCGGCACAATCCCTAACTGTGACAGCCGGAGGGTCTCCACGATTGAGGCGGTCAAGGCAATCGCTGACAAAGCTTGGGTAACTCGATGTGACCGATACCGGTGTGTCAAAAAACTCGTTTCGGCCTGGGGCGAGCAGTTGCAGGCCATCGGGGACCACTCGCAACATGGCTTTTTCTCCGGCCACTTTCATTTCACTGTCCGACTCGTTGGCAGGCCATGTGGGCATCGTATAGCCAACTTCGACGTGAAACAGGGCTCCACTGGCACTTCGTAAGGTTGCTAACGCGTAGTCTTCCACATCAGCCATATGCACGATGTTGCTAATCACCGCGGAAGACACCTGAACGTCTTCTTGCAACAGATAGCGGGCCATATCCATACCGTGCCCACCTAGGTTCGTGAGGGCGCCTCCACCGGCGGCGGCAACATCAAGCATCCACGGCGAATCCCATTCGACATACCGTTGCATTGTCGGACGGATAATCCGAAATGCTACGTGCGAGATCTTTCCAAATTCGTCATTTGCAATCATCTCTCGAGCCTTCTGGGCCCAGGGTGATTGTCGGTTGGGAAACGGGACTGCGACCCAGGCATTCTTTTCTTCGGCCAAGTCGGCCAACTCTGCTACTGCTGAGGGTGTGGTTCCCATCGGTTTTTCCATCAGGAACGGGACGCCAGCTTCGATCAAATAGCGTGCTGTCGTGGGCATATCGATGTGTCGGCCAAGGGCGATTACGAAGTCCGGTTTTGTGGTGTCGAGCATCTCCCGGTAATTAGTGAAGGCCGTTGTTTCGTAGCGTTGGGCCCGATCGTTTGCGATAGCAACGTCGGTGTCTGACACACCAACTAATTGGACATCATCCAGGTCACGAAGGATGTTGAGGTAGGCAGCATCATAGGTGGAGTGCCAGTGATTCACGTCTATTACGGCGATCCGGGTTTTCTGGCTCATGAAAGGAATGCCTCTGGATGGTGGTGGGGACCGTAACACGACTTCCCCGAGTAAGCTTAATAAAGGCAAGGTCTGCTTGGAGGAATCCTATGGGTAGGGACGAGAAGCGGTCCAGCCGTCGATTGGAAGAACTTATTGATCGAATCCAGAATGAGGTTGATGGTGAGCGTGGCCATGCGGCTCGGGCCCGTCTTGATGAATTGCGAAGTCAATTGCATGACAGGCTTAATGAAGAGGATGTTCAGCGAATTCGTCGGGAGGCTACGTCGCTCGGCTCTGAGGCAAAGGAACGTTTTGAGGATGCCCTTAAACACGAACGCACTCAAGATCTAGTCGTCAAGATCGATAGAACTCTGGCCAGGATCGGTCAGGGTCTTCGCAGCGAGGTAGCGTCAGAAGATCACAAGAAAAACAGTGGTCATGAGTCATCTAAATCCGACGAGTAGATGACATCCTAAGTTCTTGGACTGTCACAGGTTGCTAACACCTGCATCGGTACGCAGATCACCCTCGAAGGTACAGATTCCCTTGAGTCAGCACCGTTATAAGGCTGCGCCAGGACAGGGACGTGCCTTCTCCGACTAAAAGGTGGATGCCTTCTGCCAGAAGGGAGGGTCTCCGGCGTGCTGCGCGAACTCCAAAGTTGGCGAGCCATCCCCGTTGAGCCAGTCGTTTTGCATAGGCTGAAGCTTTGAAGTGTTTGCCGAAGCGCTGGTGGAACCAGTCGTCAAAGTCGCCAAAGGGGCTTCCGGCGGTGTGTTGTTGAAGGCTGTGGACGGCTCGTTCGGCCGCTTCAATACCTGCTGCCATCCCGTAGGCAATGCCCTCGCCAGAAAAGGGGTTGATCATGGATCCGGCATCTCCCACCAGGGCGATACGGTTGTGGGTTAAACGTGGGACCGAGGTGGCGTAGGGAAGCATGTAGGTTCCAGTATTTGCTCGGTCAAATTCGGATGCTCCTATTTCCATGGCAAATTCGTTGAGCATGGTGCGGAGGTTTTTGTTGTCTGGATGGTACCGAGCAGCATCGATCATGACGCCGACATTTGCATGCCCACGCTCTATCGGAAAAACCCATCCGTAAGCTGGAAGTAAATCCCGACGGAAATGAAATTCCATATGGTCAAACGGATGGGTAGACGCTTTTATATATGTTCGAATCGCTAGCCCGGTAGTCTCTGGGGAGTTGTAGCGAATGCCCAGATGACGACGGATGTCCGAGCGGGCCCCATCTGCTGCGATCACAGCTTTAGCGTGGATTGAAACATGACCGTGTGGGGTTTGGGCTCTCGTGATGACAGCGTGAGTTGGGGACGTGTCAAGGGTTACGAGCTTGTGTTCCGGAAGGATCTCAACCCCTTCGGCGACCGCTCGCGTCTGCAGGGCGGCGTCGAAATCCTGTCTCGGAATAACAAACCCTTTGGGCTCTGAGCTTCCCATTGTTGGTAACGGGCCGCTGACGCTCTCGCCCGATGGGCCCACAATGCGAAGAGCGTCAATTGGTCGGGCGTCAGCTAGCAGATCTGTGGCACCTAATTGTTCGAGTCTCGCAACGACACCTGGGCCTAGGCCGTCTCCACACGTTTTGTCTCGTGGAAACGTTGTACGGTCGATGACGAGTGTGTGGAGGTTGGGGGCGTTTTGCCGGGCAGCGATGGCTGCGGCGGTGCCGGCTGGGCCGCTACCGACGATCAGCAGGTCGCATGTGCGCCGCATACTGGGGGCATTCCCGAGGTGACCGGAGCGTTGGGAGTATAGGCAATGGCGCTGGCCGTACACTGCATAGTGACGTTGCAGAAAGGCGAGGCATCGAGATACGTACGGTTTTAAGCATTGATATTGGAAGTTCGTCGGTTCGTGCGGCCCTTTATGACGGGCTAGCTCGACAGATTGCTGATGCTGCAGCGCACGTTCCATATCGATTTGACGTGACGTCGGACGGCGGCGTTGAGATTGATGCTGATGTTTTGTTTGGGCATGTGGTCCAGTCGATTGATGAAACTCTTGCCCGCGCTAGTCAGTCACATGCGGAGGTGGAAGGCGTTGGTGTAAGCGCGTTTGCATCGAGTGTTCTGGGGTTGGATAGCGACGGACGGGCATGTACACCCGTGTACACCTACGCTGATACCCGCAACTCGGATGATGCGAAAGCGTTGAGGGAGGACGTCAATGGTGCTGCCAGTCTTGACCGTACGGGAACGCCCCTCCATGCCAGCTACTTGCCGGCGCGTTTTCGATGGCTTCGACGCACCAATCCAGATTTGTTCAGTCGTGTTGCCCGGTGGGTGACGTTCGCTGAGTACATGTTTGAGTCATTGTTCGCCCGTCCGTGTGGCCTAAGTTTGAGCCTCGCCGCGTGGTCAGGGTTGCTCGACCGTCGTCGGCTTGTTTGGGACGAAGGTTTACTTGGTTCGGTTGGGATCGACGCCGCACTGCTCGGAAGAATTGACTGTGAGAACGATCCAGTCGTCGACCTCGCCAGTTCGTGGGTATCCCGATGGCCGCTCCTTGCTCGGGCCGCCTGGTTGCCGGCATTGGGCGATGGTCTGTGTAGCAATCTTGGGACTGCAGGAACTGACGAACGTGCGGTTGTAATTAACGTGGGTACGAGTGCGGCGGTTCGGACTGTCGTGCCCGGTCCGGTTTCCGAAGTTCCGAACGGTCTGTGGGAGTACCGCGTTGATAGGACGCGCTCGCTGTTAGGTGGGGCCGAAAGCAATGGCGGAAACGTGAGCACGTGGTTTCGTGAAACACTTTCGGGATTGGGCGACCACGAGATCGATGAGTTGCTGTCGACGGAAGCGCCGGACTCTCACGGGCTCACCATATTGCCGTTTTTTTCAGGGGAACGAAGCCCCGGCTGGAACGATGGCGCCAGAGCCACAGTTCATGGTCTCCGATTGACCACCCGTCCGGTTGATTTGCTCCTCGCCGCGCTGGAAGGGGTTTCGTTTCGACTTGCAGCTATATACGCCCTGCTCGCACCAGTGATCGGCGAAACGCCCCATGTGAGGGTTTCGGGAGGTGCCCTTCATCGTTCCTCGCGATGGACAGCGCTCTTGGCTGATGTGTTGGGGTGTTCTGTTGTCCGCTCCGAGGTTGGTGAACCTACGAGCCGCGGAGCGGCAATATGGGCTCTTGAATCACTGGGGTATGCCTCTCTACAGGAGTTCGATTGTGAAGGAGTTCGTTTTGATCCCGATCCGGACCGACATGAAATTTATCTTGAGGCGAAAGCTCGTCAGCAACAGTTGTATCGCCAAATCGCGGCGCATGGCACTGAATAAGTTCCATACTCGGGTGCACGACATGTGAGGATTTCGGACAATGTGCATGCTTCTCAAACCTAAGGTGTACGGTGTATGAAAGTCGCACTTGGCGTCGATCATCGCGGCTTCACTATCAAAGATGAGCTGATCGCGATGTTGGAAGAAGCGGGTCATCAGGTTGTAGACCTAGGGACGGACTCGGACACGTCGGTTGACTACCCAGACTTCGCAGCGGCCGTTGGTCGCGCAGTAGCTGATGGGGCCGCTGATCGTGGGGTGATTGTCTGCGGAAGTGGCGTCGGCGCGTCTATTGCAGCGAACAAGATTCCAGGTGTCCGGGCTGGCATGTGCCATGACACGTATTCGGCTCATCAAGGCGTTGAACACGATGATATGAATGTGCTGTGTCTTGGTTCAGGGATTGTTGGTCTTTCCGTGATTTCGGAACTCCTCCACGCGTTTTTGTCGGCGAGTTTTGACTCGCGCGAACCTCGATATGTCCGTCGACTTTCCAAGGTGAAGACGATTGAGGACGAAGCCGCTCGATAGCGATTAGCCACAGCGGTCTTGAGGAATGATGTTAAGCGTGTTTCAACGTAGGTGCCTTATGCAGGGTGTATGCCATTATGCTGATTGATACGTAAACCCGTTCTCTTCACACCACGTATTAATCGGATTTACCCCGCCATCAAACTGAAATTCACGGGTGTCATCAACAGATTCACCCACAAGAAAACGTTGCATCGCGTTTAGCTTTTCAACAAACTCTGGGGACTGTTGCCGATAATCTATGGGGCGCATCCAGCTATAGCAATATCCGAACATAATAGCTTTGCGTATTCTATCGGTGAGATTTGCTGCCCCGGCGTGCCACGTCCGATTCTCGAAAAACACACAATCGCCCGGATTCAATAGGGGTTCAATAGCAGTTTCAGGATCGACTTTTCCTTCAGGGATGTTGATTTTCTCCTTCAGTTTGTTGCTGCCCGATGCCATCATGGTTGCGCCTGTATTCGGTTCACTCAAATCTGTGAGGTAATACGCGATTTTGAGCGAATGGCGTGGAATTCGAGCATGTCCCAGGTCACGCATGGATACAAAGTGGTCACGATGCCAACCAGGCATACGGCTTGTATCAGGTGAGCCAGGAGGATCAGCATGGCGATAAATCAAATGGCTTGTCAGTAAGCCAAGATTAGGACCGAGTAACTGGGCGACCAGTGAAAATGTTTTGGGATGGGTCAACAATGGCATAAACGCATCATCCATCGAGACACAATTACGAAAGCCATCGTAAAGCCCGTTATTTGTCCGTTGGCGGTTTTCAGTCTGATCACTTGCAATCAGGCGATCACTTGCTTCCGTAATGGCACTGATTGCATCACTATCCAATACATTCCGAATAATCAGGAAACCTTGCTCATCAAATTGTTGTTTCTGTTCTGGTGTAACTGTGACAAAATCCATGCTTTTTCCCCAAATCTCTAAACAACCAGACAGATACATTGGTGCTGTCCCTAAAAAAACAGTCGTTGTTTAGTTGGCTTACGTGACGTGCCTTACTCAGCATATATGTCAGCAAGTGCCTCCGATGGCACAGCCTGTATTCGCTGGTACAAGTTATTCAATAATTCGCCACGTGTAGCGTCGAATTCAGCCAAAACATCAACTCCAGCCCATGTTGTCCCATTTATACGATCTTCATCTGAAACAGGATTGTCCAGATTGGCAATCAAAGGAAGATCAACCGATAGCGGAAAACAGTCGCTCTGGTTGTAGGATTAGTTCCGGCTTCCAGGTGCGTAGGGTCGTCCACCCAGGTCGGCTACATCGATTTGCAGTCCTAGTGATTTTGGGCTGCGGAGGTTCTTGATGTCGAAAAACCCGCTTCTTGACCTGCAAATACATGGCCAGAGCGTTTGGCTGGATTACTTAAGTCGTGATCTTATTCAGTCGGGACAGCTTGAGCGATTGGTAGCTGAGGACGGTCTTCGTGGCCTGACGTCAAACCCAACGATTTTTCATGGCGCTATAACGGGTAGTCGGACCTATGACGACGAAGTCCATGCGTTGAGCAGTGCCGGGATGCCTGCCCCGGACATTTTTGAGACGTTGGCGGTGCGGGACATCGTAGCCGCGTGTGACGTGCTTGAGGGTGTTTACGACACCTCCGATGGGGCTGATGGGTTCGTGAGCTTAGAGGTTTCCCCTCATCTGGCTCACGATACAGACGGGACTGTGGAGGAGGCCCGCCGGCTCGCTGCGTCGGTGGATCGCCCGAACCTGATGATAAAGGTTCCTGCTACTGACGCCGGACTTCCAGCGATCAAGACTCTACTCAGCGAGGGTGTCTGCGTGAACATCACGCTTATCTTCGCCCAAGGTGTCTATGCACAGGTTGCCGAAACCTATCTCCAGGCTTTGGAGGTACGGGCTGATCGTGGCCAATCCCTTGATGCCGTGTCTTCAGTGGCAAGCACCTTTGTCAGTCGGATTGACACCGCCGTTGATGACGAGCTCGTGAAGTGCATTGAACAAGCCTCAGCGAATGCTGGGGAGGCGCGGATGTTGTTGGGTAAGGTGGCCGTCGCTAACTCACGGGCGGTCTACAAGATATTTACGGAAATGTTTTCGACAGAACGCTTTGAGGCACTTGCGGCACAAGGGGCCCGGCGGCAACGCCCGCTCTGGGCGAGTACTAGTACCAAGAATCCCGACTATCCGGCGACCCTGTATGTCGACGAACTGATTGGGTCCGATACGGTCAACACAATGCCCGAGAACACGATGGGCGAATTTCGTGAGCACGGTGACGTTTCGGAAACACTCAGTGAGAATCTCGATTACTGGATGGGTGTGCTGGATCGGGTTGAGGCTCTGGGCATCGATCTCGAAGAAATCATGGATGATTTACGTGTAGATGGTTTGCAGAAATTCTCTGATTCCTATGATGAGTTGTTGCGTGATTTAGCTGTTAAGGCAGCTGCCCTTGTCCCCTGACCTCGGGTAAGGCCTTCCATGACTAGCCTGGGGCCGACGCTTCACTTTTCTGATCCAAAGGGCCTCGTTGCGTATGCGTTTGAGGCAGCGGCGACTGTGGAATTGGACGGAAGAATTTGGGCGGCTGATCCTTCAGTGTGGAGCGATGACTTGGCGACGCAGGATCTCATTAAACAACGTCTCGGTTGGCTATACGTAGCTGAGGCACAGCATCAGGCTCTACCCGAATTGACGGCATGGGCTGAGGAGTTCAGGTCGGGGTTGTCCCACATCGTGTTGCTTGGTATGGGAGGGAGCAGCCTGGCTCCCGAAGTAATGGGAGACGTGCTTCCCAGGGCGTCCGGGTCACCGCAATTCGTAGTGCTCGATAGTACAGATCCGGTCGCCGTGGATCGGGTTGCTGAAGACGTCAACCTTTCGCGTACAGGGGTGATTGTGGCCAGCAAGTCGGGCGATACCCTTGAAACGCAGGCGTTAGGGGCGTACTTCTGGTCGCGATGTCGAATGGCGGGTCTAAGTGCGCCTGGTAGGAACTTTGTTGCGATCACTGACCCGGGAAGCAATCTGGCTCGTATCGGAGTCGAACGAGCATATGCTCGGGTCTTCGAAAACCCGGCCGATATTGGTGGTCGATATTCTGCCCTGTCGTTTTTTGGAGTAGTGCCGGCGGTGCTTGCCGGGCTCGATGTGGACGTGATGCTGAGCCGCACGCTTGAGCGAATACGCCAGTTGTCGACGCAGTCGGTAGCCGCCAACAATAATCCGATGATGATTGGTGCGGCGGTGGCTGCCCTGGCTCGTGATGGCCGGGACAAACTCACGATCCTTGCCGATCCAGGGCTTGAAGCGATTGGTAGTTGGATCGAGCAACTGGTAGCGGAGAGCACTGGTAAGGACGGTGTCGGCGTAGTCCCCGTTGAAGGTGAGGTTTTTGGAGGAGCGGAAGCCTACGACGACGATCGGGTTTTTGTTCGGTTGACGTACGAGTCTCGTCGAGATTCACCTGACGTCGAAACGGAAGTGCTTCTTGATGCAGGGCATCCGGTAATTAGATTTGTTCTTGCGGACGCCCACGACCTTGGCATCCATTTTCTTGATTGGGAATTGATGGTGGCTGGTGTGGGTTACGGTTTGGGTGTGAACCCATTCGATGAGCCGAATGTTTCAGAAAGCAAGGCGAATACGTTGCGGGTTCTTCGGGAAGGGAGTAAGGCTGAAGACGCTGCAGGGGTTGAAACCTTGATGGTTTGTGAGAGCGACTCGGATCTATCGTTGGATGTGGACGGATCGCTTAGACGTTGGATTGGTTCAATTCGCAAAGGCGACTATGTGTCAATTCAGGCCTACGTTGACCGAACTCCTTCCCACGACTCTTGCCTTCGGAGTATGCAAGGCCTTCTTCGCGACGGCACACGTCGGGCTGTCACGGTCGGGTACGGCCCCCGCTTGCTGCACTCGACGGGACAGCTCCACAAAGGCGGACCCAACCACGGCGTGTTTTTGCAGATAACATCAGATTACGGTGAGAATATTATGGTGCCTGAATCCTCATATAGTTTCGGCGCTGTCATTTCGGCACAGGCTGCTGGCGATCGGGAGGCATTGTTCGACAGGGGGCGACGGTGTTTACACCTACATCTGTCTGATCCTGAGAAGGGACTTCAGGCGATCTTGGAGAGGTTTACTGTGATTTTCGGTCGGCCAGTGAAGGGCGGAATCTTATGAGTGGGCAAATGGTTCCAGAAGGGTTCGATTCTGCATCTGCGCATACGCTGGTCATTTTTGGCGGGTCTGGGGACTTGGCTGCAAGGAAACTGGTGCCTGCTCTCTACAATCTGCGTCAAAGCAATCTCTTGCCCGAGCCTCTTGCGGTCGTTGGTCTGGGTCGACGTGAGCTGGATGACCAGAGCTATCGTGATCGGCTGCGTACGGCGACCCGGGAATTTTCACGTACTGGTTCTCCAGATGATGATAGTTGGGAATCTTTCGAACGGGGTCTGTATTTCGTTCGAGGGGACTTTGGGACTCTTGATGGGTACGAGTACCTGAAGGAACGGTTGCGAACTGTTGAGGAGGAACATGCGACGGGCGGCAATCGAATTTTTTACCTGGCGACGCAGCCCAGCTTGTTTCCAGAAATTATTCGTCTACTTGGAGAGTCTGGATTAAGCAGGAGTTCGGGTACGACGCGGATTGTCATTGAGAAGCCTTTCGGTCGTGACCTGGCCACGGCCCATGCCCTCAACGAGATTTCAAATGGTGTCTTCGATGAATCGCAGATCTATCGGATCGATCACTATCTTGGCAAAGAGACGGTGCAGAACGTACTGGTTATGCGTTTTGCCAACGTGATGTTTGAGCCGGTATGGAATCGACAGTACGTTGATTCGGTGCAGATCACGGTGGCCGAGGCTGATGGGTTGGAGGGCCGCGGCACGTATTACGAGGAGGCCGGTGCGCTTCGGGATGTTGTACAGAATCACATCATGCAGTTGCTTGCTGTTGTGGCGATGGAACCCCCGGTAAATTTCGAGGCGGATTCCATCCGTGACGAAAAAGTCAAGGTGCTTCGTGCGCTTCGGAAAATGACGACGGCCGACGTCATGAGCCATGTGGTGCGCGCATCGTATGGCGAAGGGGTCATTGGCGGAAAGGACGTTCCTGCCTATCGGGACGAGGAGGGGGTGGCACCGGGATCCCAAACTGAAACTTATGTGGCTGCGCGTCTTTTTGTAGACAACTGGCGCTGGAAAGGTGTCCCGTTTTACCTGCGGAGTGGGAAGCGCTTGGCAAAGAGAGCGACAGAAATAGCCATTCAATTCAAAGAAGTTCCGCACTTGCTGTTCGGTATGTCAAACCCTGAAGGTGTGCCTCCAAACGTTCTGGCTATTCGCATACAGCCAGATGAGGGCATTTCAATTACGTTTGAGGCTAAGGAGCCTGGACCGGCCATGCGTGTGCAACCCGTAAACATGGATTTTGGTTACGGGGAAAGCTTTTCACGGGTTTCGCCGGATGCCTATGAAAGGCTCCTTTTGGATGTGCTGCTTGGCGATCAGACGCTGTTTATCCGGCGTGATGAAACTGAGGCTGCATGGGGTGCTGTCATGCCGATCCTTAATAGTTGGGACGGAAATGGTGATGCTCCTCTGGACACCTATGTGGCGGGGTCGTGGGGTCCACGGTCGGCAGGGGATCTTCTACGTGATGATGGCTTCCGTTGGCGTCGTTTCTAGATGGTGGCAGGAGAGTGTAGGCGCTTTTCTTTAGGCTGAAGCCAGCCTGATCAGGTTTGTCAGCTGTCCAGCCGCGCTCGCTTCGAGTTGTACCTGAGTCGCCGCCATGGCCTGTACAAGATCTGGAAGGGGCTGTGCGTTCAGCCGGTATTGCGTAGGCCGGCGGCCACACCGTTGATCGT
>CAZFVB010000017.1:0-3747 GCA_964522375.1 uncultured Chloroflexota bacterium
ATGTGATCACGAATAGCCCCACCGGCAGATTTCTCTGGGTCTATAAACCACCCGCTCGGATTAGCCCGAAGCACATTTGTCAACGACATCGAGTGAACTGCTCCCAACTCGCCTCGAGCCAGACGTGCCCGCACATCCCAGACTTGAGGTGCATGGCGTACAGGATAGGCCGTCGCAAGTGTCACACCAGATTCGGCACATTTTTGAACCATAGCGGTCGCATCGCTCAGACTCGTCGCCAGCGGCTTTTCACACAGCACATGCTTCCCAGCATCAGCCGCCAGCATGACTAAATCGTGATGCATGACGTTAGCCGAGCAAATAGAAACCGCGTCGACGTCATCGCACGCCATTAACTCCTCATGATTAGAAAACACACGGACGGAACCCCTAACACCAAACTCGTCCAACATGGCCTCAGCACGAACGCGTTGCTCGTGGTTGGGCTCGGAGATAGCGACAAGTTCTAGGTCAGGAATCGAAAGCATCGCCCGGAGATAGCTATATTGATGGCCGTGATCGAAGCTGACCGCTGCAATACGCACGGGTTTAGTCACACCGATGCAGCTCGCTCAGCATGCAGCGCAGCCGTGAGCGACCTATAGGCGGCATCCGCATGACCAATCGTATCGACGTGTTGTCCTGAACGACCAAATGGCTCGGCCTGCCACAGATCCTTCACGAAGACAGCGTAAGAATCGCTCAATGTGGCGGGGAGCGGTCTGATCCCATCGTCATCGATAACCCGATTAGTTGATCGGCGAGAATCGTATTCTCGAATTTGATCACGTCCCATAACTTCGTAGATTCGAACATCCGCACCTGGGAAACAACTCGTCACCGCCTCCATGTAGGCAATCGCACCATCCTTGAACCGCCCAACCGCATATATCCCGTCAAAGCTCGCCTCATCAGGCTGTCGTCGGGCCGACAAACGATCAAGCGGGCCCCCAAGCATCACCAGCGCAAGCACCGACCGAAACATCGTCACGGCAAAGCCTGGAGCCGAATCAATCACTACGACCTTCGCCATCGTGCGCCGACCTATTTGACCCACATCCCCAGCCATCAGAGCAACAGGCCCGGCCGTCAAGTCAGGGCACGCTAAAACGATGGAGGGATATGTCCCTTCCGGGAAGGGGGCTCCGGAAACAATCGAGGCTCCAGAGGCAATCATTCGGTCACGAGCAGCAGCCGGCACCTCATGGGGATCATAAACATCCACAAGTACCCGAGCATCGAGAAGAACGTTGCCGTCCCATGTGTCCACCGCCCGGCAACCCACCACATCCTCGTAGGCAGCCCGCCGGCGCTCGTAATGTCCACCCTCTGCGATGAGGACACGGTCGATCACTACGGCAACAACCCACGTTGATCAGCCAGCAACACAGCCGACATTAGCCCGACGTTTTCGTGTTGCCCTTCAACAACCTGTTTGCGTAATTCTTCAATTGGGACACGTACCACCTCAAGAATTTCCATATCGTCCAGACCCATTGAACCGACCGAGAGTTCTGTCCCGAAAAACATGTGCATACGAAAACCGCTGAGTGACGGAACTGGAACGAACGAGCCAAGCGACAAAACATTTTGAACCTTAAGGCCGGTTTCCTCCTCAAACTCGCGCCTGGCACAGGCCTCGGGATTCTCATCCATTTCCAAATGCCCGGCCGGCAATTCCACCATGACATCGCCGACCGGATGTCGATACTGCCGAACGCATATCGCCCGGTGCTCTTCGTCAAGCGCTAAGAGCAACACGGCGCCGCGGCTCACATCCAGATACGTATAGTCAAATTCACGCCCATCGGCCCGAGCACGAAGTCGATCGACCACTACTGGGAACCGACCCTTCCACACCACGCGCGACGCGACTGCATCCCAGATCAGATTCATCTCACCTTCCTAACCCGTAACCGACGGTAACGCCCACGACACAGGCGCAATGTAGGGTTTAAGAATCTCTGGAAGTTCGGTGATCGATGAAATTACAGGGACCGGTGCATCCTCGACCCTAGATGAAGCCAGCCATACTGCATCAATGCCTGCACTCAAGGCTCCCTGCACATCTGCCTCCAATGAATCGCCAACATGGACCGTCCGACTTCGATCAGTTCCCGATATTTCCACTGCAGCATCAAAAAACCGGCAGTCTGGCTTTTCGAATCCAACATCTGCACTCACGGCCTGGCCGGCGAAGAAACGGTCGAGAGCGAGTTCATCAAGAAGTCGTCCGAGCCAACCCTCCCAATTCGAAGCCGCAATCACTCGTAAACCCAGTCGATTCAGGCATCGTAGGGCATCAATAGCCCCGGGCATTGGCGCATACGCCGCATATGAAGTAAACCGCTCGTAAAGTGCGTGACTGAACCCTTCCACATCACCCACGCCCATGAATGTCCCCACTCGAGCATACGTCTGGTGCCAATACCTACTCGAGGCTTGGGTCGTCAAACTATGTCCCACAGTTCTCGTCGTACGAACATGTGACGCCCAAATCGATCGCAGGCCATTGTCAAAGTCGTTCGGCGCACGTTCTACACCGAAGTCCAAACCAATTGCCCTCACAGTGGTGGCAAACGATGGCTCAAGATGCACCAATGTTTCCCCAACATCGAGAAAGACGGTTTCGTACGGTCCCTGAAGACATCCTTTGGGCTCAATCA
The DNA here is from genome assembly GCA_964522375.1 of uncultured Chloroflexota bacterium. Taxonomy (GTDB): domain Bacteria; phylum Chloroflexota; class UBA11872; order UBA11872; family UBA11872; genus UBA11872. Next base: position 2,667 of record CAZFVB010000017.1, read on the forward strand.
CTTCAAGTCCTTCTAGACACGTGTAATCCGTCCACACGACACAATTTGATCACCGATTAACCGTAACCACTCGTGTCGAATGTTAGGGTACCCGCGTCCTCCAGCGACCAGACTCTGGGGTATCGTCTAGTGGTAGGACGCACGGCTCTGGACCGTGAAGCGGTGGTTCGAACCCATCTACCCCAGCCTACAGAGGCTTCTACGTTTTCGTAGAAGCGCCGACTGAAGTCGTTGCTTAATGTCTTTAGCATTCAAGCAATCCGATACGGATATCCATCTCTTTCGCTAATTAGAGCTCGGCCAGTGGCCATTTTCAAGGAACGTGACTTCCTCCGGTGTTAGTTCGATATCTGAAGCATGCAGGACAGATTCAACTTCATTCACACTTGCACATCCGACAAGGGCTATTGACGCAAATGGTTGACAAATTGCATAGGCTCCTGCTACCTGCACGGCCGTGAGCCCCTTTGCCTTTCCCAGTTCTAGAGCCCTGCAGCGTCGCTCATAGTTGGTGGCATTGACATATACACGCACCACATCCTCATCTGCATCTTTCCCTTCGTCTCTCCCCGCAAAATAGCCTCTGCCTAGCGAAGACCAGGCAAAATTCACAGTCCCGGTTTCTTGATACCACTGTTTGTCCTCACTGCTGATCAATTCAACCCCTGACCACATATGTTCGTTTGCCGTGGCTAACCCAATTTTATTACTGGTCGCTGCTAACCCGGCGATTCCCTTGCGACGTGAGTATTCGCAGGCCTCCTGCACTCGACCTACGGACCAATTGGACCCGCCGAATGCTCCGATGCGACCAGCTTTCCTGTGTTCATCAAGCCAGTCCACGATATCTCCTACCGGCACACCTGGATCGTCTCGATGCAACAAGTACAACTCAATGTGATCGGTCTGCAACGCTTTGAGGCTTCCTTCCAAGTCCGTCTGAAGAGCATCAGCCGTAACCCTGGGGCCATCAGCGTCATGATGACAGCCCTTGGTAAGAAGCATTGTTCGTTGGCGATTCCCATTTCTAGCCAACCATTCGCCCAGCATCTCTTCAGATTGACCACGACCGTAACCCCGT
>CAZFVB010000017.1:3843-26363 GCA_964522375.1 uncultured Chloroflexota bacterium
ACAGGTCTCGGCACACCCGGGACCCGTTGGTATTTCATGGGGTGACCCACATCCATGCGATATACGAACAGTCAATCACGACCTAAACCCTAAATCTACGAAGGCGCAACGAATTCGCGACCACCAAGAACGAACTTATTGCCATCACGGCAGCCGCCATCATGGGATGAACACGTAACCCCCACACTGGAAAAAGCACTCCGGCCGCCACCGGGATTAACAATATGTTGTAAAACACCGCCCAAAACAGGTTTTGCCGAATCGTACGCATAGTGGCCCGACCTAGCTGGATCCCCGCAACGGCGCTACCGAGATCATTTCGAACAATCGTGATATCACCGGCCTCAATTGCAATATCCGTGCCTTCGCCCATGGCCAGCCCAAGATCAGCCTGAGCGAGAGCCGGGGCATCATTAATACCATCACCAACCATTGCGACCCGATGGCCCTGCTCCTGCAAGCGTTCAACAATTGCCGACTTATCCTCAGGCTGGCTCTCGAAATAGATCTCGTCCAAGCCAATCGCAGCTGCAACAGTCTGCGCCGTCGCACGTCTATCCCCGGTCAGCATTACGGAACGTATTCCCAGGTCATGGGCCCGTGCAATGGCATCCGTCGCTTCGGGTCGGACCGTGTCCGCCAACAACAGGATGCCTGCCATGACCTTATCCACGCTCAAATACACGACCACATGCCCTTCATCCGCCAGTTGCTCATCCAAGTGGCGAGCGGTGTCGAACCGAGCGCCCTCACGAACCACGAATTCTTTAGACCCCAAGACCGCCCGGCGACCATCCACTTCAGCGCGCACGCCAGCACCCGCGACCGTTTCAAACAACGACGGATCGACTACGTTAACCCCTCGTCTCCGAGCTCCTGCTGTAATAGCCCGACCCACTGGATGTTCGGAGTTTTTCTCCATCGAGGCCGCAATTCGCAATATTTCCTCGTTGGAAAATGGACCTGTTGGCACAATCTCAATCAGGTCCATCACGCCGTAAGTCAACGTACCTGTCTTATCGAACACAAGCGTGTCAATTGATCCAGCTGTCTCGAAAACATCTGATCCTCGAATTAGGACACCGAGTTCAGCGCCTCGACCGGTACCAACCGCAACCGCCGTAGGTGTTGCCAAGCCCAATGCACATGGACAGGCAATAACGAGGACGGATAGCGCGCTGAAAATGGCGTGAGTAGCCGAAGGTTCCGGCCCTACCATCCACCAAACGCCAAGCGTAATAAGCGAAATCGCTAGCACCGCTGGAACAAACCACGATGCCATGCGATCCACCTGGCGTTGAATCGGCGCCTTTGAGCTCTGGACGCGCTCGACCGTTGCAATGATTTGGGCTAGCACTGATGCAGCGCCAATACTCGTCACGCGAACCCGTAAACTCCCAGTCGTATTGATCGTCGCACCGATCACTGAGCCACCAATTGTTTAGCGCACAGGGAGGCTCTCCCCCGTCACCATCGACTCGTCAACCTCAGACACGCCGGCGACCACGTCACCATCAACCGGAACCTTATCTCCCGGGCCGATAACGACTATGTCGTCCTGCCGAACATCATCGATAGGTATCTCCAGAATCTCTCCGTCCCGTTCGATTCTGGCGAAACTCGGTTGCAGTCCGATCAACTGTCGGAGCGCCATTGATGCTTGGAGTTTGGCCCGAGTCTCCAAGTATCGGCCGACAAGGGTCAGACCAATAATCATCGCTGCCGTATCGTAGTAATACGAAATCTCGCCAGTCGCGTTAACAAGCAGGCTTGGCCACACCGTAAGTAGCACGCTATAACCAAACGCTGCGCTGGATCCAAGGGCGATTAGCGTGTTCATGTCAGCCGTGAGTCGCCGAGCTCTTTCCCACGCTCCACGATAGAAACGACGACCAGGCCCAAACTGGATCGGACTGACCAAAACCAGCAAAAACCACGGGTTCTTGATGATTTCAGACACCATCGGCAGCCATCCGAACGATCCCAACATGACCGCAATGCCAACCGCGAGCGATACGCCCGCTTCCAGGCCCAAGCGATGCTGTTCACGCTGACGGGCACGTTCAAGGTTATTGGTGTCGGCACGTGCATCGTGCACCGAAGTTCGCTCACGCACGTCATATCCGACTCGTCGAACCGCAGCCTGAAGCAACGCCCAATCGGCGAGTGTCGCAATGTGTCGAACGTGAGCTTGCTCTGTAACGAGGTTGGCGGAGACACCTAAGACACCTGGCACGTGGGCGAGTGCTACCTCAATCTGATTAACACAACCAGCACAGTGCATGCCGACAACCTCGAGAGTCGTCTTAGAGACGGGCACCTCATACCCAGCCTTCTCTATGCGCGTCACAATTTCCTCAGCTCCAACATGGCCTTCGGCCCTCAGCGTCACCTTTTCCTGGACCAGGTTCACCGACGACTCAACCACCCCTTCGACATCGGACAGTGAGCGCTCAACCGTAGAAACACACGAGGCACAATGCATTCCGTGCACCGGGATGCTCAGTTCAAGCACCTCAAGCATTTCTGATTTAGGCTAGGGGATTAACTCCGCGCCGTCGGGGGTTATTGACCATCATTTGGCTGGACACCTATCAAATCTGCCAGTCACACCCATTACTAGTCTTTCTCGGCCACATAAAGCTATCCTGCCGCCACCTCGGCCGACGCAGGATTTCGACCATGGAATATCGGCAACTAGGCCGCACCGGGTTGCAGGTTTCACTTACCAGTCTTGGATCCGGTGGGCCCAGCTTACTGGGCCAGACCCACGGCACCACACCAACTGCCGCCCGTAGCCTCATCACCCGTGCGTTTGACCACGGAATCAACTTCTTTGACACGGCTGCAGGCTACGATGAAAGCGAGACATTGCTGGGACACGCGTTAGCCAACATCCCTCGCCACAGCTTTATCCTCGCCACCAAGTATTCACCGGTTGATGAGTCGGGAGAGGTGGTCACCGCCGAGGAAGTCCAACAATCGATCAACCGCAGTCTTGATCGCCTCGGTCTGGATCACGTGGACGTTATGCAAGTCCATGGCCTCGAGGCACAGCACTACCAGCAGGTCCTCGATGTCCACCTGCCAGTGCTTCGGGACGCACAAGCGGCTGGAAAGATTCGCTATCTCGGCGTTACCGAACGGTTTGACAGCGATCCGCTTCATGAAATGTTCTCGTTGATGGTCGCTGACGGACATTTCGACACGTTCATGGTTGGATACAACTTTCTGCACCAAACCGCCGAACGCCAACTGCTTCAGGCCGCCGCCTCGGCAAACATCGGAATAATCGTGATGGTGGCGGTTCGACGAACCATGGCCAATCCGCATCGGCTCAACGAGACCATCGCTGACCTCAAAACAAAAGGATTGCTCGCGCACGACGCGGTGCCCTCAGACAAACCACTGGATTGGCTGATCCATGGGGACGTGGATTCAATCCCAGAGGCTGCCTACCGATACGTACTCGAGCCACCCGCAGTGTCAACCGTCCTGACCGGAACCGCGAATCCCGACCATCTAGACGCCAACGTTGCGGGGATGGCAAAAGGCCCTTTGCCCATATCCGACCGACAGCGCCTCCAGGCCTTGTTCGGCAACCTTGACCTAGGACTGGGGAACTAGCGACCTACGCGATAGCCCCAGTTGCCCGCAGAATCGTTTCCTGCACAATCCGCTCATGCTCAAGCGAACGATCTGGTTCTTGTTCACCACGCAAGGTACGAACGAACGCTTCTAAACTCGCAACATATCTCGGCCGCGCCTCGATCGGGATCACTTGCTCTCCGGCGATAAAGCCGTCACGCGCCTCATCGAGACAAAGTCGCACCGTCTGAGCCGGTTCCATCGGCTCCATCACGGCCCATCCCTGAGTTCCATACACTTCATATCGTCTCGGACGTGGGGGAACTACAAGGCCAGAAATAGTCACGACCGCCATCGCCGATGGGTACTCCAAAACTGCAACACCACTGTCAACAAACCCGCTGGCAGGAACAACCCGCTGCATAAATGGAGTGACATTCGACGGTCGGCCTAGCATCCAAACAATCTGGTCAAGCACGTGACCACACAGGTCGTAAAACACGCCTCCCGTGAATTCCGCCATTTGCTTGTGCGGTGCCGGATCAGCATAGGTCGGCATGTGAGCGTGGATCGCAAAGATATCCCCAAGCATGCCATCGTGAGCCCACCCAGCGATGCGCTCGTAACCATCATGGTGGCGAAACATATACCCGAGTTGCACGTACCGTTGCTGCTGGGACGCGGCTTCTATCACCTGTTCCCATCGGGGATAGTCGTGCCCGGCCGGTTTATCCAGCAACAAGTGATGTCCAGCTGCAATAACGGCCTCGGCTTGGGCAAGGTTTTCGGTGTTGTCACCTTCAACCACCACCGCATCAATCTGGTCATCGCCAAGAACCTCGTCCGCAGGTCCGAGCCAACTGGCATTCGCCCACGGCGAATCTCCCTGAGCCTCGAGTTCTTGACGGCGCTCCGAGTCCTCTTCGACGATCCCCACAAGCTCAACGTCGGAATTGGCCAGAATAACCTCCAGCCAACCTCGAGCATGTGCATGCTTTGTTCCCCACTGCACAACACGAATCTTTCGAGCACTCATCTACAACCCCTCCCCTCAACAACTTCTTCAACAGACGACAATCGTGCCTGTTTCATCCCTGCCAACATCAAGCATCCATAAGCTTCTAGCCCGATCACACCAGGCTGGGTTATTTAAGATATTGCTTGCTAACCGCGTTAATCGTCAGACGGAATAACTGGAAGCGCTTCGTTCATCGCACCCGAACGAAAACCCTGGAGATCCAGAGTGACGTAGGTGAATCCCAAAGCTTTAATGCCGTCAATAATGCGCTGCCGACGCTCATCATCTTCCGTAAATCGATTCAACTCATCACCAGGAACCTCGACCCGGGCAATTTTCTCGTGATGCCGTACGCGAAGATCACGAAACCCCTCGGCACGCAGCAGCGATTCAGCAGCCTCGACTTGGCCAAGCTTCTCCACAGTGACCTCCGTACCGTACGCAATACGTGACGAGAGACAGGCAACAGCTGGCTTATCCCAACTCTCCAAGCCCAGTTTTCGTGACAATGCGCGCACATCAGCCTTTCGTAGACCCGCCTCAACAAGAGGCGCCCGGGCTCCCCGCTCTCGGCTCGCAGCCATCCCGGGTCGAAAATCCCCTAGATCGTCGACCACGGGACCATAAAGCATGTGTCGAACACCTCGATCCGCCGCAAACTGGCGTAATCGATCGAAGAGTTCCGCCTTACAGTGAAAGCATCTCGATTGATCGTTCGCCCGATATTCAGGATTATCGAGCTCGGAGGTCTCGATCAGTTCGTGCTGAATACCAATTTGCTGCGCAAATCGTCCAGCGTCCTCTCGCTCTGACTTCGCCAGGCTGGCTGAAACAGCAGTTACAGCCGTCGCATTCGAACCCAACACATCAAATGCCATTTTTGCCAGAAACGTACTATCCACGCCGCCAGAAAACGCCACAACAGCATTACCGAACTCATGCAACCGGTTGTTCAAATATTCAACCTTAGCCTCGAGGGAAGCATCGACATCAATTTCAGGCTTGTACACATCAAGAGCCACGCTACGCACCTGCATTCTCATCGTCATCGATAACCAAGGGGTCTTCGCTTACGATTCCTCCCCGCAGCCAGAAACATCGCATAACTGGCTTCTCGGGATTCAATAACGACACAATAATGAACCGGCTGTATTCCGAGTATCCGGACTGTACTGCTTCTCGCACATCGGTCGGCGACGGGTATGCATCACTTGCCGGATGGGAGTGGAAAAATGCTGAGATTTCCCACTCATGGACGTCCTCAATATCTCGTGTGGCATCAAGCATATCCTTAGGCTCGATCGTGTAGTGAACCCGACTCTTATCCACGTTCCGGGCAGCGTACACCTTCTCGGCCTGATCATCCCGACCACCGACAATTCCACAGCATTCAAGCGGCGCTTCATCGCGAGCCTGGGCAACAATTTGGTCGTACTGGACGCGCGTTAGATGAAATGGCATACCTAAGCCAAATGATACTTGTGTTCCGTGCTGGACCGAACAAATGTCATTAAATCGGGCTCCCTACTGAAAAATACTAAATGCTGTATGCCGAACGGTCGTCGGCTTGATGCATATCAGCAGCAAGTTCTGACAAGAGAATACCCTCCAACCCCTCGACCATCGCAGAACGAAGACGAAGCCAGACGCTGCGCTGTGAACAACTCCCCACCAGTTCGCAAGCTGTTAGGTCCTCTAAACAATCAAGCAAACCCAACTGGCCTTCTAAGGGCACAACCACGTCGGCCATCGTAATTTTCTCTGGAGCCCGCACCAACTCATGCCCTCCCCGAGGTCCCCGTGTACTTCGAACCAAGCCTGCCTGGCGGAGAGCGCTGAGAACCTGATCGAGATACACGGCCGGCACAAACATCCGCCGTGCGACATCAGCAGCAGCAATCGGACCATCGCCATAGTGCATAGCCAGATCTGTCATCGCCCGGACACCGTAGTCCGCCCGCATTGAAATTCGCATTCGAAGATCTTCCGCTCCACATAGGGCCCAAGTCTGACATGGGTGGATCGAACTCGACAGCTACAGGATCGAAGGATGCCAGAAAACCCCAATTTGTCTTGACGCTCGATTCAAGCGATCCATACAATTTCCTTCTGAGAAGAATTGTCCGGTCCACGACTTGCACGACGGTACACCACTATCAGTTGTAACTGGGTGGTTACGCGGCCTGCCGACGGATCGGACCTGACCCCGCGTAGTCGCCGTAGAGCCTTGCTCGCGGCGGTCGGTTGAAAAGGACTGAATCGAAATGCCGAAAGACATCCTTCTGGACGTCGAGGCCCGATCAAAGTTGGTCAAGGGTATCGACATCGTGGCCAATGCTGTTAAGACCACCCTGGGTCCCAAGGGACGCAATGTCGCTCTTGGGAAAAAGTACTCTGGCCCAACGGTGACTCATGATGGAGTAACCGTAGCCAAGGACATCGACCTCGAAGACCCCTTCGAAGATATGGGTGCCCAGCTGATAAAAGAAGCCGCGAGCAAGACCAACGATATCGCGGGTGACGGAACAACCACCGCTACCGTCTTGGCCCAAGCGATCCTAAAAGAAGGATTGAAAAACGTTGCCGCCGGTGCCAACCCGATGATCATCAAACGCGGGCTCGCCAAGGGCGTGGATGCAGTCGTCGAAGAAGTTCGCTCCAATGCAAAGCAAATTCGAAGCCAGGAAGAAATAGCTCAGATTGCCTCCATCTCTGCGAACGATACGCATATTGGCGAATTGATCGGCGAGGTGATGGATAAAGTCGGCAAAGATGGCGCGATCACTGTTGAAGAATCCAAAGGCCTTGAATTCGAGATTGAATATGTCGAGGGAATGAAGTTCGACCGCGGGTATATTTCGCCCTACTTCGTGACGAACCAAGATCGAATGGAAGCGGTCGTCGAAGATGCATTGGTCCTCGTAACAGATAAGAAGCTGTCAGCCGTAAGCGACATCCTCCCAACACTCGAGAAGGTGACGCAGGCCGGCAAGAAGGACCTGGTCATTATTGCTGAAGACGTTGAAGGTGAAGGACTTGCGACCCTAGTGGTTAACAAGCTCCGTGGCGTATTGAATGTCTTAGCAGTCAAAGCACCCGGCTATGGTGACCGACGAAAGGAAATGCTTCAGGACGTTGCCGTGGTAACTGGTGGCACTGTCATTTCCGAGGACATGGGTCGACGACTTGATGGCGTGATCCTTGAAGATCTTGGACGCGCTCGCCGACTAGTAGCTGACAAGGACAACACCACTATCGTTGAAGGTGGTGGTAAAGAAGCTGCTGTACAGGCACGGATCAACCAGCTTAAAGGCCAGGTTGACGAAGTAACCTCCGACTACGATCGTGAGAAGCTTCAGGAACGACTAGCCAAGCTGGCTGGTGGAGTTGCGGTTATCCGGGTCGGTGCCGCCACCGAGACTGAACTGAAAGAAAAGAAACATCGCGTAGAAGATGCGCTCTCAGCAACACGTGCCGCTATTGAAGAAGGCATTGTTCCTGGAGGCGGGGTCGCCCTGCTTAACGCCTCAAGCGTTCTTGACGGCGTTGAGTCAGAGTGCACCGGCGATGAACTTGTAGGTGTCCGGGCACTTCGGCGTGCGCTCGAAGCTCCGCTTCGATGGATCTCGGACAACTCTGGTGCAGACGGTTCCGTCGTAATCGAGGAAGTGCGTCGCCAATCCAAGAGCAAGAAAAACACCAACTGGGGTTACAACGTTGTCACTGAAGATTACTCTGACATGGTTAAGACCGGTGTTATCGATCCGGCTAAGGTGACACGTTCTGCACTAGAGAACGCAGCCTCCATCGCCGGAATGATTCTCACAACGGAAGCCCTTATTGCGGATGTTCCGGAGAAGGAAGAAGCCGGCGCGCCAGCAATGGACTACTAGTCCGTTACCAGAGTTCGGTAACAAACGCCCCGCCGATGGAATCGGCGGGGCGTTTGCTTTTGACGATGCAACGTGCATGCCTCCTAGCCCGTCACGCACTCAAAGCAGGATCACGGTGGAACTTCCAGTAAAACTTATCTTGTTAATGTCAGCCGGCGGCGGTGGAACCGTGGCCCGTTATCTTTTAAGCACTGCCGTACAGAAATTCATCACCGGCGGATTCCCATGGGGCACGCTTGCTGTAAACGTGCTCGGAAGCTTCGCGTTTGGATTTATCTGGGCTGTCGTCGGGGTTCATAACGGCCCTAGCACTCAATTACGACTCCTACTGCTCGTCGGCTTCATGGGCGGGTTTACTACCTTCTCTAGCTTTGCTTTCGAAACCACCAAGATTTTCGATGATTCAGGATGGTGGCTCGCCGCAGCAAACATCCTCATGCAAAACGTATTTGGAATAGCTGCAGTGATCAGCGGAATAGCTTTAGGTCGGTTGTTGAACTCCCTAATCGAGGGCGTGGCATAAGTTCATATGCGCTCTCTGGAAACCGTGGCGATGAACCCTCCTTAACCAGGTACATCGCAAGAACCGAAGAGGTTAGCTTGTCAGAAGAATGCCCGTGCCGTACATGATAAGCACGCCCAAAGCCAAGCCCATCGCGTTCAAACCAGTGGTGAGCGACCCGTCCGGCTCATCACCCATCATGCGCGATATCTGCCACGCCACCTGAAAAATAGCACCGGCACCTAGTGCAAGGAAAAACGTTGCCCAAATCGGCGAGAAGGCAAATCCACCTAGCCAGGCACCGAGAATCGCGGGGGCCCCAGCAATTAATCCTGCAAACAACAGGTGCGGCAGCAGCCGACGAACCGATGCATTGCCACGCGCCAGTGGCGCGGCAATAGCCAATCCTTCAGTCGTGTTGTGTACGGCAAATCCAACTACCAGAAAAGTACCCAGAGCTATCGCGCCTGTGGCATAGGCAGCCCCAATCGCAAGTCCCTCACCCAAATTGTGAAGCCCGATGCCGACTGCAATGGTGTAGGCCAGTAACAAAGAGGAAATGTCGCTCCGCGCCCCCTGGCTCTCTCGCCATCGATCAACCACTGAAACGGCCAAGAACGCCAAGATGAATCCCGTGAAAGCCAGTCCGATCCCCTGAAACGCTCCGGCTACCGCCGTTGACAATTCGATAGCCTCGACGACCGTATCCGCCCCAAGGAAAAGAAGTAACCCGACAGTAACCGCAAGGAAAAAGTACAACCACCGACTCGACAATCGACGAAGAAAAGGAAACCAGATCAAACCAATAAAAACCGGAATCACGCCCACGTAGAAACCAAGAATGGCGAAAGTCAATAGAAAAGTTGAGCCCGGCGTTGGAGAAAGCGAAGCCACAGGAGCTTCTGCCTCAAATATGACACCGGAGGTGCTTATAAGCGTAACGGCGTGTGGCTCGCCCTCAACCCACGGATACGGGATTGACACGGTAGCCGTCCCGAGCCTATCGATTCGATTCGATGGCTTGACATCAAATTGCCATAAAGCCTCGTCCACCGTTACCTGCGCAATCTCCACAGACTCTGGACCACCATTTACAACATGAACATCGATGAATCCGGGCTTAAATGAGAGCCGTTCAATCGTGAGTTCCTCAATGGGGGGAAACGCAGCGTCGAACACCCCGGCCGTTCCGAACCTGGAAAATGAAAAGAGCGCAAGCGCTAGCAGTAACAGCGGTAATACACCAAAAACCCCAAACCGAACATCCAGCTTCGTGCGGTCCGGCCCGGGAACCTCCGAGGAACTATCCAGGTCCACCGTTAGGCCTCCACAGCCTTAAAAAACCCCATCCATCCGAGTTCCGCAAATTCGCTCTGATGCGCATGAAACATGTACATGCCTGGAGCCGGTAATGTGAACTCAAGAATATGGCGCTCGCCCTGACACAACATGACAGTGTCTGTAAGTTCGTAGTGATCCATTGTGGTTCCGGTCCGATAGACGCGAAACATATCGGCGTGCAGATGGAACGAATTAATTAGATCAAACTCGGTTAAGTTCGTCAGATAGATCCGCTGCAACTCTCCAACCCGGACCGGAATAGGGTGTTTCACATGGTGAAACGCCACCGTATTGACCGCATAGAACGTATTTTCGCCATTGAACTCGGTGGAAAATCCATTCATCACCATCACCATTTCACGAGCCGGTGGCCTGCCCTGTGGGGGATCGATAATGAACGTGCCGTACAGCCCTTTATGAATATGCCGCTTTAGCGGCACAGCGTGACAGTGATACAGATGCAACCCCCACGGCTGGACCTCAAACTCATATGTGAATTCATTCCCCGGCTTCACAATTTCAAAGACGCCGTCCATGTTCGTTGGATGAATCCCATGAAAATGGATCGAGTGCGGATGACTTCCGGCGTTGTTAAATCGAATTCGAACCACATCGCCTGCGGTTGCACGAATGGTGGGCCCAGGAACCTGCCCGTTGTAGGTCCATGCTGGAAAAAATACGCCGGGCGCAATCTCTATATCCTTATCAACTGCAATAACCTCATATTCCCGAAGCGTACGGCCGTCAGAAAGCTTCGATTGACGACCATAGTCAAACGACTCAAGGAAAACCATCGGATCGAACGCCGTCGTGTCAACCTCACCAACTGTGCCGGCCGTCTCATGCGAATGATCAAAATCATCAATATTCGTGTAGCCAGGAACGTCCAGCTTGAGTTCATTGGCCGAAGCCTTCGCTGAAGCCCCATCACGACCGCCCACAGCAACGACCGAGGCCGCGCCGGCTAACCCAGCAGCTCCTAAGGCAGAGCCTCGCAGCATCCCTCGTCGGGATATACCCGAAGGTCGATTGGAACGCATGAGCCGTTGTCCAACACTTTTAACCAGCGGGCGAACAAGAGTTTGATACACAGCGTTAACGGACGGGCGTTTAAAGGACGACTGCCGCTCACCATCGGGGACAACCTTTGGCGAGGGCTTGGACTCGGGCGCTGGAGATTTCAGATCACCCGGCATCTAACAAAACCTCGCAAGCCAACATTGGCAGAACCGAGTCAAGCAGAATATGGTTCAAGAAACTCAACTCGCGTTTTCACCTAGGTAAAAACATATGTTTACGACTACAAACTATACCTCGTCCGTGGATGTCGTCGACTAAACCACGGGGTGCGATAGCAAAACTGGATCAGCATCCGCCATGTCCCAGCAGTGCCCCCTAACTGTTCCGTACGTAAACGCTGTCAGAAACTGTGCGGCCGATGGCCACGTCTGTTCCGTCGATCTGAACAAGTATCGGGCCATCGAAGGGCATACGCCGAACTAACATTCCTCGAACACCCGGGACAAGCTTGATCTGTTCCAGATATCTCAGTATTTCTCTATTACGATCTGACACGCGAGCTACAACAAACTCGGTGCCATCAGATACCTCGGTCAATCGCACCGCGTCATCGGCAATCTCATCGAGCGCCTCGTTTGGAATAGCGTCCCCATGTGGATCCGTGGTGGGATCCGAAACCTTGGCAGCTATGCGTCGTTCCATTTCCTCAGACATGACATGTTCCAGGCGATCTGCCTCCTCATGCACGTCGTTCCAGTCATAATCGAGAAACTCAACAAGGAAACGCTCAATGAGTCGATGGTGCCGAACCATTTCCAATGCGCGACGCTGGCCAGAGCTCGTTAACTCGGCACCCCGATAGCGCCGGTACGTAACAAGACCCTTCTCATCCAGACGCTTGAAGGCTGCCGTGACTCGACCAGGGGTCACGCTAAGTCGCCCGGCTACGTCACCTGTCGCAACCGGTTTGCGATGACCGCCAGCGTCATAAATTGCACGAAGATAATCCTCGTCGCTGGCAGAGATCTGATCGAATGGCACAGTTCGTTAGCTTCAGAACGCGGGATGAATGTACCGCGGATGTGGAAGCGTAGCAGTTTGATCACACGACACGACTCGATACCCTACGTGTACCACTAACCGTCCATCCACATGTACTCCAACATCAAAGCACCTATGCATCGACGCAAGGCTCTACAAGGCCTTGCCAGCGCAAGCTTGGCATCCATCACCTCTATTACTACGCTCGGATGCAGCACTACTGCAGACAACCCGGACGTTAGCGTCCTGCTAACTCTGAGCGAAGTTCTCACAGGAGAACACCGGATTCCTTTCACCCTCATCAACAAGGATGGTTCACGGATACACGGGGCAACAATAAAAGCGTCCTTCTACAAGTTGCAGGATCAACACGACGAGTTCATGTTTTCCACAACTGTGGCCGAACATTCGATCGCCATATCTCAGAACCATATCCACAAAGATGGGGAAGTCCATGAGCATCTACACAACAGCGACTACTACCTCGCCGTAGGAAAGGCCTTTGAACCCGGACTCTGGCGAGCCAACCTGGAGATCCAGCCGACCAACGGACGGGAATACACCAAATCAACGTTTTTTGACGTCCAGGATCAAAGTCAGACGCCGATGGTTGGTGACCCTATTCCACCATCAGTAAATCCAGTCATCGTTGACCCTGGCGACATCGGCAACATCAGTACCGCGGATCCGCCCGTAGCCGGAATGTATAGGCACACCGTAGCGGCATGTCTCGATCGCGCTGAGCCGATGGTCATTGCTTTCAGCACACCCGCATTCTGCCGTTCACAGATGTGCGGGCCGGTCACCGCCGTAGCTGCCGAGTTATACAACCGCTGGAAGGATCACGTCCGTTTCATTCACATTGAACCGTTTGATCTCGCAGCCGCACGCACTGACGGACAGTTGACATTTACACCAGTGGCCCGCGAATGGAATCTGAAGACAGAGCCTTGGATTTTCGTGATTGACACCGGTGGCCATGTCACGGCTCGGTTCGAAGGCATCGTCAGCCCCGACGAACTTGAACCATCGATCAAAGCTGTGGCCACTCCGGCTCGAGCATGATCCGTAGAGTTCTCATTCTCACAGTAGTCCTGCATTGCCTCCTCGCAGGCAGCATCGCCCGGGCACATGGCGGCGACCTGGTATATGTCGGAAGTTCCGGCCAATACCAAGTACGAACCTTCGCTACGTGGTCCGATGGGTGGCTCGACTATTCAATTGACCTGCGAAATGTGGCAACAGGAGCCCGAATCCCTGGAGCAAAGGTCACGGTCCAAGCTTTTGAGGACGGAAGAAAGTTGGGGGACTGGATCGCCCTCGAATCCGGGGCCGTTTACGAACTGGTCGAACAAACCCCTGAAGAAATCCACTGGAACCTCGTTGTGACGATCAGCGGCTCTCTGGGGACCACAAGGCTCACGCATCAACTGGATGTCGAACCGGAAAACTGGCTCTGGTCGACCTTTGTTGTAGCCACCGGGTTTTTCGGGGCTATAGCTGCCCATCTATTCACGGCAAAGCGGCGCGCATCGAACTAGCCATTAGCCTTCGCCGGAAGTGTCTGGAGAAAATTGATGACATCCCAAATTTCCGTTGCGCCGAGTTGCTCGCCAAACCCTGTCATCGCGGTTCCTTCGATGCCATCACGAATAAAAGTGAATAATTGCCCATCAGGATGTAGTGGAACATGGACAGCCAAATCTAGGGGAGGAGGATCCAGGGCAAGAGCACGGGGGCCATCGCCACGACCCTCCGGACCGTGACACGACGAGCAGAGGTCTTCGTAAATACCCCGCCCCGCGCGGACCGATATCTCATCTGGCACGACGGGGTTAATCAACGCCTGACCGGCCAACTCATCAGATCCCGCGAGAAGCATGGCACCCCCAATCACGATCACGCCAAAACCCGTGATTGTTCCAACACGACGAGCCCAAGGTGTCCAACCGTGGCGACTAAGAGTGCTAAGCGTAAGAACCAGCCCCATTCCAAAAACAGCCAATGCCCAAAACCGTGCGGCGACACCCATGTCCAGCTTGGGAACGCCAGACGACTCCGGACCACCGATTGCGAATCGGACAGGAACCCGGGCATCGAATTCACCGGGACTTCGGATAGTGACCAACGCTTGCCATTCACCTGCCAGGTTCAAAGCATCGGTATCTAAACTAAATGTTGATCCGTCAGACCGGCTCGGACGGCCCACTACAGTTCCAACATCTGCTTCAAGATACTTGAACTCCACTTCAAGCGTCGTTTGTGGAGTCAGAGATCCCTGCTTGGGCCTCACGTCGAACTCAAGAACATTCGACCCCGGACGCCCTGGGATTGCCCGAACATTCAACCCAGCCTCGGCTGAGGAACCTGCCACCTCGACAAACGATTTCCCAACAATCACCACCTGTCGAGCCGGCTCCCGATCAGTTAGAAACCCGACAACCAGTAGCACGGCGCAGGCAAGTACAACTTCAACAATCACAAACGAACGAAGCAGCCTCAACCCTGGGGCAGACACTCCGCCGAATCGACGGAGCCTCGGAAGAACCCAAGAATTATTGATCCCGCCAAGAGCAAAGAGCGGACCGACGAGAGCGAGCTTAACGAGCAGGACGACGCCATATTCTGTGGTCCACAGCCGTGAAATCTCCAGCACCTCAAGCCAGGCGCCATAGAGCCCAGTGACAACAATCACACCCACCGAGACCGTTGCAATTACAGAAAATCTCGAGAGCCCCTCAGTGACAACTGATCCAGCCTTGACACCAGGCAAATTTCGTCGCATCGAGCCAATGGTCAACAGCAAGACGGGCAGCCCACCTGCCCATACTCCAACAGCCGTTAAATGCAGGACATCGGCGAGTAACGCAGGGGTTAATTCTCTAATAGCCGCCGCATGACTGCTCAAAGAAATTGAAGCCGCCATACCCACGCCTATTGCAGAAATCGCCAAGACTCCGACAGCCCGTGCTGGCGTATCGTCGTCACCCTCGCTAACCCGATCGATGAGCACTAGACCGATCACGAGAGCTACCGTACGGGCAATCCACAAAACACCCCACGATCCGGACACAAACACCTCACCAAAACCTGTAGTAAAGGAGTCCATTCCGAGTGCTACGACCTGAGCACTGAGCACACCGACTTGACCAGTGAACGCAAGCAAGCCACCGATAAGCAGGAGCAAAGACACACGAGATTGAAAAACCTTCTGCTGGGCGAACACCAAGCCTCGCCTTTGAACCACCATGTGAAGGGGAGCACCGATAAGCACGATCACTCCAGCAAAGAGAAGTCCCCGCGATAGCCCTGCCACAGGGCTGGAATCGACGCTAGCCGTGAATATCTCGACATCTGCAGACACTGGCTGGCCAACAGCGAATGCGTATGACCCCCTGATAATGTGGCCATCGACATTCGAGAGAGTCCGCCACACGACGACGTATGTCCCGTGCTCAAGCAGCGCCACAGGAACAAGCAGCGCCGAATCGCTGGTTGGATCAGGCTGCGCGGGACCTGTCGTAACGGACTGTCCATCCACCCGCACCACATCAACACTACTGAAGCTTGAATCAATAGATTCGCTAAATTCCGCGTAGACGACTTTTGGTGAAACCTCCACAGTAGTTCCTGGACTCGGAATCGCGCGTAGCAGGTTGGCATGTGCACGAACTGGCGACACCAGCACCATGGCAACCACCAACAAAAGCCCAACCAATAGGCCATAGCGGTTGGCAAGTAGGGCCAGGCACCACAACATGCATCTACGCACGGCGGCCACGCATCGTCACTGTAAGTGCGATGGTCCCAACCACAAGACCTGCCATACCAAACAGGAAGCCAGCAAACCCAACAATGAACGATCGCGACCCGACATCGCTTGCATCACGGATCTCCTGCTGGGAGGCCTTTGACACGCTGGAAAGCTCACGAACAGTAGGCAACGTTACCGGGAATTGAAGGACTGCTTGTGATTGAACATCATCAAAGGTGGTCGGCCCCGACGTAAACACTTCGTCTACGTTGTGCTCACCAATCATGCCGACAAAACGGAATTGGTATCGGCCTGGGACCGTGGGCACAAACGGGGCGACGTACGCACCAGCCTTGCCAGCATGAGGCTGCAGGGACATACGGGTCTGTACGCCTGATTCCACATGCGTAACGTCCACGGCCAGGGAGGCCGAAAGACCTTCCACACCCACATGCGGGTGATCAGTTGTCGCTTCACCCTGTCCATGCCCATGGCTCAAGCCGCCATCATGCACACCACTAGTCACGGTCTGCAGCACATCTGTCCCATTGGTCCATACCACTACCGCACCAGGCGAAACCTGAACGTCAATAGGCGTCGCGCCATCTTTCTGAAGAGCAATATCGATCTGGCCGACTTCACCCATCATCACATGCAGCGTGCCCGCCAACTTCGGATCAAGGTGGCTATGCCAAGGGATAACCTGACCTACATAGTCTTCCGAAACATCCCATTTAAACGTACCACCGGGCTCAATAGGCGCAGAGGTGAAGATGGCAGCATGTGCTGCCATCGAATGATCGTGGTGCTGGTGACCTGCAGATCCATCAGCCTTTTCATGATGACCCGTATCCGCGCGAGCCACCGATAAATAGACCGCATTAGGCTGACCTTCATACACCGGTTCGGTAAGAAACCCGACGTCCAACTCGTAGCCATGGACCTTGCGCCCCTCGTGGGCAAACACATAGGACGTAGTCGTCAAAGTCAACAGTGCAGCAAGAGCCGCGACACACATCGATCGAAATAGGCCTCGCCAAGTATGTGGAACAAGCACGTCAGAAACCTCCTACTAGATCTAGCAACTTCTTCATTACGCGGCCGTTGTGCCGCTAAGAACCCATGAACACCGTTCAATCGCACGCCGATGTGCGTGCAAGACCCAGTTCTAGCGAGGCGGAGGACGCGGCTGATTCGAATCCAAACCAGCGCCCCAACCAACGTGGACCGCTATAACAGCAAGGCAGATCAAGAGTAGCCCCAAGATCGTGGGGTTGGTGAAGACAGCCACCCCTACTGATAGTTCGGGGAATTCACCGGTCGTTGCCCCATCCTGAGCATCGTCTGCCTGCCCCCCGGCAAGATGCACATGGGCATGTCCCTCATGGCCAACAGGCGTATCAAAACCAATCACCAACCCCAATGTCACCACGATAAACGGTGCCACCAGGGCAAGGGCCATAGCCGAGGCTAACCAATCCCGACCCACAGACATTACACGCCGATAGATCAAATAATCCGCCAGTACTCGTAGCGCTCCGACGTTTTCACCATTTGGCCACCAGATCCTAGCGAAAATCACGTCCGCAAACGGTCCAACTCAAGAAAACGGGATCTCCAGGCCGTGCTTGCTCGCCAATCCCAACATGACGTCATGTATCAACCCATTGCTAAATACGCATCGCCGACTATCCGGACCTGTTAGATGGCCATGAACATCAGTCGCCTGTCCGCCCGCCTGTTGGACAAGCAAACCACCACTCGCGTGATCCCACCACTTCACATTGCTGAACAACGCGCCATCAAAACGGCCTGCCGCAACCCATGCCGTTTCAATGGCCGATGAGCCAGTCAATCGAATCCGATAAAACACCCGTGCCGCTTCCGCTAAAGCCGCATTGAATCGGATTTCATCGTCAGGGTTCACACCACGTTGGGCCCACGCTACCGAGCAATCAGATGGATCAGTTCGAGTTGTCACTTCGATGCGATGGCCATTGAGCATGGACGAAGATTCCGATGTCGCACTGAACATTTCCTCACGAATCGGATCGTAAATCACCGCAACATCGGCGACCCCGCCACTCGTGTGAGCCACGCTCACACAAAACTGCGGCTGCCCCCTCGAGTAGTTGTCAGTTCCATCAAGGGGGTCGATCACCCAAACATCGTCACCAAGAACATCTCCCTCAGGAAACTCTTCGGAAAAAATGGTGTGATCCGGCACATGACGAGCCAGAACCTTCCGAATCGCTTGATCAGCAGCAAAATCGGCGTCCGTAACAATGGTTTTCTCCCCTTGCCACGTTTTCCACTGCACATCAAGATCTGAGTCAAACCGGTCGATTAGCTCGCCACCGCCAGCTCGAGCCGCCTCAATCGCAACCGCCAGCATCCCCACACAATCCGTCGAACCCGTCATCAGGTTAACTGCCAATTGTCGGCTGTTCGGCCAACACCTTACGTAAACCTTGGGTCCACGCACGCAAATTACGACGCATGCCTCGACGCACAAGAAAACCCAACGGGCCGACCGCACGGAACCCGGCCGCGGATTGCGTGAGCAGAACCTCTGTGCCTCCCTCCAGTGATCGCAACTCAACACTCATATGCCGAGTTAGCCCCGCACGTGAGCCCGACCAGGAAGCGGTATGGCCAAGTTCAACCTCAGTAATCGTATAGATAAACTCGATTCGCTCAGACTTTTGGCGAAACCGAAAACCAGGAACCCAATTTCCCGCGGTTAGCCGTTCGGCCGATTCAATCGCCGTATGCCATTTCTCCCAGTCATTGATCGTATTGACGACTTGCCACACTGTGTTTACAGGCGCATTAAGCTCGATACTTGCGGACTCCTCAATCATCACCCGACCCCATTTGTAAGCGCCGGACGATCCCGGCATCGCTACGAACATCATACGAACCCCATAGAAACAGCACAGACTAAGGCCGGAGAACGTTACGCTTCGGCAGCAGATATTCGCTAAGCGGTGAGAACACCGATGGACCCACTTGCCTTCGTTGAAACCCATCTCCGAGATAGCCGTGCGAGCGGCACGTTCCGCTCAATGCCGGTACTGCAGTCAGCCCAGGGACCGAGAATTCGCATTGAAGATAAAGCTCTTGTCAACATGTCCTCGAATGACTATCTAGGATTCGCGAATGATCAGGAACTTCGCGATGCGGCCGAGGCCGGGGCTAACCAGTGGGGTAGCGGTGCTGGCGCCGTTCGAACAATTGCCGGCACTTTCGAACCGCACGAAGCCCTGGAACACGAAATCGCCGCCTGGAAAGGGGTAGAAGCAACACTCGTCCTCCAATCGGGCTTTACAGCAAATCTTGGGGTCATTCCCGCCCTTGTAGGCCGCGACGACGTGATCATCAGCGATGAACTGAACCACGCGAGCATTATTGATGGCTGTCGACTGAGCCGAGCAACGGTTCAACGTTATGCTCATGCAGATCCTGATTCCCTACAGGAGCAACTGCGGCAGTGTTCACCTGACCAACGCAAGCTCGTTATCACAGATGGCGTCTTCAGCATGGACGGGGACATCGCACCGCTGCCGGACCTGTGTGCAATAGCAGAAAAGTTCGGAGCTATTGTCATGGTGGACGACGCCCATGCGAGTGGGGTCCTCGGACGCGGAGGCCGTGGCTCAACCGATCATTTTGGTCTTCATGATCGCGTCCATGTTCAAATTGGCACCCTCTCTAAGGCTCTCGGCTCAATGGGTGGATACATCGCCGGAAGCCAAGCACTACGGGATTATCTCGTCCAAACCGTCCGTCCCCTTCTCTTTTCGACGGCTCACCCACCCGCAGTCATCGAAGCATCTCGTGCCGCTATCCGAGTACTGAGCCGTCAACCTGAGCGCGTCGAACATCTATGGGAGAACACACGCTATTTCAAAACCGGCCTTGAAAAGCTTGGCCTTAATACCGGGCGTAGTGCCACGCCAATTACTCCAGTAATCGTCGGAGAGGCTCAAAAGGCACACGCCTTAAGTGACCACCTGCGAGAATTGGGCATATTCGTGCAAAGCGTGGCCTTCCCAACAGTCCCGCAAGATGCAGCTCGTGTGCGAGCTATGGTCAGCGCAGCTCATACCCGAGACGACCTTGATCGGGCCATTGACGCGTTCAGCGTGGCCACCCAGAACGTGGCAGCCTCATAACATAGTCTGAGCGAAGCAAATACCAAAGCGGTGCTAGCATCACGTCCCGCCAACAGAGGAGTGCGTAGTGTCCCAGTCGATCAATGAACTACGCCTCGCTATTGACGCCGTCGACGAACGCCTCGTCGAATTGCTCGTCGAACGAGCCGAGATCGTGCACAAGATTGGTCATGTGAAATCCGTGGCTGGTGAACCGGTACTGGATCTTGATCGCGAGCAACATGTACTAAAACGCATCTCGGAACTAAATCCGGGTCCGTACGCCGATGAACACCTCCACGCGATTTTCCGCGAGATCATGTCCGCCTCCCGTGACCTCGAAGGACCGGTACAAGTGGCATATTTAGGACCACCCCATACGTTTAGTCATCAGGCCGCCTTACAACATTTTGGACGGTCTGCTGAACTGGTACCCATGGGGTCCTTTAACGAGATTTTCGACTACGTTGACCGATCGCCTGGTGCAGCCGGAGTAGTTCCCATCGAAAACACAACAAGCGGGACAATTGGCGAGACACTTGATCTCTTTGCCACCCACAACGCCCACATAAAGGCAGAAGTCAATCTGCCAATCTCCCACAATCTCATCGCGGCCTCCACGTCAGAAACATGGACCACGATTTACTCGCATCCTCAGGCGCTAGCCCAATGCCGTGCATGGCTAGACCGAACAGTTCCAGGTATCCCAACCATGGAAGTCTCGAGTACAGCGGAGGCCGCCCGACGAGCTGTGCAGGAACGGGGAACAGCCGCGATCGGCCCTCTAAGCGCTGCGGAAGCTAACGGCCTAGAAGTCGTGCACCAAGACATTCAGGATCTCGCGTCTAACCAAACCAGGTTCTACGTACTCGGTGATGCTCCTGCGCCAGCTAGCGGACAGGACAAGGTAGCGTTAATGGTCGCCGTCAGCGACCGTGTTGGCGCGCTTCATGACGTGCTGGGAAACCTTCGAGAGAAAGATCTAAATCTCAGCTTTATTCAGTCTCGACCATCACGACTAAAACCTGGTGACTACCTTTTCTTTCTCGAACTGGAGGGGCACCCCGATGAACCAGCAGTCACGGAAGCAATTAACACCCTTGTATCGGAAACCGTCGTCGTTCGAATCCTCGGCGCATGGGCGGCTTAACACACCTTCGAAACGATTTGTTTTAACCCAACACGTAGCCATGACTGATGGGAGAACTTCCTTCCAAGCGCAATGGGCCCTATGCATTAGCCACACCACTCAGCTTGAAACCCGGTTTGCCCCCTAACTCTTGTTACCAAGCCTCACTTCTTCAATGTTAGATCGAAGACCTTCGACAACCCTCCGGACCGACTCGGCATACCCAGCGTCTTCACCCGCCCACAGGGCAGACCGTCCAGCATTAATCAGTACTCCGCCCGGAGCCTCGCCAAATCCTCGATGAACCGTTGCAGCCAAATCCCCTCCTTGAACACCCACACCCGGGGCCAAAATCGGCATGCCTGGAGTCAAAGCCCGAACGACTTCCATATCGTAAGGACGTGTAGCCCCAACAACCGTCCCAAGATTCCCCGAAACATTCCACATGGCTACCGAGGTCGCAAGACTCACAAATACCGATTGACCATCATGATCAGAAATACCCTGAAGGTCATCGGCCCCGGGATTGCTACTGCGCACCCACGCAAATGCACCTTTGTCAGACCTATTAATCAATGGTTGAATCGCGTCGTGTCCGCCCCAAGCATTAAACGTAATCGCATCTGCCTTGAACACGTCGAACATTGTCTTTGCATACTGCTCCGACGTGTCTCCAACATCTCCGACCTTACCGTCGAGAATCACAATCGCGGCATCACCAACACTATCCCGAACGTGATTTAGAAGATGCAATCCATCCGCGCCCAATGCGGTATAAAACGCAAAGTTTGGTTTAAAGGCAACGACCAGATCCGAACACGCTTCAATAACGTTGCGAAGAAAGACCTCGGCGCCTGCCAGAGAATGTGGCAACGGTGCCGGCAACCGCTCCAGATCGATGTCGAGACCAAGACAAACCCACGAACGCTTCGCTTCGGCTTCACGCCACAAACGCTGAGCAAACGTCTCTAGGGCCGGGGACATCATGGGTTACTAACCAACAGAATGTTACTAACCAACAGAATATTGCAGCGTGTATTCCTAACCGATGCCCCATAGCCAGCGAGCTTGCATTGT
>CAZFVB010000017.1:26373-34540 GCA_964522375.1 uncultured Chloroflexota bacterium
GCTTCGGCTTCACGCCACAAACGCTGAGCAAACGTTTCTAGGGCCGGGGACATCATGGGTTACTAACCAACAGAATGATATTGCAGCGTGTATTCCTAACCGATGCCCCATAGCCAGCGAGCTTGCATTGTGACACACGCCTTCTGCGCATATAATCCGGCCCCTGTAAATCATCCCCATGGGTACAACCCAGAAAGCCCCAAAATGGGACTGCTTGATTTCCTCAAACGGGACAAGAGCCCGGCAGCCGTCAGGCATACGGTCAAAGTCATGCCCCGCGAAACCCTTAGAACTATCGCCGAACGTGAGTACGGTGACCAGGACAAATGGGAGATTATCTTTAACAAGAACAAGTGGCGATTTGACGGAGCTGATCCCAATACGATCTACCCAGGTATGGACCTCGATATTCCGGAGATCACGAGCACCTAACAACACTGGCAGCGCACGTCGCCTCACGGTGGTGCCGAAGGTCGGGATCGAACCGACACGAGGGATGAACCTCACTGGTTTTTGAGACCAGCGCGTCTACCAGTTCCGCCACTTCGGCTCTGGCAGGAGTGGAGGGACTCGAACCCCCGACCTACGGTTTTGGAGACCGGCGCTCTTCCAGCTGAGCTACACTCCTTCAAGCGGGCAACGCTAGCACAGTAATGGGCTAGTACAAGTCAGATGTTGATGGCACCTGGCTGTCTGCTCACTAGACCGGTAGTCGGATGAATTGAAGGGAGTTCGATCTGCAGAAGCTTCTTTTCTTGCATCTGACAACACCCGATCTGCACTCGCAGGTCGTGGCATGGGCCATGTTTGACCCTTCCGTCAGTGAGGATGACGTCCAAATGCAGTCAGGGGACGAGGATGAGCCTCCGTACGGTTCTGTTCTCGAAGCGATGAGAGACGACTGGACCGTATTGCAAACCCCACGGCTACCTGAAAATCCGACCGATTTCCAAACCGGTCATCTACTCTACGAATATGTCCTCCAGAAGTTCGATTAATCTAGACTCACCGTAGCGACGGAGGTGTCCAAGTGGTAACCACGACAGACAGTACAACCCAACAAGGGCTACTTACGGCCAAAGAGATGGCCCAGTTCGTGTTGGACGGTTATATAGAGATGGAGGAACCGGTCCCGGATGAACTCAACGCTGAAGTCAAAAATGATGCCGACAATCAGCCAAAAGATTCCCGATGGACTGGCCTTGATCTGAACGCATTCTGGGACCGTTCAAAAGCAGTTCAAGAAGTACATAAATTGCCACAATTTCAGCGAATTCTGAAAGGCCTGATGGGAGCCGAGCCCATCCAGAACCATTCATGGCTACACATCACACCGGCAGGACATCGTGTCGCTCAACAATGGCATGTTGATCAGGATCGAACTAGCGTTCAGCTCATCGGTAATGACCCATGGGACTTTGACATTCTGACGCTGTATTTCCCCCATGACGTACCACGAGAAATGGGACCGACGCTGATTCTTCCCGGATCTCATCTCCGATCCGTGTCTGGACGAGATCTTGGCCGATACAAGAACTTTGCTGGGCAGAAACACCTCTCTGGATCAGGCGGACGAATCATCTTCTCCCACAGCCTGCTATGGCACTGCGCACAGCCGAATAGAGCGAACGAATCGAGATACATGTTCAAGATTCGTTACAACCCTTCACAGCGCCAGCAAGGACTGTTCGAAACAACAACACCCAACGACCCGGATATCGATCAATACTTTCGCAAGAACATTGGAAGGCATGCGTGGCTGGCTGCTGACAACAACACTGTTGCCGGGCGGGTTCGCGAGTGGTGGGCCTATGCAAATCGACACGGTGAAGCCACCCTCAAGAATTAGGCCGGCTCAACCGAGCTTTCCGAATCTCCCCAGGGCTGACGCCGGTGCGAAACACCGCCGTAGCATTGGTAGCTTTCTCGGGTTGGGATCCACTTGAATGGACAGGCTGGGCGATCGCGACATGGTCACCAGCGGAGGAATAGCCTTCGCAATATACACGGCGGCCAATCTCGGTCCGAGAGGTCACAAACACCATGCTTGGTATCCCTTCGAAAACTATCCGGGTAGTCGGAAGTGGCGCTGCTCCCCAAGATTTTCTGGTCACCAAAACTCACGGCAGGCCTATATGCAAACAACGAAAACGCTCACTCGCGCTACGGAGTAAGGGTTCTTACCCAATCCTTCCATCGAACATAGGCCTCGTATGAATTGCTGAGCGCTCGGTCAGAAGTTTTGATGATTTGAAGCATGCCTTCTTCACCACTGACTTGACCTGCAAACGCCGAATCAGCGGCCGTAAAAGCTTCATACCATTCCCACCAGCCGGGATGTCCATTTTGCCAGTGATGGTGATCATCCCTGTCCATCCAAGTTTTGTAGTACCCATGATTATCCGGGGCACCCTCCTTGAATTCATCCGATGCCACAACTGTTTTCAACATCGGCAACGAACCACGATCGATCGCAATCCGACCTTGAACGCTTTCCCCGGCCAGAAACAATAGTGTCTCCGTGCATTCCTCGACGATGCCATTCGTTGTTGCCGCCGCCATGCAATAGTGACCCTGGTTTGTGAAGTGATGCGGGTGCGGCCCATTGTTACCCTCTTCCACCGGGCCTAGTCCCCAGGCGAAACGAGACCCTACTTCCTTGTTCAAATCCCCGAGGCCACCACTGGTCCAATGCCGAACCTGGTTGCCAGCTGAGAAGGGACTACTGAACTCGCCGGCCACAGTCTTAATGTTATCCAAGGGGACTGCGATCGGCCCATCACGCAAAGTTTTGATCGCCAGTTCAAATCCCCGGTCACCACCATCATTGAACAGATCCCAACTCAACTGATCCGGGGCACGATACATGTGATTTCCAGACACCTGAGTACCCCGCGCCCAGCTGCCCCATACAATCCACGGGTTCGGGTGCATCTGTAGACCGTACGTCCCGGCCTCGGGATCCGTGCCCTGCCTGAATAAATCCCACGCTTCCTTCTCAAGACGGTGCTTCCCCTCAATCGGGGCAGGTATGCCCTGCTGTTCCATCAACGTGAAGTTGTATATCGCCCCGTTGATGTTGCCCTGATACGGCAGACCAAACATGACGCCCTGATATCCCATCACGTGCGGCGCCTTTCGACTAAATCGATCATCGTCAAACTGTCCGACCGACATTTCGTCAGGTGGCGCATACCAACGTTCAGCATTCCATTCATCAAAGGTTTCCAGCGCTTCACTAATGGGTGAAAAAGCCCCGCGATGCACCCAGCTGTTAAAAAATCCACCATCCAACATGGCGATATCAGCTCGGGTTCCGGCAGCCGCATGCAGCGAAAATGCTTCGCCGAAATCATAGTTTTTCGGTTCGAACCGTATTGCGATATGAGGTTTTTCCTGCGACAGCTGCTGTAGGGCCCATCTCATCGCAGCGCCTCTTGACCCCGACGAATGATCATTGGCAAGACGAATAACAGCCGTCACCCGCTGCGGCACACCCTGAACCACTTTTTGAACAACCGGGGTCTTTTCAACTATTCGAGTCGAAACTTTTTCGACAGGTCTCACCGGAGCCCGAGTCTCTATCTTGGGCGCCAGAGCCTCCGGAGTTTGCACTCCGAGCACCGGTGTTTCGACAGGCATGTTCTCAGCCGCAGGTTGGGTCCCATTACACGCAGCCAAAACCACGGGTCCAAAAGCTGCGAATGCCGCTCGAGTCGATATATAAAAAAGTTTGCGCCGGCTCGTTGCCGACATCACTACACCGTGCCTTCCCTAACACACACGGGTTCGGTCCATTCGCCATGACCCACGTGATCGGAAGTTTCGTGAAATCCCACCAGCATCTTCCCCCGTCACCCAAGATGCCGACATCCGCAGTTCCCACATATCACGTGTCAAAGACGTCGGGTCCAAAAACAAGATGGCGCTACAACTGGGCTGAAACCTTTCAGGCATTTTGGTCCTTACACCCGACCATGAAACGACTCCCCGCGCACCTGTCTAAAAGGCGGCATCTTCGGCGCATCGGTGACCGAATGATCCCTCCACGATGAAGCTCGCATGTAGTGGGCCGCATAGCCCCGACGACGAGCCCCTGAGGTATTCGCATTGCTCTGATGCAATACCAGGCTGTGATGAAAACTGACACTTCCCGACAGTATCGGCGCGGCTTTGACCGGCCAAGTCGACGATCCAAAATCTGCAAGGAACGGCTCGAGTTGATCCCGGCGTAGCATTCCCCATCGATGAGTCCCTGGCACAAAGTTCAGACAGCCGTTGGCCTCCGTAGCATCATCGATCGCCGTCCATGCTGTAACCAGATCCATTGGCAAGATGTCCCGCCACGACGCCGAATCCTGATGCCAAGCTTGCGCCGACCCTACTTCCGGGGGTTTCATAAAGAGCTGGTCACCATAGAGCTTCAGGTCATCAGTTCCCAAAAGATCCGCGATTACGTCAACAATCTTTGGGTTAGCAATGTGCTCCCATAGCTGCTGGTCGTACACAGCGAGATTAAACAGCTTACGGACCGACAGCACCTGATTCTCGACGGATCGATCTCCGTCTCGAAAAACCTGCTCGAGCTGAATGCTTGACTCAGGAATATTTGGAGCCTTGCCGGCTGCGACCAGATCCGCGCGTGCCGCAAGAAACGAGACCTCCTCCTTCGACAGGAGATCATGAACAACAATGTGCCCTGCCAGCCGAAACTGATCGACCTGCTCAGATGTCAACACACGCAAACTCTCTGGGGCAATATTCATATATTCCTATCCTGAATAAGTACCGAATCCAACCGGCGGGATCGTACACATCTCCCAGACGGCACGCGAGTTGGCCTCGATACAAACCGAGGGCAGGCCACACGCATTACCGTCATATCGAGCTGTCCTGCCAACAGCATTCGACACAAGCACCCTTGACGTGGCACAAGCTGAAGAACCCAGGATATGTCGCGGGTGCCAACAGCACGACGACTAAACACTACTAATCAAGATCGGCATATGGCTCCTCGGGCAGGATTCGAACCTGCAACCCTGCGGTTAACAGCCGCATGCTCTACCGTTGAGCTACCGAGGAATGGCACAAGCAGCCTCAGGGCAACCGTCGTGCTGCTGGGGCCTACCACCCGAAGAACACCGAGTGGCAGAGACGAAACTAACTACTCAGGCAAATCGGAATCTTCACCGGTCATAAAGCCCTTAGCCTTTCGGTAAACAAAGGCCAGAAGGCCGACAACGACGGCAAAAAACCCTAGCTTCCTAAACATGTGTACCGCCCGTCCGTAGTCATCGCTAAACCTGATCGCTCGAGAATAGCAATCTCTCAACTCCAAACTCCAGCAGTTCGAACATTCCGCGCCTCCCGTCATGGTCTTGCCGACTAGACTTACAGCATCAGCAAACCCGCAGACACCTCAGAAGCGTGCCTACTAATCCAGCACCACTTTCGGTAGACGAAGCCCGCGATCGAATCCTTCGGGGCATAGAGCCTCTGCCCGCAGCAGGGGTTGACCTTAACCGCTCGATCGGTTTGGTGTCAGCCGTTGATGTTGAGGCCAAAGACAATGTACCGGGATTTGATAACTCTGCTTTTGATGGATACGCAGTGCATGCTGCGGATCTAGAAATGGCTTCGCCAGACTGGCCTGTCGCACTTAGTGTGGTTGACGAAGTGCCAGCCGGCTACATCAGCCCTGTACCCGTTCGCCGTGGTGAAGCAGCCCGCATCATGACGGGCGCTTCTATCCCGGCAGGTGCCAACGCTATCGTGCCGTTTGAGGACACGGATCGAAAAGATTGGGGGCAACTCGGTACGTCGCCACGCGGCACGGATCCCAACAACCGAGCAACTGTCTCTGTACGAACACCGGTTAGCCCTGGAGAAAACATTCGGCCCGCCGGCGGGGACATCCTCAAGGGAGATTTAGTGATAAAAGCTGGGACAACGATTGGTGCCCCTACCATCGGCGTTCTCGCATCAGTAGCGGTGACAAACGTGTCGATCTACCCGAGAGCACGGGTTGCAATCGTCCCAACGGGGGACGAGATCGTCGAGATTGATGCCGACTTCAGACCTGGCCTCGTCCGTAACAGCAACGCATGGGCCCTCGAAGCCGCCACACGTGCACTCGGGGCCGATCCCGAACGCCAACCGATTGTTGGCGACACTGTTGAAGAACTCCGACTCGCACTGCAGTCAGCTTCAGAGACCGACATTGTGGTAACCATCGGTGGAGTATCCATGGGTGACTTTGATCTCGTTAAACACGTTCTTGCAGGACAAGGAGAAATGGATTTTTGGCAGGTCAACATGCGCCCTGGAAAGCCCCTAGCGTTCGGCATGTTCAACGGTACGCCTCTTATTGGCCTTCCAGGAAACCCCGTCTCTAGCATGGTGGGATTCATGGTCTTTGTCCGACCGGCGTTGCTCCGATTGATGGGGCACACGGATCTACGACACCCGCGAATCCATGCCATAGCAACCGAGCAACTGCGCAGTTCAGATGGAAAGCGAACCTTTGTTCGTGTCACGGTAGAACGTGAAAACGACGTCCTTGTGTGCCGGAGTGCGGGTGACCAAGGTTCCTATCGAATGTCCTCACTCATCGCGGGCCAGGGTCTGGCCGTCATCTACGAAGACCAAGCGGTGTCGCCCGGCGACCTAGTCGAAGTTTTGGTCATTGACGATACCGTGTACCAACTATGACCATAGCATTACGATGCCCCTGATACGATGAGCCACGTGGGCGCGTAGCTCAGCTGGTTAGAGCGCGCGGTTCACATCCGCGAGGCCATAGGTTCGAGTCCTATCGCGCCCACCCCAACAAGTTTTTAGCTGTCATTACTGTTCTTCACCCACGACGCAACTGCAGGGCCTACACTCGTCTGTCATGCAGTCCCTCGTCCTAGCCGTCATTGCGGCGACCATCGCCTCGACATTAACCTCGATTACGAGCCTATGGATACGGAGCCGTACCATCCACCCTCCCCCCACCACCAAGGAGACAACCACTCGGCGCCTGGCTCGGGACCTCGTTGTGATCAGCGAGTTGCTCGCCGATCGGCTCGCAAAAATATGGGCCTCCGATGACGGCCCAGGCCCCGACGACGACAATCGCGATACGGTTTTTCACCACGTTAGGGAATCGACTACAACCATTGTCCGCGGAGCAGGGGCCTCGGAAAAAACCGCGCTCGCCATTGGAGCCCTGACGGCAAAGCGTGTCCGACCCGGCCCCATCACACAACTCGACACGGATGGGACCAGACCGTCAGACCCGAACAAGGGCTCTAGCTAAACACTAACTTCGTATTGCGCAATTGCCGCTTCATCCACATCCACGCCAAGTCCGGGACCCGTCGGCACGGGCAGATACCCGTCGCTATCAATCCACTGCGGTTCCGCAACGATTCCCCCAAGCTGCTGATAGACCTCAACCGTTCGATACGGCGGATCCAGAATGAACTCAACGTACGGTGAATTCGTTACACAGGCGCTCAGCTGCATGTGCGCGGCCAACCCCAAACCTGTACACCCGTGATGGGGGATAAATTGTCGGCCACAGAATTCAGCTGCCGCCGCCAATCGTATGAATTGCGACAGCCCTTCGCAGATGCTGCAATCCGCCTGCAGGATGTCGTAAGCACCAACCTCCAGCAGACGATTTAGCTTCGCAAAGCCAAGATCGCCCTCGCCCCCAGCAATCGCGATGCCGGTCTCTGCTGTGAGCCTCGCAAGACCCTCCAGGTCATCACGAGCCAGCGGCTCCTCAAGCCACACAACATCAAGCTGTTCGAGTTCACGCGCCGTCGCCAAGGCCCGTGAGTAGGACCACGACGGCCGATGATCGAACTCCAAGCTGTGCGAGTAATTGGCATCAACCATGATTTCCATGCGGTCGCCCACCGCATTTCTCACGGCTGTTACCAACGCGATATCCTCATCCATCGTCGAGAATGCAATGCGCAATTTAATCGCTGTAAAGCCTTGCTCAAGATATCGCAACGCATCTTCCGCGCGCTGTTCAGGGGTAGCCGCGACAATCGTGCTGGCGTAGGCTCGAACACGAGTGGCCGAGTAACCCCATAACTGGTGCAGTGGTTGGCCAGCCGCCTTACCGACAAGATCACAAAGGGCCATATCTACAAGAAACGCCCCTGTT
>CAZFVB010000017.1:34550-37565 GCA_964522375.1 uncultured Chloroflexota bacterium
GTTCGCCTCAACACATCGATATGCAGGTCCAGGGCGCCAGGATCCTTGCCGATCAACTCGGGAGCCACCACCTCCCGAACCATCACCTCATCAATAACATCACCAATGCCCCAACCCACCAAACCAACATCAGTCTCAATCTTCACAATGGTTACCGTGCGCGATCGGTCCACAAAGTCCGGAGGCTGCCATGCCCCGCGGTACGGGCGGGAATGAGGAACGTCAACTCGTCGTACAACAAGATTTGTAATTTTCATCGCCCAACCACCACAACAGCTACCTCCCATTCACTAAGCATCAACCTCATACTCCTCTATGGCCTCTTCATTGACCTCCATACCGAGCCCGGGACCTGTAGGCACATCAACAAACCCCTCAGCGTCAATCCATACGGGCTCGGCAACAATTCCGCCCAATTGCTGGTAATGCTCGACCGTCCGGTACGGGGAATCGAGAATAAACTCCATATAGGGACAGTTTGGAACACACACTCCAAATTGTAGATGGGCCGCGATACCGACACCCGTCCCGCCGTGATGAGGAATCACCTGTCGACCGGCAAAATCAGCCGCACCGGCGATTCCGATAAATTGCGATAGCCCTTCACAAATCGTGGCATCAAGCTGCAGGATGTCGTACGCCCCCGCATGTAGCAGGGCCACAAATGTTTCATAGCCGACATCACCTTCGCCTCCCGCGATAGCAATCTCAGTCTCAGCAGTTAGCCGAGCAATCGACTGGATGTCATCACGAGCCAGGGGCTCCTCCAGCCACACGACACCTAACTGCTCAAGCTCCCGTGCCGTCGCCAGCGCTCGGTCAAAGCTCCATATCTCACGACCGATATGACCAATGCCGCCCGCAAGATTGGCATCTACCATAATCTCCATTCGGTCACCGACAGCAGCCCGGACCGCAGCCACCAGCGCAATATCTTCAGCCATCGTTGGAAACGCCGTACGCAGCTTGATCGCCGTAAATCCCTGTTCCAGATACCGAACCGCATCCTCAGCGCGTTGTTCCGGCGTCGAGGCCACCACCGTACTGGCATAGGCACGAATCCGAGTCTCGTTAAACCCCCACAAGTGGTGTAACGGTGCTCCGGCTGCCTTTCCTACAAGGTCGCAAAGCGCGGTGTCCACAACAAACGCCTGCGTGGCTCGAATGACCTGAATATGCCGACCGAGAGCTCGTGGGTCTTGGCCACGTAGGGCCGGCGCCACGACAGCCCGTATGGCCGCGTCATGATCCATGTGGGTAATTCCCCACCCGACCAACCCGGTATCTGTAGAAATCTTGATGATCGAAGCTTCTCGTGACCGCTCCAAGAAATTTGGAGGCGACCACTGATGCCGATATGGATGGGGGTGCGGCACATCAACCCGACGTACGGTGACATCCGTAATCTTCATCGCGATGATGCGTCGCTATCTACCAACCTCGCCCCACGAGCGGGAAAGACCGGCGGGACCCCACTGGCTGTAAATCCAGCTCGGGCCTGCGACAAAATATCCACGCATCCATATAGCCACCACATCCCTGTAACTCGGAATGGTCCCGCCGCCACTAGCCCCGGAACCGCCTCAGCGCATCAAGTTCCGCCATGCCACCCGACATGATGTAGCCCTTATCACTCCCCGCGCTCAAGAACGTACAGCCGGCATCCGCCCACTTCGTAACCTGTTCCACGTCACCGGCGGCAAGCCCAGCAGCCTTCCCATGCTTCTTACAAGCTTCCACCATCTGGAGTACAGCTTCATCATGCTCCGACGAGTGGCGAGGATGACCGATCGAATTCGCAAGGTCAGCAGGACCAAGCCAACAGCCATCGATTCCGTCGACGGCCATGATGTCGTCCGCCCGCTCTATAGATTCCCGAGACTCCAACTGAATCGCGACGAACACCTCATCGTTAAAGCGTTCGCCATACCCCGGTTCGTACGCGCTCGCGCCGCCAGCACCCACCGAACGACCACCGGCCGGTGGATATCGTGACGCAAACGCCACGCGTTCAGCTTCCTCAGGGTTATCCACCATTGGAACAATGACACCCAACGCACCTTCGTCAAGCAAACGGCCGATGGCGTAATAGTCGTTTTCTGGAACTCGCACAATGGGTATGGATCCGCCAGCACGAACCGCCATAAACCCCAGCATGGACGAGTAGCGATCCCAGGACCCATGCTGGTTGTCAATCAGTACCCAATCAAAACCCATCCGGGCCAGGAGTTCCGCAGTAAACGGTGCACCGAGGCCAGTCACCGCACCCAGTGCGACCTTGCCGTCTTGCATACGTTGCTTGGCTGTGTTTGTAATCACAAAATTAGGTCCTTATACACACTTGTTTGCCAGAAGCTAGGCATCAGACGTGAATTCGTCAATCGTTCGACCATACATCTTCTGCATTACGTCATGCCCTTATGCTCCAGCACGTCGGATTCTTAAATCGAGTTACCGCTCGCCCAGTACCTATCTGGACCAGACGAACAACCTGGGCTCTTTCGATGAGCCCGCGGGTAATGGAATTGCGTTAGCTGGTACGTCGGCCCGAGCGAGTGACGCCAATCCCAATACCATCCCCAATCTGCACGATGGTCGAATCCAAACGGGGATCATCGAGAAAAGACCGATTAAACGCCCGAATCAAGGGAGTCGTCTCACGTAATTGGGAGACATCCTCAGGATCCTTGGCCGCCTGACCACCCCACAGCAAGTTATCAACGGCCACAACACCACCGGGCCGGAGACGATCGATGACCGCATCGAGATAGCCCTGGTAGTCCTCTTTGTTTGCGTCGATATACGCGAAATCGTATGGCCCTGGGAGCCGCTGCAGGACATCCAAGGCCTTGCCACAATGAGTCTCGATTTGACCGGCGATCCCCCCCCGTAACCATGCAGCCCGCGCCCGATCCAGCAACTCAGCACTGATGTCCACACACGTCAGCAAGCCGTCCGGCGGGAGCGCTCCCGCAATCCACGATGCTGAATAACCAAGATTGGTTCCTATTTCGA
>CAZFVB010000018.1:0-5340 GCA_964522375.1 uncultured Chloroflexota bacterium
TGATGCAGGGGAGCGTGTAACGAAACGAATCACCAAAACTCCCATTACAAGCATCACAACAAAGGCTATCGCGAGAACATCGAAATAGTCGTCGACTATTGTTTCAATCTGTGTGCCAAACACTGTAATCAAGATGCCGACAAGAAAAAACCGACCGCCCCGTCCGATCAACGATGCGAGCATGAAACGTCTGAAATTTAAGCGAAATGCGCCGGCGCCGATCGCGAACACCTTGTAGGGAATGGGAGTAAAGGCGGCTATGGTGACGGCCCAGATGTCACGTTTTTGGTACTGCTGTTCAACATAGTGGATGCGTTTTGCTGAAAAGAAGCGGTTCAAGACGGGCCGACCGCCTCGCAAGCCGATCCAGTAGCCAAGCATCGCTCCCAGCAAAGATCCAGCGGTCGCGATCCCGGAGAATCCGAGTGCGAACGACAAGTTGCCGGCGGCTAAGGCAATCATCAGGCCATCAGGAGGGATAGGGAAAAAGCTGGATTCCCAGAACGCGAGGACAAAGAGCGCAAGGCTTCCCCATGGTGAATCCCCCCAAGCGAGGACCCAGTGTTTGAGATCAGAGATTAACTCCACGGCTCAACAGTTCTCAGGTGTACACAAGCTCAACATTCTACGGAGCGCGGGACAGCGGAGATCAAAACCGGGCCTTATGTGATCGCGGCTGTGATCTAGCGAGCTTTGAACTCGGCGTACTCGAAGCAGGCCAAGTGGGATAATGCTGCGGGTAAATCTAAAAGACCTCTGGATTCAGAGATGCTTGGTGGGAAGGAAGATCACGATGCCTGTAGTTGTCATTAATGCAACGACGTCAAAGACATACCGTGAGTGGAAAGAAGTTTTTGATTCGGTCGAAGATCAAAGGAAGGCGGCAGGTATCGAGGTGCTTTATGTGGGCCATGCGCTCGAAAATGAGCAGCATGTTCATGCTGTGCAGCGTGTGAGCTCCAAAGAGGTGTTTATGCGGTTAATGGACGAAAACCGCCACGTAATGAAAGACGCAGGCGTTGACCCCTCCTCGGTGTCAATGACCGTTTGTACTGATTGAATACTGTGGGGCGGCATGTCTCGGGAGGCAGGTCGCGCAGTCGCAAGCTGGTGTGGACTCACTGATCGGGTTGACGGTCTGGATGGGCGGCACGAGCACGACGTACGGGGGCAAAGCTGTGGCGGTGGATCGATTGTGGGCCCAACTCACCCAGAACGTCGCGATGAACCCTGGTGCCGTAGCCCTTGTGCCGATCGAAGCCGTAGCTGGGAAATTGTCGGTGTAGGACCTGCATCAAACGGTCACGGGCAGTCTTGGCACAGATGGACGCGGCTGCTACAGCCAGGCATGAGGTGTCAGCACGAACCAACGCGGTCTGGCGGTCGGCAAAACGGTTACCTTCTTCCAGTGGAAATGCGTCGACCAACACATGATCTGGGTCGAGACGCATGCGCTCAAGCGCGCGGGTCATGGCCAGGCGGCCGGCGGCAGCCATTCCATGGTGGTCAATCTCTTGTGGGGTTACGTGGGCGATCCCGACGGCCATCGCTGTCTTGTGAATATGATAAGCCCAGCGGTATCGCTGGGGTGGCGTGAGTTGCTTGGAATCAGTCACACCCCACAACAGCCGCCGGTCGCGATAGGCGATAGGGGGAAGAATCACGGCAGCTGCGGTAAGGGGTCCTGCCCATGCGCCACGACCGGCCTCGTCGACCCCCGCGATGCGAACACGTCCCTGTCCTAGCAACCCGAGTTCCTGACGTATGACCGGAAGCCGTGGCTTGGTCGGGTCTATCAGGCTTCTCCCTGCATCAGGCTAGGAGCGTCGCTCCTTAACACGTGCGGCACGACCTACTCGATCACGGAGATAGTACAGCTTAGAGCGGCGGACTTTTCCTTTCCGCAGTAAGTCGATGTCAGAGACGATAGGGGAATGCACGAGAAAAGTTCGCTCCACACCAATATCACCAGTGACGCGTCGTACCGTGAAGTTTTCGTTGACCCCGCCGCCACGTCTTCGTATGACGGTGCCCTCAAATACTTGCAGGCGTTCGCGTTCCCCTTCACGAACTTTTACGTGGACTCGGACGGTATCGCCCACACTAAAGTCAGGAACAGTGGACTTCAAAAAGTCCTTTTCGAGTTCGTCAATGAGGTTAGGCACAGGTATCGATTAGTAGGTGGTGTGGCTTAGCAGCGCTAGTGGTCGTTCGAGACTGACCAACAGGACTAAGCCTTAGGGCAGAGCCCATGACGATATCACAGGCTTGGTTTCTGTCAGCGAAATTTGTGTGGCAAAACCTGGAGGTGTATGGCTGTTACCCGCATATACTTTTTGGTGGACACGTGCTCACTACGGTGTCCATTCGTTGGATTTTCCTGTTATGAACATCAGTCGCCGCAAAATCCTCTTCTTAGGAAGAATAGGGTTGGTTGGTACTGGTGCAACAGTGCTATCAGGCGCGCTCGCGTTTTTGGCTGTTGGGCAGGCGCGATATGCCAACAGGTTTTACCCTGGCGTCCATTTTGATGATCAGCACATAGGTGGCCGTACGCTCAACGAGGTGCGTGAGCGTCTCGAGTCTCGATGGGATGCGTTTGCAGACGGGCCAGTCACGTTTAGGTTGGGCGAGAAGATATGGCGGCCCATGGGCTCAGAAGTAGGGATCAGCGTTGATTATGCGACGCCTCTTTCGGAAGCCTTTTCGTGGGGGCGGCTCGGCGGAGTACTTCGGAGGTTCGAAGAGCAGCGCACGACATTGGATGTTTCCCGTAGCTGGCGTACTCGAGTCCGATTCGATCCCCGTGTCTTTATGGACTATGTCGACCGTCTGGCAATGGAGGTTCACCAGCCGGTTGTGGACGCTGCTGCGCGCACTGTTGACAAAGGTGGTCGACGCGAGATCGTTATTGACTCGGCTCGAGCAGGTCGTGAGCTAATCCCGCTCGACTACATGGCGGTCATGAGTGACCAGCCTGAAAGGCCACGTTACGTCGTTATACATCTCCGTGCGAGGTCGGTTGCGCCGGCGATCGTAACGGCGAGCGTTAGTCCGGTTGCCGAGGAGGCCCGTGACATCACGAGTGGTCATATTGAGCTGGTCGCGCCCGGACATCGCTGGGCCATTGCGAGGGAGGCCCTTGCCAGTGAGATGACGATCGAAGGACCACCTGGCAAGCCTCGGTTGCAGGTAACGGCAAACTATTTGGCTTTTGATCGGGTTGCCAGAGAAATTGCTCGCACACTTGGCGTTCCAGCGATCGAGCCTAAGATCCGGGTTGATCCAAATGGAACAATCGTCCCGCTTGCAGAAGGTCTCCCTGGTCGTAAAGTAGAGACTGAAACACTTTGGGCTAGAGTGCAGGCCGCGTTTGAAACGCGCCAGCCCAGAGTGAATATCCCCCTCCTTATTCTTAGGCCAACGATCACAAGTCTCAGTGAGCAAGATCTTCAGTTTGACAATCTGATAGCTGAGGGAAGCTCAGAATTTATGGGTTCTAAGGAAAACAGGATTCACAACATTGAAAACGGATCACGGTTAATTGACGGTACCGTTTTGGCTCCGGGCGAATCGTTTTCGTTTAATGAAACTGTTGGGAAAATTACGCTTGAAAATGGGTTTGTCGAAGGATTGGTTATTGCACCTAATCAAACGGAGCCCGGTGTGGGAGGTGGCATATGCCAAGTCTCAACAACTTTGTTTAGAGCCGTGTTTTGGGCGGGTCTTCCAATCAGCGAGCGGTGGCAGCATGTATATCGGGTGGGGTACTACGAATTGGGCCCTAAGGCCCCGCCAGGGTTTGACGCAGCGATATGGCAACCATCGCAGGATCTCGTGTTTACGAATGACACGCCTAGTCACATCCTCATCCGCCGCATTTTTGACCCCGAAAAATTCACATTGCAGTTTCAGCTAAGAGGGCCAGCGACAGGACGCCATGTTGAGTTAAAGGCTTGGGAGGGGGATAAGATCGAGCCGCCGCCGATGCGGATTGAGCCAACGGACGAACTTCCGGAAGGACAAGCGGAGCAAACAGACAACGCGATCCCGGGACTAAAGACCATTGTTCACCGAAAGGTGCTTTTGAACGGTCGAGTGCTTGTTAAGGACAATTTCTTATCGTTTTTTAAGCCTTGGCCAGAACGGTGGGAAGTCGGACAAGCCGAGGACGGAACCTTTGACCCAAAAGTGGTGCCTGGTTACACACCGCCCGAGCCTACGCCTGACGCTGAGCCGGAAAGTGCGAACCCACCAAATGTTGCTGAGGATTAGCACTCGATGGGGTGCGTGATTGTGTGGAATGGTACGCAGCCTCTGTGACAGCATCCAGCGCTTCGTTCTGTATCAGGTCGCTGTAGCTCGTATAGGCGTCAGGGATGCTAAATGTTTCGGCGACCGCTGTGAGACGGTCGGGGTTGCGCCGGCAGACCGCCCGAAGTTCTACATCACGGTGGTTGCCTAAAGAAGGAAGGTGAGCCCGTTGCGCGTAGGCCCCGGCGCCTATCACTCCGACGCGAACAGCCATGCGTCACTCCTCGTTTTTCGAGATATAAGTGTAGTCGTCGATGACAGCAGCCGCATGCACCGGTAGGATAGGTCGTTGCATTGAAGGTGCGAGACTGAAAACCTGTTACTCGCCCACACCCCATCAAGTCATGGAGATCATTAGTCATGTTGCGAATCCGGCTTACACGCACTGGCCGCAAGAAGCGTCCGAGTTATCGGGTGGTTGTGGCTGAGGCAGGCTGGGCGCGTGACGGGCGACGTGTGGCTGAACTTGGTTACTACGATCCATTAACAGATCCATCGACTATCCGCCTCGACGTTGCCGCGGCAGACGACTGGATCCGTAAGGGTGCTCAGCCGTCTGAGCGAGTGCAGAAACTGATGGCGATTGCAAGAGCCTCGGCTGATTCAGTATCCGAAGGGCCTGAGGCAGGTTCTGGAGAAGAACAAGCTAAATCCAGCGCTAAGGTTGAAAGTAAAACCAAGGCCAAAGGCAAAGCCAAGAGCAAGGCTAAAAGTAAAGCCAAGGCCAAAAGCAAAGCCAAGGCTTCCGCAAAGTCCAAGGCCTAACATTCCGTGGAAAAGCTTATTGGTTTCGTCGCTAGCAATTTGGTTACGAACCCTGATGCAGTTCGGGTGGAGAAGATCAAGCGCCACAACCTTGACGTCTATAAGCTGTATGTTGATCCTAGCGACATGGGTCGAGTGATTGGGCGACAAGGGCGGGTCGCCACAGCAATTAGAGCAGTGATGCACGCGTCGGCGTCAGCTACACAACATCGAGTGGCTTTAGATATTCAAGAAGACCACCAGGAAGACCGCCAGGAAGAC
>CAZFVB010000018.1:5440-32586 GCA_964522375.1 uncultured Chloroflexota bacterium
ACATCGAGTGGCTTTAGATATTCAAGAAGACCACCAGGAAGACCGCCAGGAAGACCGCCAGGAAGACGATCAGGAAGACCGCTGACTGGTGTGTCGCTTAGCCTAACGCTTGCACGAGTTTCGGCTCCCCATGGCGTTCATGGTGAGATGAGAATCCGTGTTGATACGGATATTCTTGAAAATCTCGACCCGGGTCGTCGTGTATATCTAGATGGGCGTGGTGAATCACGTGAGATCGAGTCGATTCATCTGGACGGGAAACCTCGAATAAAGCTGCGAGGAATCAACACTAGAGAAGACGCTCAGGCACTGCGTGGTGCGGAACTTGAGATTCCCATCCACGAAGCCGTGCCGCTTCCAGAGGGTCGCTTCTACGCCGCCGAACTACTTGGGGTACACGTAGTGGATACGCGAGGCGATAATCTCGGAACAATACGTGACGTTCTCGTGACCGGAAGCAACGACGTCTACGTTGTTAGTGGGCCGGGCGGCGAAGTCCTCGTCCCGGCGACAAGCGAGGTGGTCCAAGACTTTAATCCGACCACGAGGCAGATGACCATTTCCATGTTGGAAGGCATGCGGTAATGGCGAACCTGCGAGTGGATGTACTAACAATATTCCCTGACCTTTTCAAAGGGTTTCTTGAGACAAGCCTGCTTGGAAAAGCTCAGGAAGGTGGGCTTGTTGCCATAACAATTCACGATTTGCGTAAGTGGGCGTCGTCGCCTCATTTTCAGACTGATGATTATGCCTACGGCGGTGGCCCTGGGATGGTCATGTGTGCCGAGCCGGTCATTT
This sequence comes from uncultured Chloroflexota bacterium, assembly GCA_964522375.1. GTDB lineage: Bacteria > Chloroflexota > UBA11872 > UBA11872 > UBA11872 > UBA11872. The sequence goes on from CAZFVB010000018.1 coordinate 6,239, forward strand.
CTGCCGTGGAAGAGGTTCGGGAAGGGGACGGGTGGGTTGTGTTGCTTACCCCGCACGGTATTCCTATGACCCAAGGTCGTGCGACTGAACTGGCCACACGCTCTCACATTGTTCTGATCTGTGGGCGATATGAGGGCGTCGATGACCGTGTAAGAAAGCTAGTTGTGGACGAAGAGATTAGTGTTGGTGACTACGTCGTAAGCGGGGGCGAGGTGCCTGCGATGATTGTGATTGATGCGGTGACCCGGTTAGTGCCAGGAGTTGTAGGCCAACCGGCGTCGGTTGAAGGGGAGTCTCACGCAGCGGGTCTTCTAAGCCACCCACAATACACGCGCCCTGAAGTGGTGCGAGGGGAGCGCGTTCCTGCAGTTCTTCTCGGCGGAAACCATGCTGAGATTGAGCGATGGCGCCATGTGCAGTCGCTTCATCGAACAATGCAGAATCGACCGGATCTTTTGTCGACCGAACAGCTGAACGGAGCTGAAAAGGATCAAATGTCGGATATTCCCTCCGTCTAAGGCGGTAGGAATGCTTGTAGCTGCTACAGGCTTAGCGGACAATGATGGTGTGAGCGGATGTATGCGCATCCCCCCCTTTTTTTAAGCCTAGGAGTCTTGTTGTGATTCTCGACCGAGCCGTCGTTTTCGATCTTGAAGCGAGGATGGCGCTGCTTGAAGGCGTTGATCTTGTAGCAAACGCTGTGAAGGTGACGATGGGGCCAAAGGGTCGGAACGTTGCATACAAGCCTGGCTTGGGGCGGCCGACGCTAACCAATGATGGCGTTACTGTGGCTCGTGAAATCAAGGTCGAAAACACGTTTCTCCATACCGGAGCGGCCATTGTTTACGAGGCATGCCGCGCCACAAACACGGTTGCGGGTGATGGAACAACCACAGCAGCTGTGTTGACGCAGGCGATGTACAACAGGGCCTTTAGATCTATCGTGGCCGGTGCTAACCCGATGATTATTCGCCGTGGCATGGTGCCAGCTCTGGCAATTGCAGAGGCGGCTCTCAATGATCTTGCTGTAAAAACAACTTCCCGACAGGAAGTGGCCTGGATGGCAGGCATGTCAGCCAATGACGCTGCTGTTGGCGAGCTCATTGCTGAGGTTTTTGAACGGCAAGGTGTAGAGGGTGCGATCACGGTCGAGGAGGGCCGGACGCTCGAGACCGAAGTAACGTATATCGAAGGAATGCGGTTAGAGCACGGATTTTTGTCGTCCCACTTTGCGACTGACGAAGCTGAAACCGAGGCAGTGATAGAAGAACCAGACATCTTGGTCACTGATCGAGAAATCGAGCATCTCAGTGACTTTCTCCCGTTTCTTGAAAAGTATGCGGCTAGTGGGGGAAACAAATTGGTGATCGTTGCCAAGAAGATTATTGGCGAAGTGGTGACGACGCTGGTCGCCAATAGGCAGGCCGGAAATCTTGAAGCTCTTTGTATCGATGGACCGGCATTCGGTGAACGGCAGCGTTGGATGCTTGAAGATCTTGCGGTGTTTACAGGCGCTACCTTTGTTGGGCATGAAACAGGTGACCCGTGGAGCAATATTGAGCTGGATGTGCTCGGGAAGGCGGAGCGGGTCAGATCAACCCGAGAGGAATCGTATGTGGTTAAGGGTCATGGGACCCCGGCCGCTATACAGGATCGTGTCGAATATATTTGGATGCAGCATGGTCGAATGAAGAACCACTTCGACCGTGAGAAGCATCAGGAACGTGCAAATAATCTTACTGGTTCCTTTGCTGAGATCTGGGTTGGGGCTGCGACGCCTGCCGAACGTTTTGAACTAAAACACCGGGTCGAAGATGCGATCTCGGCTACCCGTGCGGGACTTGATGAAGGAGTAGTACCCGGTGGAGGTACCGCGCTCGCTCGTGTATCCCAGGCTATTAAGGACGACCCGTCCTTGCCGGAAGACGAAGCAATAGGCCGACAGGTTGTGCGCGAGGCGCTATGTGTGCCAGCTGAGGTAATCGCGAAGAACGGTGGTTATGACGGTGCCGTGGTGGTGGACGAGATCCTGGATCGGGAAGGGACACATGGGTTCAATGCGGCAACGGGGGAGTACGAAGACTTGGTGGCTGTCGGGGTCATCGATCCTCTTAAGGTCACGCGTTCAGCTTTGCGCAACGCGGGAAGTGCGGCACAAATGCTAATCACTTCCGAGGCGGTGGTTGGTGACTCCCCGTCGTTCAATAGGTGGAATGAGTATTACCGTGCTCGTGTGGCCAAGAAGCATGGTTTCTATAGTGAAGATATGCGAAATCCCCGTCCAGCTAGGCGTAGGGATTAAGTTACTCGAAGGTAATGCGGTCGACGACGCCCCGGTTTCCCCTGAAGCTTTGCTCCTCCGTTGGAAAGGTGCCTGCTCGCACCTCTTTGGCGTAGGCGCTAAGGGCTTTTTCGGCGAGCTGTGCAACGTCAGCGAAGACGCGTGTGTGGCGGAGGGCAGGACTGGAGAAGCCCAATAGGTCATGCAAGACTTGAATCTGGCCATCGCAACCTGGTCCTGCGCCTATTCCGATTGTCGGGATGGCTACGTGGGAAGTGATCGACTTAGCCAGGCGAGCGGGCAACATTTCGAGAACAACAGCGAAGGCGCCGGCTGTGGCCTGTGCGTTTGCGTCGTCAACGATTGCTTGAGCCGCGGATAAGGCTGCTCCTTGGAGGCGATACCCACCCAGCATGTGGGCGGTTTGTGGAGTAAGGCCCACGTGGGCCATTACGGCAAACCCTCGATTTACGAGAAGCTCCGTAATGCCTGCCAAATCTGACCCGCCTTCCAACTTGACAGCATCGGCTCCTCCAATTTGTACCAGTGTTGCTGCGTTACGGAGCGCGTCATCAGGGGTGGCATAGGACATAAAGGGCAAATCGGCAATCACTAACGTTGATCCTGCACCTCGCTTTACAGCTGCGGTGTGATGCGCCATATCATCAACGATGACCGACAGCTCGTTTTCATACCCGAGTGTTGTTCGGCCGACACTATCTCCGACGAGTATCGCGTCTACCCCAGCTTCTTCAGCTAGATGGGCAAAAGGTGTGTCGTAGGCAGTCACGCAGACTAGCGGGTGTCCGGAATCCTTGCGTGCGCAAAATTCTGAAATGTTCACAGGAGATTTGGTGTATGCCAATCCGTTGGAATAGTACCTTTCAGCCTAATATTGGCCCGAAGGTTTCGGCCGTTCGTTAGAGCACAGCAATAGACCATTGGCCTATTGCCTAATACATGTTTTGTTCTTCGCGTGACCAGTCAACAGGTTCCCCACGTGGCCGCTCAGGTATTTGCGCAAGAAGTTCAGGTTCTAAATCGGACTCATCGTAGAGACCCTTGATCTGGTTGCTTTTAAGGCCGAACTCGGAGGTCATGTCTTCGTAAAAGGTCTCGATTGCTTTATAGCGGTAGTACCATTCCACTGGATCCGCAAAATCATCGCAATGCTCGGCGAAGTAAATGATCACGTCGCGCTGGCCAACATTTGCGGGATCTACTCGCTGTGGAAATGACTCGCCGAACTCGCGGAGCCATTCAAGCTGACGCTGTGCTTCCGCGGGCGGGCACCGTCGGCGCCTCACGAGCTCTCCGGAGTACCAAGTTAGTGCTGAATGGAACGATGAACATTCTGTTGCCATGCCGGGCCTCCCCCAAGCTCCACGACACATTGTCTCGCGCAGGTCCGGTGGGTCTAGGCGCCTCGGCAACAAAAAGACCCACCCCGTGGGGGTGGGTAGATACCTCAGCTAATCGTGATTATGCTGGTAAAACCTCACGACAGAACCGCCCCCTGGCTCCGATAATGCAGCGACGTGTGTGACTCCACTGCACAACTTGTAGTTTACGGGGTATTTCATTGACGTCAAACTTGAATCTGAAAACATCTATAGTGCATGGTAGTGACGACATCGAAGACCGGGATGGTACTGCGTATAATGTGGCGACAAAACACAAACATAGTGTCCGTACGCTGTTCGGACTTCCGCTACTTGTGGACCAGTTTCTTGATTATGAATAGACAATTTGTCATAACCATTTGTCGCTTCGATAGAACAAAAAGCTGCGAGTGGGGGTACGTCTGAATAAGCGTGTGGATTCTGGATGGATATCTGACTGTAATCGCCTCTCTGGCTGCCGTGCGGTGGTTATGGGATTGGGCCTTCAAGCAGGTGGCTTGGGTGTAGCAAGGTTTCTTAGAGACAAGGGTGCCGAGGTGGTTGTCACTGATTTGCGCACGGCGGATGAACTACGACCAAGCGTTGAGGCTCTTGGTGTTGACGGCGTTCGCTATGTGTTGGGCCGGCACGATGCTGCAGATTTTCGTGCCGCAGACTTGGTGGTTCGAAATCCAGCCGTTCGTGACAATTCACCATATCTGTTGGAGGCGCGGAAAGCTGGCGTGCATGTTGAGACGGAGATGACCTTGTTTCTGCGGTGGTGCACGGCTGCAAGGATCGTGGGGGTGACGGGTACCCGGGGAAAGACCACAACGGCTACGGCATTGCAGGCAATGCTGGTTGCCGGGGGAGTGCCGGCAACATTGGCTGGCAACATGCGCATTTCAGCCTTGGCGCGACTGGAAGAAATTGAAGAAGGTTCGATGGTGGTCCTCGAAATATCAAGCGCTCAGCTTGAGGCACTAAACGACAAACCACTCCGTGTGAACGGTGCTGTTATTACGAACCTGATGCCCGACCACCTCGATCGCTACCAAGACATGCATATGTACGCCGAGGCTAAGTTGCCGCTCGTGGCTAATCAAAGAAGCGGAGACTGGGCGGTTATACCTCGTGGCGATGGATGGACTGAATGGTTTGCCGATCGGGCAGGGGGAGAGGTGCTTAGGCCCGATCTTGAGGTATCGCCACCGGGTTGGTGTTCGGCCAAAGTTGCCGGTCGTCACAATCGTGACAACCTGGCGACTGCCGCGGCTGCCGCTCGACGTGTTGGTGTAGCTGAACCAGCCATCCAACACGTTGTGGAGCACTTTGCTGGTGTGCCCGCTCGTCAGGAATTTATTGGTACGGTCGATGGTGCTCGTGTTTACAACGACACCACTGCGACTACGCCAGAGGCTACCCTGGCAGCCTTGGACGTAATCCCCGGTCCTTGGATCCTTATCGTTGGAGGCTCGGATAAACGGATCGACTTTGCGACGTTGGCAAATCGTTTGTGCAACGACGAAGACGTTCGCGCCATAATTCTCTTGCCAGGTACGGGTACTGATCGGTTGCTTCCGTTACTACCGGCAGGCCGGATTGAGCGAGCAGCAGGTATGGGCCCGGCTGTGACCCGAGCGCTAAAGATGGCACATCCTGGCGATGCGGTCGTGCTGTCCCCGGCTTGCGCCTCCTTCGGACTGTTCAACAACGAATTTGATCGAGGAGACCAGTTTGAGGCACGGGTGAGAGAGTTTGGCTTAGATCGCTGAAGGACGTTGGGGTTCAGTGGCAAGCGGGGCCAGACGTGGCACCAGAGCTTCAGGATCATCCGTGACCAGAATGTCGACGCCCGCTATTAGGCTATGACGGGCCATTGGGAGGTCGGCGTTTGGCCACGTGAGAACTGCGATGCCCCATCTATGGGCATAGGCGACGAAGCTGGCTGTTACTGACGCGTCCACCAATCCGATAGTACTCGCCCCACAGGCACGAGCGTTGGCAAGCGCCTTCTCGCGTGCACGGGTAGATGTGGCGTCGGTGTGTGGAAGCAACAAAACCGTGCTTGATGAACCGTGACAGCTATAGGAATCAAGCGCGGCTGCCGAAAAGCTCATAAGTTGTTGTGGCTGATCACTATTAACCAGAGAAAACTCGGTTGCTGTTACCCGACCGATGGTTTTCGCGTCGCAGCCAGGGCCTGTCTTAAGTTCGACGTATAACGACGTGCGGTTTCGGAGTTCATCAATTGTGGTTCGTAGCGTGGGTAGTTGGGCATCAGCGTGGGCTTTTTCTCCATTCCCTCGAATAACGACACGCTCCAGATCGGCAGCACTAAGCGCGTCGACCATGCCGCGCTCCAGTGTTGTCCGGACCAGGCTTCGGTCATGTATGACGACCGGGATCTCATCTTTCGACAGGCGAACGTCGAATTCAATGCCGTCAACACCGAGTCGAATCGCAGCCTCAAAGGAGGAGAGCGTGTTTTCAGGAGCTATGCGTGGAGCACCACGATGGCCTACGACGATAGGCCTACGAAGCTTTACGTTTACCATTCGGTCTTTATGGGGTCTTGAGGGAATGTGTTCGCATAAGGTGAGGCCCAGGGAACACTCGAAGTCCATAGAGGAGGGTACGGGCTGAGCATACTAGTCGTGGCCGATGTGCACGCTAATCTTGCTGCGTTGGAGAGAGTAATCGAGAGCGCTCATCCGTTCGACGAGATCTGGGCTCTGGGCGATTTGGTGGGATATGGCCCTCAGCCTAATGAGGTGGTAGCACGGCTTCGGTCCTACAAACTCAGGTCGATCGTTGGTAACCATGATTTGGCCAGCATTGGAAAAGTTGATCTAGCAACTTTTCACCCTGATGCGAGGTTTGCCTGCGAATGGACGGCTGGCGAGTTACATGACGATGGACGTCGTTTCCTAGAGGAACTCGAGGGATCAGGTCTATTTGGTGATGTAGCTGTCGCACATGGCAGTCCTCGGGATCCGATCTGGGAATACGTGAGCCGCTTGCAGGTCGCCGTGACAAACTTCGGACATTTCGCCACCCAAGCTTGTTTGATCGGGCATACGCACGTGCCTTGTGTCTACCGTTGGCATGGAGGAATGCTTGGGCTGGATGCTTTCTCGATTACCGTGCCGCTGCCGAAGAGTGCTATCGAGCTTGGTAACGATCGGCTAATCATTAATCCGGGTAGTGTGGGACAGCCCCGTGATGGTGATCCTCGTGCTGCCTATGCTTGCTATGAACCGGAGACGAGGATGATGAGTTTTCATCGTGTTGAGTATGACGTGGATGCTACCCAGGCAGCTATACGTCAGGCAGGGTTGCCGGACCGACTGGCTGTTCGGTTGCAGTACGGAACGTAGGCAGAAGCGCGAATCGGCGTCCATGGATATACTTGCGCTATGAATCATTGGCCGTTGCTGTGGTTGTGCCCTATTCGGGTTACCCGGTCTCGGTTTGCCCGGCCTGAAGAGGCCGGGTTTTTTGTTGGCCTAAATCCGTAAGGAGGACCCCACGGTGCAATCCAGCCTAATCAGCAAGGTGCAGAAGGCGCGTCAGTACGAAGCTGAGCCGGAACGTGTTCATGTCGAGTCTCTGCGGGTTCGTTTCGATGGGGACAATAGTTCCCATACCATTAACTTTGCTCAGGACCATTGGGATTGTGACTGTGAGTTTTTCCAGGTGTGGTCGACGTGCAGTCACACAATGGCACTTCCTAGGCTCTTGAACGACTTGGTTAAGGCGCCGATGGTGAAAGATCCGATACCCGCCTAAATCACTTTTTCCGCCACCTGATCCTGCAACGCCAATGCACAATGGTCGTTCAGGGCTGATTGGCATCAGCACAGTGAGCATCGCACGGTGGTATAGATGGCACGTAAGCGTCGTAGGCAAGAGGTTTCAGACAAGGCTGCCGGTAAAGGCCGTCCGACAGGGGAGCGCACGGTCGCAGTCAATCGTCGTGCTAGACGGGACTACGAAGTGCTTTCGACCCTTGTCGCTGGGTTATCGTTATATGGGTCAGAGATCAAGAGTGTCCGCTTAGGCTCGATCAGCTTGGCGCAAGGCTTCGTGACCGTCGAAGATGGAAATGCGTATCTCAGGGATGTCCATATCGCTCGATACAAGCCGGCCGCCGATAGGAACCACGAACCGGATAGACCTCGACGTCTGTTGTTGAACAAGATGGAGATTGCGCAGTTGGCCAGCCACGCGAACTCCAAAGGGCGGACAGCGGTTCCTTTACGACTTTTGCTTGTCCGCGGATGGGCGAAAGTGGAGATCGGGTTGGTACGAGGTTTGAGACGATACGATAATAGGGAGAAGATTCGAGCCCGTGAGGCTGCGCGAGAAATCGCCCGTCATCTTCGGTGAGGATCTTTGCTTGGGGATGACGGGTTTTGACAGGGCCCTGAAGCCCGGCGTTGCAGGTCGAGCCTGCTGGGGAGCTCGTAAATCCCCCTGGCAAAAATTTAACTGGCGAAGAGCAACAGCTCCCGCTCGCGGCCTAGGCGCCGTGACGTTCCTCGATCCCGTCCCTAGCGGGTTCGATCGAGCGCTAACTCTCTAGGGTGCGTCGGCCGAGGTGCCCGAGTAAGCCGATCAAGACACGCGGGCTGGCTGTGAGTCGTCGCTGCCGGCAGCGACGCTGCAGCAAGATACTAAGGCCCGGATAAGCCTGTAGATGCGTCGGGGAGACAGGTTCTGGACGGGGCGTTCGATTCGCCCCCATCTCCACCATGTTTGTAGTTGGATTGGAGGGCTGTGCATGGAACTGGTTACCTGCGGCACGGTAAGTTACGTCTCCACGAGGTATAGGGACAGTTCTGCTAATGGTTGCTGACAAGCACTTCACAGCCACAGGCTTTCTTGTTCGCGATGGCACGGTCTTGTTACTGAACCATCGGAAGCTTGGCATGTGGTTACCGTTTGGCGGCCACATTGATCCAGGGGAGGATCCGATCGAGGCGCTTCATCGCGAGGCCCGGGAAGAAACCGGGTTTGAGATTGAGATTGTTGGCGAGCAGCTTGAAATCGCTGAGGATTCGGTAACGGCGTTACCGCGTCCCGAAACAATCCTTTTAGAGCGTATCGAGCCTCAACATTTTCATATTGATCTCATCTATTTCGTGCGTCCGGTTGCGGGTACTGAACGGTTGGCTCCGGATGAACATTCGGAAATGCGGTGGTTCGACAAAGAGGCTCTTGGCGATCCCGTTATAACCTCTGATGTACGGATTCTCGGGATACGTGCAATAGAGCGTATGGAGACAACCAATGTCTGATGATCTTGCTACGGCTGATGAAGGTGCTGTGCGGTGGCAGCTGCAGGCTGGCGTGGATCGTAACGCGTTCTATTTGATAGCGGGGGGTGTAGTCCTTCTGGCCTGTTTTGCTTTGCTGCGAGCGTTCGGGAACCCGGAGGGATCGCCTGGTCGGTCAGTAAATTTTGCTACGGCGGGAGCGCTGTTCCTGACGGTGCCATTCATCGTCGCGATTTATAGCGCGGCTCGAGACGGTTTCGTCCAGACAAGCCATGGAGGCTTACATGTCAAGATCGGATTTCTTGTGGACACGACTATTCGATACGCTGATATGGAGTTCATTGGAGGTCCGACACCTCGGCCCCGTTCGACCTATGGTGTTGCCCCGTCATATAGGCGTCACGAATTCAGCCTTGGCCGTTTGGAGAAGGCTGTCGAAATTGGTTTGTGTCGACGTGTCCGTATGGGCACGTTTTTGCTTTTCCCTTTCTTATTTGTTGAACGGATCTGGCTGGGTGTGTCCGACCCGGAGAGTCTTATACAAGAATTGCAGTCACGTACTCTTTCAGCGTCTAAATGAGAGAGGCTTTGTGAGGGCCCACGGTTTGCGGACGTCATGAGCGAAGCTGACTCATCGCGGGAAATGTTGGGGCCCGAGCTACTAAGTATTGGTGGTGTGGCAGCGGATATAAACATTCAAGGGCTGAAGCAGTTTCCTACGCCCGATAGTGAATTTACGCGTCATAGCGACATTACGCACCAAGAACCTGCGCAGCTTCTTCTGGGAGGCACTGCCGCAAATACTGCGATGGTTTATGCGGCCCTTACGGGAAAGTGTGGACTTGGCGGAGTGGTCGGGAGCGACCCGTTCGGAGACTTCGTGGCAGCTGGCTTGGCTGACAAAGGGGTTGAAACCGTCGGGTCTCGGGGAGGGCGCACTGCAACCCATACGATTGCTCAAGGACTGGATGGCAAACGTCAGGCGTACTGGTATCCCGGTACGCCACTGGATACAAAAACGCTAGTTGAGGCTTGGACACCAAGCCATGTGTTTATGAGCGGAATAAACCTTTGTTTTGAAAGGCCACTGACGGGGGCCGCTCGAATGTTTGGACGGATAGCACACTCGACAGGTGCCCGTGCCGTCCTTGACATTGGGCAAGGTGGCCCTGGTGCGCTCAATATTGAAGAAATCGCCCAGATCGGTACGGAGATGGATCTACTCATCGGCAGCGAGGCAGAGTTCACGGCGGTGTTGGGGTGTCCTTACACCGAAGGCCGTGAATTGCTGCGGGAACTGTTTTCTGGTCCTGTTGTTGTAAAGCAGGGTGCTGCCGGGGCGCTTGTTGATATTGGAAGCGGAGAAACGCTTCGGCCCGTGCCGGGCTTTAATGTACAGGTCACCAACCTCATCGGGGCTGGCGACGCTTTCGCTGGCGGCTTGCTTAGCGCGTGGTTGGATGGGGCCGATCTCGAGAGCGCATGTGTGTGCGGAAACGCTGCAGGGGCAGTTTCGGTAGCATGCGCGGGTGGACCACAGGACGTAACGAGAAAAGCTGTAGATTTCTTACAGTCGGAGGGTTTAGATGAAACAATTCGCTCCTGGTGAACGTCTCCCAGAGTCCGTGGAGATACCAAGACTAGATCTTGATCGGTACACATTCAGCGGTGTCGATGCGCTGGCAGAGGCAGTTCGGCGTGATGGTTTTGCGTATATACCCGCTGCACTGACGCAGGATGAAGTTCAGGAGATGCGTGGCCGTCTTGACGCTCTGAAGCCGAATGCTCAGGCGAACGACCGTCACGGGATAAAAAAGTTTATTGATGATGAGGGCAACGAGAGAGAAGCATACGAGGCCCACACGAAGTGTGTATTTAATCAGGACGCGTACTTCCTGCAGTTCTTGGACCGGGCACCCGCGGCTGATGTAGCCGATGCGGTGATGGGCGACGACTGTCATATCATCGGGCAATCAGGCTGGGTAAACGGGCCGGGCCGGGCTGATCAGCAGCTTCATGCAGACTATCAACCACTTGAAATACCCGAAGACGTGATGCGTGATCCACGGGTTGAAATCCCAGTCTATATTGCTACGTGCCATTACTATCTGACTGACATTACTGACGACTTGGCCCCGACCATTTTTGTTCCAGGCAGTCATCGAGCTGGACGGCCACCGTCTGAGAACGAAACCGAATGGAACGGAGTTGGACCTCACCGGGTGGTCTGCAATGCTGGAGATGCTGTGTTTTTCAGATCAGAAGTGTGGCATCGGGGATCAGCAAACACGACCGACCAAACGCGGTATTTACTACAGGTGCACTACGGACGTCGGATGATGGCCCAGGTGTTTCCTCCTTTTCTAGAGTTCCGTTTCGACGCTGATGTTTTGTCGCAGGCAAACGAACGACAGCGACGCTATCTCGGCGAGCACAAGTTTGCGAACTACGCCTAACCGAACACAAGGATGAACAGGTAAAGATGAGCAGTCACTCAGTGGAAGATGAGGCGTCACTCAGTATGTTTTGTGGGGGTTGCTGAAATATACCAATAACGTGTCTGTTGGCCGTCGTTATCGATGTCCATAAGGCCGATAAGTTCTTGTAGCACCATGTGCCCGCGTAAAACTTTCGACACCTCGGCTCCTGTTAGGCTCCGATAGGCAGAGCTGGTACTTCGGAAGTTCGCGATTGTTCCGAGAATTGCGACGCCGGATTTCTCCATTACTCGATCAAGCTCGCGCGTTAGCATCCGCAGCGGAGCATCACCATTTTGGCCAAGTTCTTGTAGCAGGCCGAAGCTATAGCAGGCGTCAATTGTGCTTTCAGCGAACGGAAGTCGGGTCGCATCAGCGCGCACGTAAAAGATGTTTGGACTGCGAGGCGCCGCGGCCAATGCAGCGGTGTCATGATCAACAGCAATAATTCGGGCTCCCAAGGATGCGGCTAAGATCGGCGTTTCGGATCCGGCACCACAGCCCAGGTCCAAAAGGATACGAGGCTTGTGTTTCTCGAAGACATCGAGACCACGGGCAAGAATGCGAGTTGGGGAAGTCATATCAGCATCGGGAAAGCCAGGAGTCGCACTCGTAGCGTTTATGTGCCAAAGCGTTTCGGATTTTGATTTCAGAATTGCTCAAATGGCCAGGATGGGTCGAAATATTGAGTTCTTCAGCGAGGGCGGCGGTAAACACTTGAATTAGAGTGCCAACGGTAGGAGTCGGAGTTAAGAAGTCTCTAAGCCCCTGCCATGCAAGCGGTCGCGGTTGACCAAGGAGGTCATGGAGCGTTGAATTATGGGAGAGCGGAAAGCTACCGTGTTGCAACATAGTCCCTCCGACACGCGTTTGTGCGCTCCCAAGCATCTTGTGATCGCCTGTTGCAAGTTCATGCGTGCTCGGCGCGCCAAAACAAACAGCCTCCTGGTAGGACTGAGGGGCCGGAGTCCATGGACCTTGAGTAACGGGCAGGCCAAGTTGTTTGAATCCACGAGCAAACGCGTTGTTGAAAAGTTGGTACGAGGCCATGATTCCCTTTTGGGCCAATGTATGTGTACGGGGAAGGGCAATTGAATAGGTGAGTTCATCGTCATGAAGAATTGCTTGCCCTCCTGTTGAGCGGCGGACGATCTGTATTTTTAGACGAGTAGCCAGTCCAGCGTCAACAAGTGAGATCGGTTGAGCGTAGCCGAGGCTTAAGGTTGGGTGATTCCACGAGTAAAACCGCAGGGTTGGTAACGAGGCTCCGTCACGCACCTGTTCGGAAATTGCTTGGTCCGTTGCTAAATTCTTGGAGCCACCGTCAGCTGGAGATATCAACAAGCGCCAAATTTCCATAGTGCTATAGCTTATAAAATACCGGTCACGCCCCCGTAGCTCAGTGGATAGAGCGCCGGCCTCCGGAGCCGGGTGCGCGCGTTCGAATCGCGCCGGGGGTGCCGGGGCTAAGCTGCTGGTGCGGGTAGCTAAGAATCATGGTGGTTCCGAAGTAGCAGTGCTTCCAGAACTAAAAGGAGTACTCCGCATCCGATGGCAAGGTCTGCCAGGTTTAGGTATCCCACGAACGGTGTGATGTTGAGATAATCAAACACCGCACCTATGCGCAATCGATCTGCAAGGTTGCCAAAACCGCCTCCCAACAGAAGTGAAAAACCAGAAACTGTCCACCATCGTGTAGGGGGCTGAAGCAACACGTAGCCGACACAGCCGATCCCAATCGCAAGGGTGATCCCCATCACTATGGCTGGGCGATCCGCGAGGAATCCAAAGTTGACGCCGGGATTATAGACGCGTTGAAAGTCAAAGAAAGGGGCCAGGGAAAGACCTTTGGGTGGTAGTAACTGATTAACGAGGATCTTGATAGCTTGATCAAGAAGTGTCACGGTAAAGGCTAGGAGAAATGTTGTGACTCGCGGCCTACGGATATTGACCAAACCAGATGTTGGAATCATTTTTGGGGAAGATGTGTCCATCGATCGCGAGACATCATTTCTCGTAATGGTCCATTATCCGTTCTTTAACACGGGGCCAATGCAGCCAGTGGAGAGACCAGAACGCTAGTGCTCGCCATTGGCCGAACGAGCATAACTCCCGACTAACAACCTCAGGGTCGCTCGCAGTGTTTCCCCACATACGTAAGGCAAACGCTCGGGTCGAGCTATCTAAAGCAACGTCACGATAAGAGCCGTAAAGCATCGCCAGATATCGGGCTGTCACTGGACCAATACCTGGAAGAGTTTCTAGTGCAGCGACTCTCGTGCTGTCCGAGATAGTGGACTTTTGGAACGAGGCGAGATCAACTTTTTTGCTCGAGATACGCTCGGCCAGCGCCAGAATACTTTTCGCGCGATAACCCACCCCTGCACGCTCTTTTAGATAACAGGCTCCGGCGTTAAGCACCTCATCAGGTGTGGGGAACACTTCTTGATGTGATCCGGAAGGAGTTGGGCCTAGCCTCGAGATCATACTGACCATTTTTTGGGTGCGTGCCCAGGTCACGTTAGTTGTACAGATGCCCTTCACGAGGTCTTCCCAAATGTCTGGGCTGCGCAACAGGCGTCCACCACCAATCGCAGCGATGGGCTTAAGGGCTGTTGATGTCTGACACCGGGCATGGAAGTCAGAAAAATCTTCGTCCAGTCGTAACATCCAGCGTGCACGGGTCACCAAAAGTGACAGATCCGACGCCGAAGGTCTTGGCCGGCACTCAAGCCTAATGTTGCAAATGTCATCCGTGGGACCGGGTGCTGGCTGCATGTCGATGACATAGAGTCGCCCCGACGGTAATCGCTCGCTCCGTGTCAGGCTATCCGTTGAAGAGTTCCAGCTAAATGGGGCTAAAGCATGCCAACCATGAGACAAGACCGTTGCCCAAAGATGGAACGGTGAAGCAACTTCTAACATCTGCCGCGTGCCGGCGAGACCGGCCACGGGCTAACCCTCGATTATCTCGACAGTAACGATGTGAACTTCTTCGAGTGGTTTAGAGCGTTCCCCGGTCATACTTGGTCCCACGGGTATTGCTTCGAGCGCGGCAAGGGCCTCTTCTCCATCTGTCATTTGCCCAAACAGGGAGTAATCGGGACTAAGACGTCCTTCTGCTGTCAGATTTCTGAACACGATGAAGAACTGGGACCCGTTCGTTCCAGGCCCTGCATTGGCCATAGCCAGCGACCCGCGAGTGTATGGCCGTTGTGGGGTTTCGATGTCAAATCGGTACCCAGGGCCTCCACTGCCTTTGCCGGTTGGATCTCCACCTTGCGCCATGAACCCTGGAATGATTCGGTGGAATGGAACCCCATCAAAGAAGCCTTCCCGCGCGAGAAAAACAAAACTATTGACGGCCAACGGCGACTCGCCGGCTAGCAAATCAAAACTTAAATCGCCGAGATTTGTCTTGATGACCGCGGTGTAAGCACTTTCGGTGTTGATAACGGTGTCCGGGTAAACGTTGTACGTGGTGATGTGATTTTTAATGGTGTCCGCCTTGGATGGGCCAGCGCTTGTGCTGGCGGCTTGGCCGCAGGCTGAGAGCACCAGAAGGAGTGCGCCGATAAGAATGAGCCGTCGCATCTAGGACCTTCAGCTGCAGGCGATGCTGCACATTGTATAGGTCGTTGCATCAACTGGGTGCTGCGCCAGACCAATGGTCGGTTTTTCCGATCCCGCGTTGGTAACGCAGGTATTCGTCTTTGGTCATAAGCGGCTCAAACTCTTCGACGAGGCGGCGCCCCCTGCTAGCGTCATCAGACAACAAATCTGCTGCCATCCAGGCGAGGGCCTTGGCGGGTTCAATGTAGGCCATCTGCGGATCGTCAATAGCCCAGTCCACCGCGTGGTTATTCCCGGTTGCTCCTGCCATCGATGGGTGGAGTGCCGGCATGATGTGAGATACGTCACCCATGTCTGTTGAGCCTGTCCGGTGACCCTGGCGAACAACTCGTGCGTCACCGTGCACTGTTCGCTGATTGTCCAGAAAGTATTCACCGAGGCTGGAGTCGTTGATGAGCGGAAGGTATCCAGGAAGGGTGATGATTTCGATGTCGGCTCCGAGCGCTAGGGCTCCGGCTTTAAGAGCGCGATCGACTTTGGCGTCCGCGGCATCGATCGCATCGGTTGTTTTGCCACGGACATAGGTCTCAAGCGTTACCTCGGCTGGAATCACGTTAACCAAGTCTCCACCGTGAGTGACGATTGGATGGACACGAATTGCATCCTCGTCTCGAAACGTTTCTCGAATGGCGTTGATCGCAGCCATCCCGATATGGGCCGCATACAAGGCGTTAACCCCGAGATGGGGGGATCCGCCAGCGTGGGCAGCCCGTCCCACGTACTTGATCTGCTTGACCACGCAACCGTTGTTCGACTCGGTAACCGCGGCCATACCGTTTTCATCGGGATTTGAGTGGGTATGGATCATCATGGCGATATCGACGTCGTCAAATTCTCCGCGACTGATTAATTCTGGTTTTCCGCCTAGGAACTCCAGTTGCCCATCCTTGACGAGCCGGTGGCGGTACTCGACTTCAACGTATTCCTCCGCTGGAACGGCCATGAGGACGATTGATCCGGACAGTTCGCGCAGGATGTTGGGATCGGTTAGCGCAGTCGCGGCACCAATGAGTCCTGCGATCTGGGCATTGTGGCCACAGGCGTGGGCGGCATGCGTGTTGAGGTTTTCGTGTGGATGGCCAGGTACCACGAGTGCATCTAGTTCGCCAATGAGCGCTAGAGTTGGGCCAGGTCGCCCTGTGTCAATCTTGGCCTTTACGCCGGTCTTGGCGAGGCCGGACCTATAGTCCAACTCGAGCTCGTCGAATTTACGTTGAACCAGGGCGGACGTTTCCACTTCCTTAAAGCCCAGCTCTGGATTTCGGAGAATGGTTTCACCGACTTCTACGATGTCATCACGGTTGGACTCGACGATTGCGGAAATTCGATCTTTAAGGTCAGAGCCAGTTGGCATGATCAAGGACCATTCATAAGAAGGGATGATTAGTGTGCCATGAGAGCTTGCAGTTGCGAACTATGGGCACAACATGATTGATGCTGGATCCATCGTCGAACGGCAGGTCCGTGTTGGGTCAGGTTATGTTGATATACCAGCGAGGGCTGACCAGCCGGGCGGCATTCTCGATCCCGAACTACGCTTGTTGGTGAGGTCGATGGGAGATCGGCTGGCAGAAACCGTCGTGGAGATTGCTGCTTGGGATTCCGGTGTGGCAGCGATTGGTCGTGCGGCAGATTGGTCGGGTGAAGGAACACTTGTGCCGTTGACGGTAGGAGCGGCCGAGAGTTGTGCGGCGGCTGCTGGTTCATGGCGCGTATGTGAACTCGACTCGCTAGGTGCTCGGCGTGTACGGATGGTCGTGATTCGAGTGCCGTACTGGCTTGGTAGAGCAGGCGTCGACTGGCTGATTCAAAAGGCGTTTTCGCTCTTGCATCATGGTGGCCAACTCGTTTTAGTTGGTGATCGTGGTCGTGGCATTGAGTCAGTAACTAAGCGTGTCGAGAAGATGGTTGGACGAAGAGTCGACAGTGCTATCGGGGCCCATCGTCGTCTCTATGTCCATGAGCGTGAGGTAGACCAGGTGCCACCGATAAAGTTTGAATGGATACAGGCAGACATGCTCGGCGGTCGTGAAGTCGTGTTACACCGTCATCCCACGTTGTTCTCGGCTGTCCGCATCGATCCGGCGACACGGCTGCTGGCCGAAACGTTACCGGACAGCGGTGGAAATTGGCTCGATCTCGGGTGTGGAAATGGGGTGCTTAGTGTGGCGGCGGCTCGTGACGATCGAGCTGTAACAGCCTGTGACTGGAGTTATGCTGCTATAGCGACGGCGCGACAAACGCTTGAGTCGAATAATGTTCAGGCTGACGCTCTCATCTCCGATTTGGTTCCTGTTGCTGCCGAACCGTTCGACGTCGTGATGTGTTATCCCCCGCTTCACGTGGGACCGTTCGTAGACCATGGTCCCAGTGGACGCATGGTGAGAGCCGCACGGAACGCATTGAAGCCTTCAGGGGAGCTTCGAATTGTGCTTACCGGTGCACACAGTCCGGCGGCCTTATTGAAGCGTGATTTCCAGCATGTTTCCCAGTTGGTCTCCAAAGGTGGATTCCGTGTTTTCAGTTGCCGGGGTCCTAGAAAAAGATCGACTCGTACCTAAAGCGATCAACGTAAGTCGAAGACAACCTTGGCACCTTGACCGGACTTGGCGGTCTTTATAGCTTCCGCAGCGTTGTCGAGATCGAAGGTGTGCGTGATGATCGGTTCGGCACCAAGAGTCGGGATCATTTCAAGCGCGCGGTGAAATGTGTGCAGGCGCGTGTTACTGCCTACGATCGTAAGCTCGTGCGCAAAAAAATCGAACGGACGCAGTGAAAACGTTGTCGCAGGGTTGCCGACGCTCAGTATAAGAATGGTTCCGGCATCTCGAACTCCCCCGAGACACGCCGCGAACGCGGGATTCGCCCCTGCCGATTCAATAGAGAGATCTGCACCAAACCCGTCGGTTAGGTCTTTAATTGCGGCTTTAACATCTTCGGTGCGTGGATCAAGAATGTGGTCGGCACCAAGTTCGGCAGCAATTGTGCGCCTGGCGGCGATGGGCTCGCTGAGAATGGTCTTTCCAGCCTGTTGCTGCTTTGCAACTTGGAGGGCAAGCAAGCCAATCGGTCCAGCTCCGGCTATAAAGATGGTATCGCCCGGCGTGATCTGCACCCGATCGAAGCCGCGGAGCACACAAGAAAGTGGCTCGGTGAGGCTTGCGGTTACGATATCGGTCCCATCAGGAATCGGTACTAGATTGTTGCGATCCAGAACCAGTTGATCCGCCCATCCGCCACGTGGGAGCTGGCTGCGATCTGTGCAGAAATTGAGTAATCCTCGATCGCACGTTGGGCAGTCCTCACAAGGGAGGTTAGGTTCGATGACGACCTTGTCACCCGGGGCTAGATCATCCACGGATGTGCCAACGCTCAGTACCACGGCTGTAAATTCGTGTCCTGGAACCCAGGGGCCTGGTTTCTCTGGGAACCAGGCATCGAACTCCCAGCCGTCCCAGTAGTGAAGATCCGTTCCGCATATACCCGAGATAGCTACTTGTAGAGCGACGTCTCGCGGGCCGACGGGAAGGGCGTCGACAGACTCAATCTGTATTTGGCCGGGACCGTACAACACTACCGCCCGACTTCGATCTGTTGGCATTCGGTTACTTGGACTGGCCTGAATGGCAAAACTTATCCGGATGCGTCCACATCTGCAACTTGGCACGGGCGCGCTTGCCGAGCCTTCGATAAGATGAGGGGCACTGGGACTGCCGGCGACGCGATGTGCTGGCTGATGGGACGGAGCCAATGGCTGACGACCAAGCGAAGGCTATAGAAGCTGCGATCGAGCAGATAGAGCGGAAATTTGGGTCAGGTTCAGTAATGCGGATGGGGTCGGTGCGTGCTGAGAAAATACCGGTGGTGTCCACTGGATCGCTGGGAATTGACATTGCACTCGGAGTGGGTGGCTTGCCCCGTGGTCGGATCGTTGAGATTTTTGGTCCGGAAGCTTCTGGGAAAACCACATTGGCGTTACATGCGGTAGCTGAGGTGCAAAAGGCTGGTGGCTCGGCTGTGTTTGTAGATGTCGAGCACGCGATGGATCCGACCTACGCTGAGGCTCTTGGCGTCAATGTTGGGGAATTGATTCTGTCGCAGCCAAGTGCCGGCGAGGAAGCTCTCGAGATCACGGACGTTTTTGTTCGTAGTAATGCCGTCGATCTGGTTGTTGTCGACTCTGTAGCAGCCTTAGTACCGCGAGCAGAGATTGATGGGGACATGGGCGACACGCAAGTGGGCTTGCAAGCACGACTCATGTCGCAAGCAATGCGCAAGCTGACGGCCAACATAAGCCGGTCGCGCACAATTGTGATTTTCATCAACCAGTTGCGGGAAAAGATCGGCGTTATGTTTGGGAATCCAGAAACCACGCCTGGGGGGCGGGCCCTCAAGTTCTATTCGTCGGTTCGCTTGGACATCCGGCGCATCGGACAAATCAAGCAAGGCACCGAGGTTACTGGTGCACGGACAAGAGTTCGAGTCGTAAAAAACAAAGTTGCTCCGCCCTTCCGGTTTTGCGAATTCGACATGGTTTTCGGCAAGGGAATTTCTCGCGAAGGTGATTTATTGGATCTTGGTGTGGAGCACGGCATGCTTGAGAAGAATGGTGCGCACTACACATATCGAGACACACGGCTAGGCATGGGACGGGAGAAGGCGAAGGAGTTTCTTCGAACTAATGCGGATGTAGCCGGAGATATCGAGGCAGAGGTGCGCGATCTTCTTTTGGCCGCCCCGTCTTCTGATGAAGAGGCAAAGTCTGACACAACAGAAAACACTGTGACCGAGTAGGTGGTGATAAAGACCCAGTCATGCGTGCTGATAACGACCAACCTGTGGTTGCAGCGATATGTGGCTCTCACATGGACCCGAACGTTACCGTCACCGGGGCGCTGCTCGCCGGCCAACAATCCGTCCCCCTTCTGTTACTCCACGTGATTGAGGTGAGTCGAGAGCTTCCTGTTGAGGCGTCAAGCAGCGTCGCTTTATTGTCAGCCGAGTCGGTTCTTGCAGCTGCACAGGATCGGATAAAGCAGGACCTACTGAGGTTTCAAGGGATTGGGGTCCGTACTGAAATTAGGCAAGCACGGCGTGCATCCACCGCGATTGTTGAGACGAGCCTGGAGGAAAATGCCAGCGCCATTGTTGTGGGATCGCACAGATTTCTTGGCGAACATGATTGCGATCTCGGCACCACCGCTACTCATGTGCTTCGCCACGCCGTGATGCCAGTGGTTCTCTGCTACGAACCGATTCGTTAACACATGGTCCTAAGAGGAGGGCGTATGGGTACACCAAATGATCATTTAATGGTCTTCGGCTGTCGCAGTCACCCCTCGTTAGCTGAGGGTATCTGTCGGGAGATTGGCTGTGAACTTGGCGGGGTAGATATTTTTGAGTATGGCAACGACAACACGTTTGTACGAGTGCTTGAAAACGTTCGTGAGGCAGATGTGTTTGTGGTTCAGACTGCTCGCCGCCCCGTGAACCATATGACGATGGAGCTCTTGATAACCATCGATGCGCTTCGGAGGGCATCGGCTGCTCGTGTCACCGCCGTGATTCCGTACTTTCCCTATATGCGGTCGGACAAGAAAGACCAGCCGCGAGTGCCCATCACAGCACGACTGGTTGCCGATCTTCTTGCCACGGCCGGAGCCGATCGTGTGCTGACACTTGATTTGCACGCAGAACAAATAGGCGGATTTTTTAGCATTCCAGGCGACCATCTCACCGGAATGCCGCTTCTTACAAAATATTTTGCTGGTCTTGATATAGATGATTTGGTTGTGGTTGGCGACACAGGCCGGATTAAGGCGGCTAGCGAGTGTGCACGACGGCTAAAGACGCCGCTGGCGGTAATTGATAAATTTCGGGATCCGATAACGTCAAATGTTCAAGTCCGTGGGCTTGTTGGCGATGTTCGTGGTCGCTCCGTTCTGTACGTAGATGATGAGGTCGCTACTGGCCAGAGCTTGCGTGAGAGTCTCCGCGAGATAATGAGGCATGAGCCTCGAGCCATTTATGGAGCCTGTGTTCACCCGGTGTTTCTTGAAGAGGCGTACGAAGTCATTAACGACTCGCCGCTTGAAGAAATGGTGGTAACCGACAGCATTCCTCTCGAGACGGAGCGACCTACAAGCAAAATCCACGTGCTGTCTGTTGCTCCCATGCTGGCTGAAGCAATTCGACGCATTCATACGGGCGAGTCGGTCAGCGCGCTTTTTTCTGATGTGAGTAACGATTAGGGCGTGATGATGGTGTCCAGCACTGAGATTTCCATAGAGAAGTCTGAGGCCCGTGGACAGCACGGGATGGTTGCAACAAAGCACGCTGCTGCTAGTGCTGTGGGTGCGGACGTTCTGGCTGCCGGAGGTTCTGCTGCCGATGCCGCGGTTGCCTCTGCATTCGCCGTCGGCGTAGTCGAGCCGTGGAACAGTGGTGTGGGTGGTGGCGGATATGCCGTGGTGAGTTCTGCTGAGGCTACGGAAGTGATCGGATTTCCGATGCGGTCCGGCACAGGTGCGACGGCCGAGAAGTACCCACTTGATGGACGAGAGAATGTGAGCGGCTTTCTGTGGAGTGGTGTTCAGGGTGACGCCAACCTGCATGGTCACCGGGCCATGGCTGTTCCGGGAGCTGTAGCAGGATTGGCTCTTTTACATAAGCGGCATGGTGAGATGCCATGGAATGAGCTAGTCCAGCCGGCTGTGGCCCTAGCGCGTCAAGGTTTTGAGTTGTCCTGGTATGACACGGCATTTATGGCGACGATGGCGACTGCAGCCCAGCGCCATCCAGAACTTCAGCAGCGGTATTACCCTGGTGGAGCCCCGCCGACGTCTGACCATTTTGACTGCGTTCGCCTAATGCAACCAGAACTTGGGAACAGTCTTGAAGCGATCGCTTTGGACGGTCCTGAAAGTTTTTATGTGGGTGATATCGCTGCGGCGGTGGCGTCGGACTCAATCGCAAACGACGGAGTAATTGAACGTGCCGACCTCGCAGACTACCGAGCTCAAGTGGGAGTTCCGCTACGCGCTATGTATCGTCAAGCCACAGTGCTGTTGCCAGGGCCTGGCTGTGCGGGTCCTACAACTGCTGAGACGCTAAATATCTATGAGCGGTTTGATGTGGCGAGCCACGATCACAACTCGGCCGAACGGCTCCATGTGTTTCTGAACGCGGCTCGACTTGCCTACGCTGACCGTTTTCGATTTATGACGGACCCTGCGCGAGCTGACGTTCCTTGGGAGACGTTAGTGTCGAAGGCCTACGCGATCGGGCGGTACGATCTGATCGGTCCGGACGCGCTAACCGACGGCGTTAAGCCGGGAGATGCCTGGGCTTATCAGGCTGAGGCGCGGGAAGGCCAACGGGTAAAGGGTGAGACTTCCACAACGCATCTGTGCACCGCTGATGGTCGTGGTGGTTTGGTTTCGCTGACCAATACTCTGGGTGGTGGTTGGGGCTCGGAGGTGATTCCAGGCAACACAGGCATCGTTTGGAACAATGGGATGTTCTGGTTCGATCCTGTCCCTGGTCGGCTTACGTCTGTGGCTCCTCGACGATTTGGTCTGAACAACATGACCCCTGCCATTGTGTTTACTCCGGATGGTCGAGCATTGGCAGTTGGGGCGTCCGGGGGCCGACGCATTACAAACTGTGTCGCACAACTTGTTGGGAACATAGTCGACCATTCGTTGGGCGCTCAGGAAGCGGTAAGTGCTCCGAGAGTTGATGCTAGTACCCCCTGGGTAACTGTTGATGGGCGATTTGGGGACGAGACGATTTCAGAACTGCGTCGTAGGGGTTGGGATGTTCACATACCATCTTTTCCGGGTCGCTCGGCTTTTGCGAGCCCGACTCTTATTTTGCGCGATGCTGATGGTGGGTTCGGTGGCGGTGTTGACGTGTTTCACACGGCGGATGCTCAGGGTGTATAGATTTGTCTGGTGTAAACAGTAGGTCTGGTCGGAGTAAAACCAAATTAAAGCGGGCTAGTCGACGGCAGGTGCTTAGCTTGGCCGCTTTGTCTGGACTAGCGCTATGGGCCTGTACCGAAGGCCTCTCCGAGGTTGGCTTAGAAAAAAGAAGAGCCATGGGCGGTCAACAGCCTACGAGCCGTCCGTTTACAGCGGTCGTGTCATCGACCCGATCGACAGCAGGAGCTCAAGGACGTCTCCAGTTACCGCCAGACCTTGCTGTGACACGGACACGCTCATTAGTTCCTGTTACAGCAGAGGAGACGCGGTTGATTGAGATCTGGCGTAGTGAGCACTGGACTACGAATTTCTATATTAAGAAGGTCCTACTCTCAGAGATCCACAGGGTTGGGACTACTCGTGATGCGATTGAACCTATCGATAAGCCGCGTTTTTGGAACACGCGGATCGCCAGAACATTTATTGATGGCCGGGAACCAGTAATCGCCTTCGCCACGAATGGTGACGTTCGTGCTTATCCCTTACAGGTGTTGCTCTGGCACGAGGTTGTCAACGACGTGGTCGGCGGAGAGCCGGTCGCTGTCACGTATTGTCCTCGAACTAACACGTGGCGAGTCTTTGACCGTCGGGTAGTGGATGCTGCAGTGAGATTTGGGGTTTCTGGCAACGTCCGGTCCGGCGGATTACTGATGTGGGACACGCTAACCCAGACATGGTGGCAGCAGCTTAACGGAGAGGCGGTGGTCGGAGATCTCACGGGCGTTCGTCTTGAGACCCGACCGTCCTTACTTGTGAGCTATTCGGATTTTCAACGAGCTTTTCCAGATGGAAGGGTGCTGAGTACCGAGTGGCCTGTTGTGCACGCGCCATACGGCACGACTCCTTATGTCGGATATGACAGTCGAGAAGTCCCGTCCACTTATTTTTCCGGAAATCTCGATACGCGGCTACCAGCTATCCGTCGTGTGCTGGCGATGGCCGTTGATGGTGACGCGCTTGCTGTCGATCTCGACAGCTTGGTGCAACAGCGGACCATGAACATTTCCGTTGGAGATCGATCAGTTGTGGCGGTCTGGTTTCCAGGTACGGTTTCAGTGCTTGATAAGACCGAAATTAGGAGTTCGAGAGATACCGGTACCGCTATGGCATACGAGCGAAAGGTAGGCGACCGCACGCTTAGTTTCGACACGGCCGGGGAGGGGTTCAAAGACCGCGAGACCGGTAGCCTGTGGAACCTGTGGGGCCACGGAATCAGAGGTCCATTGCAGGGGGTTCGGCTATCGCCGATAGTGCACAGCAACAGTCTTTGGTTTTCCTGGGTTGCGACATATCCGGAGACCCGCCTTTTGCCGTAGTTGATCGGTCGTCCCAGGATATGTATTGACGGTGGGTCGCTGTTTGAGTCTTGTTTTTTCGGTTTACCCATGAAGGACTGACAGCATCCGCGTCATGCGTCACAATTCAGTACTACTACTGCGAATATACAAGGGCTAACTTTGTGAACTTTCCCAATCCAGTTCGACAGAAAATTATGGCTGGCCAGCCATCGTTCGGATCATTCCTGAATCTTGTATCACCCATGGCGGCCGAGGTGCTCGTTGATCTGGGATATGAGTGGCTGGCTGTTGATGCGGAGCATGCGCAGTGGGATATCGGGAGCATGACCAATGCCTTCCGAGCCATTGAGTCTAGAGGCGGCATCCCTATGACCCGCGTCGAATCTCACGACCCTACAGTTTTGGCTCGTACTCTCGATGCTGGAGCGATGGGTGTGATCGTTCCGCACGTCAGCACAGTTGAACAAGCACAGGCTATTGCGGATGCGTGTCGTTATCCCCCAAGGGGACAGCGTTCGTCGGGTTCTGGTCGTGCCACGATTAATGCAGAGGACGGGGCCCGAATCAACGAAGAAGTGCTTGTCTGCCCCCAGATTGAGGATATGGAAGGTGTCAACAATATAGAGGCGATTATGGCCGTTGATGGCATCGATGTTGCGTTTATTGGACCAAATGACCTGGCACTGTCTATGGGGCTCTCGAAAACCGATGCGTTTGTCAACGCGCAGCATGTCGCGGCGATCGACGCCATCCTTGCCGGGGCTAAGGCGAATGGAAAGCCAGCTGGGACTCCTATCTCGGATGTTGCAAAAGCTCGTGAGTTGGTCGAGCAGGGATTCACGCTTATCGATTTTGGAAATGATCTGCGTATGTTGAGTGGTGCGGCTGGGGCGGCTCTCAAGGGCATGAAGGCTTAGGGCGGATTCAACTATGGCGTATACGACTTCGAGTAAGGTTGCTGTGTTGGGAGCGGCTGGAGCCGTGGGATCCAATATTGTGCAGTCGCTATTGGCGACTGGGACGGCGAGCTGCGTCACGATGTACGATCCATTCACCGAGGGTCTTGAGGGTGCCGCGGCTGAGATTCACCACTGTGGGTTTCCGGATGCCGTTGTAACTTGGACAACTGATGTGGCTGAGGCGTTGGCTGATGCCTCGTTCGTCCTGAGTTCTGGTGGTGCGCCACGCCGTGATGGGATGACGCGCGAGGATCTGCTCCGTGGCAATGCGGAAATAGCCGCACAGCTCGGAAAGGACATTGCGACGTATGCGCCTGATGCGCGACTCGTCGTAGTTGTATTCAACCCAGCCGACATCACCGGCTTGGTGACGCTTGTGCATTCCGGATTACCGCCACAGCGTGTCAGCACGTTGGCCGGTCTTGATAGCACTCGATTGCAGACGAACTTGGCCTCACATTTCGGCGTGCCTCAGCACATGGTCACGGGATGCCGAACGTTTGGGGGCCATGGTCAAGAAATGGCTCTGTTTAAGAGCCATACGAAGATTGACGGAGTTCCGCTTAACGACATTATTTCTGGCGCTAACCGGGTAAATGGAATTGAATTGACTGAGAAGGGGTGGGCGGAGATTCGAGCGCAAGTGATTGATGGTGGGGCGCGGATTATTCGACTGCGTGGAAGGTCGTCGTTTCAATCCCCGGGCCATCAAACCGCGATGATGGTGAATGCTGCTGCGGGTGGAGAAACATTCGAATGGCCGTGCGGGGCATATTTGACTGGTGAGCCTTACCACCATGTGATGATGGCGATGCCCGTAGAACTTGGGTCTGACGGAGTGCAGTGGACGCTACCTCAGGGTGATGACGAAGAGCGGGCGGAACTCGATGCTGCGTATGCGCATCTCGAGGTGCTTCGCGACGAAACGATTGAGATGGGTATTTTGCCGCCCGTTGCAGAGTGGGTATCGGTCAATCCCCACCTCGCATAATCAGTCTTAGCTCAATACTCGTAGGACTTCCTCGGGCATCAGGCGTCCAATGTTTGTTGC
>CAZFVB010000019.1:0-1895 GCA_964522375.1 uncultured Chloroflexota bacterium
ACCGTAACTACAATTCCATGACCATGGTCGACCCGTTACCATCGAGATGTGATCCTTAATTTGCTCGCATCTGCAGGCCCCAGCAGCGCTCGCCCGCAACAAGATGAGCCTTCCCGCATTACCGCGGAGCAATTTCCCAGTTCACGCGGTAATCAGGCCATGCTGTCACGACGGGCACTCCTCCGGGCAAGTGTTGGAGGAACCGTAGGATTACTTTCCGCCTGCACCCTCGACAATGTACAAACTACTCTCCCCGAACTTACACCGCTGCCGATAGAAAACGTCAACCCTCAAGCTTTACCAACCGCAACCCCAAAACCCACAGTTAGCCCTACCTCCCGAGCAACCACGATTCCGGATGTCACCCCCGTCGCCACCAACGTCTCCATCACATTTGAGACATGGGGACCACGGTCTATGCTCAAAGCTTTTTCCGACATCTTCCAAACATTTCAATCTCAGGTTCCTTCTGTACAGGTACGTGCACGCCTTGATAACGCACTGACCTCTGACGGGCAGCGTCAAGCTCTGCGATTGGGAAATACCGCTGACGTAACCCGGATTGCCCCTGCCGATGTCTTTGACTTCACAGCAGCCGGGTTTCTCCATGGTCTTGGAAATAGGATGTCGGGTGATTCCGACCTACAAACAATGGTGCCAAGATCAGTAGACGCCAGAGTGGGCCCTGGTGACGAACAATCGGTTCTTGCTGTTGGAGCCGCTATTCAGTGCGTACTGTACAACCAGGAACATTTCGAAAGCTCGGGTGTAACTGCACCAACAAGTTGGACCAACCCATGGACCGTGGGCGAATTTGAACAAGCAGCGCGTCGGCTGGTCGTCGCCGAGACAAATCGCGTGGAACGATTTGGACTCGCTGCCATCCCCGCCTATACCCGGCCAGTGTTTGGCGTAGCCTCCAATACACGAGCAGGTGAAACATTCCTAAACTCTGGTGCGCGCCTGTCCCGAATCGCTACTACAGAAAACGAACTGCGTTTACGTCGACTCGCCACATGGCAAACCGCTCTGGACATCGAGCTCCCAATCCCCGATAGATTTACCGCTCCATTTAGTGGCGGGCTCACCGCCATGTATATCGACCGCAGTGATGTGGGCCCATCCATACGAGCCTCAGTCCCATGGGCGGCAGCACCTCTTCCCACTTGGAATAACGCTGACAGTCAAACGGAAGCCGACGAACTGTGCCTCGGTATTAACGCTACGAGCGCGCACCCCGACGCCGCATGGTCGCTAGTTCGATTCCTCGCCGGCGCCGAGGCGCAGCGAAGTTTTGCTCGCACTGACCTGATCGTTCCGTTTCGGACCGAAATCCTTATGGACCCCGCCTTCCTGGAACCCAATCGTCGGCCGCTGGAAAGGACAGTTTTGAGGCAAGCAATCGAACAAATGATGCAAAGCCCTGCTCATCCAGGTTCCAAAGCGTGGCACACCCTAACCGGACCCCAAATATTGGCTGTTCGTCGTGGTGAAAAATCTGCCGCTGACTACCTTCGGCGAGCTGACCGGATAATCAGCCGCCAATTGAAAGTTCGCAACTGGTCGTCGGAGAAGAACCGTCCCGGATATCGGCAATCGCAACCATATGGCAATCGTCTAATGAATGAGCTTTATCCGACTGCCGACTAAGACGGGAAAAGTTCGAATAAGCACGCTTCATGCTCTCGCGAACCCAGGAGCAGGTTCCTACAGCGGACCCAAGTTGACGGATGGGCACCTTGGAAAACCTGCACAGATTTTATAAGAAGGCGGACCGAGACTATCCGTCGGAACCGAGAGCAATGTGGGCACGCGCCGACCAGAATCCGGAATGGCAACGATATGGTGCGCAGAGTCGGAAGCGGGGAAGGTCTGAGGTTTCGGCAGTCATCCTG
>CAZFVB010000019.1:1995-31370 GCA_964522375.1 uncultured Chloroflexota bacterium
TCCCACGCAGCCACGAAATCACGCACGAACGCTTGCTGCGAATCGTCAGATGCGTAGACTTCCGCGAGCGCTCGCAATTCAGAATTCGAGCCGAAGACCAAGTCCACCCTGGTTCCGGTCCACTTGGGATCACCGGTAGTGCGATCACATCCCTCGAACACGTTTTCCGATGTGGAAGACACTTGCCACTCGGTGTTCATAGCGAGCAGGTTCACAAAGAAATCATTGGTCAACGTCCCAGGACGTTCGGTGAATACCCCGAGTGCAGATTGACCTACGTTCGCATTAAGAACGCGCATGCCACCAACAAGCACTGCCAACTCGGGAGCGGTCAACGTCAGCATGTTTGCTCGATCAACCAGTAGCTCCTCCGGCTTTGAATGTTCGACTCCGAGGTAGTTGCGAAATCCGTCCGCGATGGGTTCAAGCACGTCAAATGACGCCACATCGGTCCACTCCTGAGTCGCGTCCGTACGCCCCGGTGTGAACGGAACCTGCACATCGTGCCCGGCGATCTTTGCCGCTTCCTCAACACCCGCGCACCCGGCGAGGACGATCAGGTCAGCTAGCGAGACCCGTTTCCCTCCAGTCTGCGAGTTGTTGAAATCCTCCTGTACCTGCTCCAGCGTCTGCAGCACGTTCGCTAGTTCGGTGGGGTTGTTCACCTCCCAATCCTTCTGCGGCGCGAGGCGGATGCGCGCGCCGTTCGCCCCACCGCGTTTGTCGGTACCTCGGAATGATGCCGCGGAGGCCCAGGCGGTCGAGACTAGCTGAGAAACGGACAAACCGGTTGCAAGGACCTTAGCCTTGATACCGACGATATCCTGATCCCCTATCAAGTCATGATCGACGTCAGGAACAGGGTCTTGCCACAACAGTGCCTCGGTCGGAACCAAAGAGCCGAGATACCGACTGCGGGGCCCCATATCCCGATGCGTCAGCTTGAACCACGCTCGGCCGAACGCTTCGGTAAGCTCCTCCGGGTTCTCGAGGAAATGCTTTGCGATCGGCCCATAGGTAGGATCCGCCCTCATTGAAAGGTCCGTCGTAAGCATCATGGGGGCATGCTTTTTTGACGTATCGTGAGCATCCGGCACGGTGGCCACTTCCGAGGCGTTCTCGGGAGTGTATTGCGATGCACCTGCGGGACTCTTCGTCAACTTCCAGTCGTAGCCGTAAAGATTTTCGAAGTAATTGTTGTCCCACTTCACCGGATTGGTGGTCCAGGCACCTTCTAGGCCGCTGGTGATCGTATCGCCGCCTTTGCCACTGCCGAATCTGTTCTTCCAGCCGAGGCCTTGCTCCTCCATGTCGGCACCTTCAGGTTCGGGACCGACATGGTCATCAGAAGCAGCACCATGGGTTTTGCCGAAAGTGTGTCCGCCGGCAATGAGCGCAACCGTTTCCTCGTCATTCATCGCCATGCGGCGGAACGTTTCGCGAATATGCTTTGCCGCAGCGAGCGGGTCCGGATTACCGTTTGGACCTTCCGGATTCACGTAAATTAGGCCCATGTGGTCGGCTCCGTAAGGCCCTTCGAGTTCCCCGTCGCCGCTGTGACGCTCGTCTGCCAGCCACGTGTCCTCGGCACCCCAGTCAGTCTCGTCGGCCTACCAAACGTCCTCGCGCCCGCCACCGAACCCGAAGGTCTTGGATCCCATCGATTCCAGAGCACAGTTCCCGGCGAAGATCAGCAGGTCGGCCCACGAAAGCTTCCGACCGTATTTCTGCTTAATCGGCCAAAGCAAACGGCGTGCTTTATCGAGGCTCGCGTTGTCGGGCCAGCTGTTGAGAGGTGCAAAGCGTTGGTCACCGGAACCTCCACCTCCACGGCCGTCGGTGATGCGGTATGTGCCGGCGGCATGCCACGCCATCCGGATGAAAAATGGCCCATAGTGCCCGTAGTCGGCCGGCCACCAATCTTGCGACGTCGTCATCAGTTCAACGATGTCCTTCTTCAAGGCATCCAGGTCAAGTTTCTTGAACTCCTCGGCGTAGTCAAAATCCTTACCCATAGGATTGGACAGGGCAGAGGTCTGGCGGAGAACCTTCAGGTTCAATTGATTCGGCCACCAGTCCTCGTTCGTCATGCTCATTGCGTTTTACCTTCTGGCTATTTGCAGGATACGGCGCAACCGTATTCGGAACCGAGTTACTTGGAAGTCACGGGCACGATTCGCTGATCGCAAGAGTAATGCATGCCGCCCTGAGTGTGCGTCCGCAATTCACCTAGGTGCTTAGCGCACAAAGCAACACTGCAAAAGCGACATGTAGCGACTGCTGTTTCCTGCTTATCAGACTGCTCACACACGTAACAGTTCACATCTTTCCCACTTAAGCCCGACTAGATTAGGTTTCAACTCACCTAATAATATCTGTACTGGCCAACACGGTGCCAAAGGGTTATCAGGCATCTGGGATTCTGTCGAAGACCCCATCGCATGAGAAACGTCCAGTATCTTTCACAGAAACTGGAGTTCACCCATCCTGCCATCGGTCCAGTTTTCAATTGGCTAGTTTCTGTTTCTCGCCCCTCAAAACCTCTCTGACATTAGACACAGTCCGAAAGGGTCCGCCACTGCTCACCAACAGCCATATTCACCGCCTCATCCAGACTCCGAGCAATTGCGATGCCGGATCCGTTGAACTGTTGGACTTTACCGTCCCGTTGAAGCCAAACGACCGGCATACCACTCGCTTTAGCTCCCTCGACATCATTGGTTAGATCGTCACCAATAAGCACACAATCACACGGATCAGCCTGTATAGCCGCTGCCGCCGCCATAAAAATTCTTGGGTCAGGCTTCTCATATCCAACCGATGCAGAAACAATAATCGGATCTAAGAGATTTCCTAATCCAACCTCAGCAAGCACCAACGGCAGCATGTATGCGAAGTTGCTAAGCACCCCAGCACGAACACCAGATCGCCGCACAACATCAATGGCTGACTGCGCGCCAGGAAGCTTCCGAGGCTGAAATGCCGTAGCCAATTCTTGCGCTATCCCCCCAACATCCTGATGCCCATCGACCCACTCAGACAGCGCGCCCACATAGACCTTTGCACCCGAGGCCCGAAGCTGTTTCAGATCAGTTTCGGACTGAACCGACGAAAAATGCGCCTTGTAGTACCCCATTTCAGTCTTCAAGGCTGCGTCAAGCGAAACGCGTGGAATCGTGTACCCAAACCGACCCATCACATCCGCCATGTAATCGAATGGTGACGGCGTTTCAGGATAGTGAATGAGAGTGCCATATGCGTCGAAAAATACTGCGGCCGGCAATAATGTCGTCATGGCAAAACCGTAGCACTGAACCAGCCACCGACCTAGGCCTATTGATTACGCCCTAAACTTTCCGTGATAGCTCACGATTCGCCCTTAGCGAAAGTTGCCGTGCCGAACCGATCTGCCACGTTGTCATACCGGGCCCTTGCAGTCTTCTTCCTACCATTGGCAGTCGCCCAAGTCCTGC
Source organism: uncultured Chloroflexota bacterium (assembly GCA_964522375.1). Classification (GTDB taxonomy): domain Bacteria; phylum Chloroflexota; class UBA11872; order UBA11872; family UBA11872; genus UBA11872. Next base: position 5,469 of record CAZFVB010000019.1, read on the forward strand.
AAACGCTTCGAAACCCTTTACTTGATGCGGGAATGTCTCGGGCTCCGGATCCACAGACGTCGCTGGCTGCATTTGCAGTGGTCGCCAGCGTCGTGCAGATCCTCAGCGCATCAGGCACTGCGATTTCTAGCGCGTACTTCGTGCTCGTTCGTGGGCAGCAGTCCTACCGGGTAATCCGAAGCTACGTGATCGTGTACACGAGCGTTATTACAGCATTCGCCGTCTTGATCGCACTTCCAAACATCGGAGATGCGTTTTTCCAACACGTGATGGGAACCCCAGAACACCTTATACCTGACGTCATGACCATGATGCGCATCTCACTGCCGGTACCAATCTTTAACCTAATTCGCCAGTTCTATCTCGCCCAACTGGCCCATCGACAACATTCGAACCTGGTCTGGATCGGCCCAGCAATTGGAGAGGCCGTACTCGTCGTACTTGCGCTGGGACTTCTCCCGATGCTGACCATCTCCGGAGGAATTAGCGGCGCGTTTGTCTGGATGGTAGTCGCGGTTCTTGAAGGCCTGCTCGCGCTTGGGTTCGTGCAGTACGTTAACAGGCGTGCTCCATATCCTGATGATCCTACTACTGACGCACCGCTTGATTACCGGTACGTCACAAGCTTTCTGGTGCCATTGGTGCTCACGCAAGTGGCCCTCGTAAGCGGACATCCCTTAATCAACGCTGGCCTGCTCCGGCTACCCAACCCGGAACCCACAGTTGCCGCGTTTCGTGTCGCATTCAGCATAAGCATGTTGCCCATGACCGCACTTGTGGCGCTACGACAGGTGGTGTTGGTACTCGGACGGGATCCAGAGGGACAACGACGAGCCCGCATATTTGCCTACACACTTGGCCTCACGTTGGCCGGCCTGATGGTCCTGGTGGCGTTCACGCCATTAAACGAAATCGTAGTCCGCCGCTTGATCGGAGCTCCCCAATCCATCACATCCGACACGATTGTGGCCATGCAAATCATGGCCGCCTTCCCAATCTTCATGGCAGTTCGTCAGTTCTACCAATCAATGACCATGCACCAGCGCAAAACCGGCCTCGTCGCCCTCACAGCTGCCATACGACTTTTAGTAATGGTCGCCCTCTTGTTTGTCTTCACACCAATACTGGGTTGGACAGGAGCCGGTGTCGGCGCCGTCACACGGATCGGAGCGATGGGTACTGAGGCCCTCATGGCCTACCTCGTCGGCAGAAAATTCTTTGGACTGGACCCAGTCACAAGATCGATGCCAACTCCATCTGCTAAATCAGCCGAACCGGTCAACTCGGAGCAATCGGATTAACTCGGCATTACGCCGATGAAGAGTCGAGGAAACATCATCGGGAGACCATGGATAAAAACCATGTCCGGATGTCGCACCGGTTCGGCCACTTTGTATCGCCTCGTCAAGTACCGCTGGCGAAGCGGTCCCACGATTAAGATCAGGCGCCAGATATCTAAATATTTGCTGGTAAACATCGAGTCCCGCGGTGTCGGCCTGACCAAAGAGTCCAAGGACAGGCATCCGGCGAGCTATTGACCCACGGACCGCACGATCAATCTCCGTCGCCGAGGCCACACCCTGTCCAACAAGTTCCATCGCTTCTCGGAGAAGCGCGAATTGAAGACGATTAATCAAATATCCAGGAAGCTCACAACGCAGCACGATTGGCCATTTCCCTAAACTCTCAAGCAACTTACGTGCCGCAACAATCGTCGACTCTGCTGTCTGCTCTCCAGGAGCCACTTCAACAACTGGAATGAGATGGGGAGGCAAGATCCAGTGAGCAAGGGCCACACGCTCCGGGTATCTACAAGAAACTGCAATCTCAGTGATTCCAATGCTCGAAGTGTTGGAAAGCAAGAGCGTATCCACCCGGGTATATTGATCCAGTTGTGCAAAAACCTCACGCTTTATATCCAGATCCTCGGCAACCGCTTCAAACACGACTTCCACGCCATCAACAGCCGCCTGGATAGATGGAACCGCTCCTATCCGGGCCACAATTGTTTCAACATCGTCCTCTTCGATTACACCGGCAGCAATAAGGTCAGCAGCATCCTGTTCCGCCTCGGTTATCGCCTGTCTCGCACGCCCCCGCTGAACGTCATATATCGAGACCTCATATCCACCACGCGCCAGTTCAAGCGCTATTCCGTGGCCCATACGCCCGGCACCAACGACGGCGGCACGCGGCAGTTCACTAGCTCGGCTTTTAGTCACGGCCCAACATCCGCGCCGTCGCACGTGTAAATCACGGATTGAACTCCCTATCCACGGATATACTGCAGCTTATTACGCACGGTTGAGATCGAACACCAGTCGCCCTAACCCAAGTCGAGTAATTTATTGCAACTTTTATCACCTATCGGGATCGCCCTCGCTGCAACAGGACGTCCACGAACGCTAGGACTTGGCTTGATTGCTGGCGCGCTTACGGGAGGACTTACGGGCCTAGCAGTAGCCCTTGCGTTCATTCGATCGCCAGCGGCATTTGTAGTCATTCCAATCTCAACCCTCATTATCGTAATCATCTGGCCACTAGCCTTAGCCTCTATATCGGTGCTTGTTAATCAGGCTGATAAACCATCTGAACTATCAACTGGATCAGCCATTGCCAGCGTCATTCCACGAATCCCATCCCTCACACTCGTCGCCTTGCCTCTTGCCCTCGGATTGGGAGCACTACTAGCGATTCAGATCTTCATATTCGCTCTAACACGTGCACCGGAAGGCGTAATGTCATCGTCCCGACCGCTCGCTGTGGTAGCCACGCTATTCATGCTCCTTTTCGTAATTGATGCTCTCTCCATCGCAACGTCAACCATATTGCTTTGGACGCTAGTGCCCCAGGTTGCGGTAAATCAACTCAGCGCAGCCGCTGCCTACCAACGAGCACGGTCACAATTCTGGGACCAGCCAGGATGGACCATTGCATCAATGGCAAGCGTGTTCGCGCTAGCTGTAACGGTTAGTGGCGCAGCACTCGGACCCCTATTCATAGCCCTCGGAACGGTCTCCGTAACCCAGATTCTCGGTGCAAATGAGCTTGTCCTACTACATCTAACAGAACCTTTATTGCAGGCGTCCTTCGCGATTCCGCTGGACAATTTTGTAGCGATCGTGGTTTTGGTCACTGGTATAGGCACAACAATCGGAGCCGCCGTCGGTGTCGGTCACACGTTTGGCGTCTCTGGAGGCACCGGCTTGCTACAAGCAGCCACAAGCCCTGAGCATTAAAAGGCCTTCACCCCAAGCCTGATGGATCAACATGCCTGAACTTATTGCCGTAGGCATAGAAATGGCTGCCGTCATACTGAGCCTAGGGGCCGCGTGTGTCGTCGCCGGCTACGGAACAACACGAATCCTAGCCACTTCATCGCTACGCTCGCACGCCGTTTTGGTCATACCACTTGTCGGGTTGTCGTTCCTAATCCTCGGCACGTATCTCCTAAACCTGTTCGTTGATGTGCGAGTGTCCACGGCGGTATTGCTCCTGGCCGCCACTGGACTCGCTGGTTGGACTATTCGACGTGATGGGTGGTGGATACCAAAACCAACTACCGGTCAAATAATTGCGCTGGTCTTGGGCGGTCTACTACTGGGCGCCGCACTACTGCCTCACTTGCACAACCGCTCCCCTTCCATGCTGAGTCTCAACATTGACGAAGACCTATACGTTCCCTTGGCTGAAGCCCTGAAATCCAACACGGTGTTCATGCACGGTTTAAAGGACGGACCATTCCAAGCGGAGTATCAAGGAATCGGGAACCACTCCCGTGGTTGGGGATTTCCCTATCTGTTAGCGATTGGATCAAGCATCGCTAACGTGCCGACCTTTCATGCATATGCACCTCTTCTGTACCTTTTGTTGGCGTTCAGCGTGCCCAGCTTGTTCGTGTTTATGCGGGTTGGTCTCGATCTCTCAGAACGAACGGCATTGCTCGCAGCCTTCCTGTACACCGTGCACGGCCTTCCTCTTTGGTTCACAGAAATGGGTTTTGGACCTCATGCTGTGTCATTTGCTCTTTTTCCCATTGCCGCTGCCACAGGGACTGTTGCTCTCCAGGCCGGCGGCCGACGAACGATCGTTCTCGCTTCGATAACAAGCGCTGCACTGTTGGTGTCCTATTTCTGGGCGATCTCCGCGGTGTACATATCTGTGGCTCTAGTGCTCGTTGCTTCGTTCCTCTTGGTTGGACCTAACCGCATCAACATCCTGAAGCGTTCGGGAGGACTTGTGATGGGGATCACTATCGTAGGCGCCCCTGGCATTACCTGGCTTTTAATCTGGGCACTGCCACAAATCATAAATATCACAAGCAATCTTCATGGCAGATTTGGAAATGCATGGAACGACACGACGTTCGCAAATGTTGAACTCGCGTTTGGCCTAGAACCGTACCGACTCATTCCTCGCAATGGTCCGCTGGAATCTTTGCTCGGAAGCCACGCGACGACCTTAGCCACAATTTCAAGCAGCTTGTTCTGGCCGTCCCTAGCGTTAGCAGTCCTTGGCCTTCTCACTCTTCGTGGTAACCGCCTAGTCGCTATTGCGATGGCTGTCGGGTTTGCCGGATTCATGTGGTGGGTAGCTGCAATTGCAGGCTATCAGTATGGCCACATGAAAAACCTCTCCTATGTCGCGTTTCTAGTCGTCGCCCTTATGACTTCCGGACTCTCGAACTTCTACCACGCGAGATTCAAGTTATGGAACAACGAGTCCAGTAAACAGCTAGAACGATGGTTAAGACCGGCGCAGCCTAGCCTGCAAAACATCACCGTCGTGATGACTGTGATTCTCAGCTTGGCCTTGTTGCACAACACGTACCTGAGCGTATGGTGGAACTGGCAAGGCGTTGGATGGAACTTCGAACGACGTATTGCCCATGATGCCAGGGCCGTAGCAGACCTTGTACCTAAAGACTCTCGAGTGGCATTTGCTCATGCCTTGACATACCCGGTCCCGGAATCCCGGCGTAGGATAAGCCATCACGAACTTGGCTTTCACTTTCCCAAGCACCAGACCACATCTTGGACCTCACGCGCCCGCAGCGTCTGGATCGGACAACTTGTTGGCCGAAGCGTCGTCGGCAACGGGCGATCACTAGCATTTCCATTCGAAGATCTTCTTGATACCGAGTATGACTTCATCGTTCTAAATACCGATGACGACTCAAGAACATACGGACTTTTCGCCACTGATGCTGTGTACAGCACACCGTACTGGACAATCTACCGAGACCAAAAAACTCGTCGACTCCGTAGCAGTGACTTGCTCCGTTCTCTGGGATCACTCGAATTGTCTGCAACTAAGCCTGTTCAATTAGGTGTGCTTGACGGTAAGTTCTCCACCGGCCCAGACGTAGGCCCAACGAACGCTGCCATAGTCTTTGGAATCGTCTCCTCGGAACCAGGCGTTATCCGGGCCGGGCTTCACGAGCTGGCCGTCGGAAGAGGGATGACCTGGGTTACTACCTCTGCAGCAGCAGACACACCACTTCAAATCCAAGCTGTTGGTGGTGACTTCCAGCCCTTACTCGTCGCGGCCGCGTTGCTTTCTGACGAACTGGCTACGGGAATAAGCAGCGATCAGAACAACAAACAACTGGTAGCAATCACCATCGGAGTTCAAGACGACAAAATTAGAGGATCGGTAATTGTTAACAATCCCACTGGGGAAGGACGAAACGCTGGCCTGAGCTTTAGCGAAGAACCTCTCGATGGATCGGCTCCATCGCACGGGTTTTGGCCAAGTGCGGCTCTAGTGAGCGCAAGAACGCAAAGAATCGATTTTGTTTATGACCCGAAAAGACGAACCATTGCCGAAACCGTGAACGGTCAGGCGTATCCACTGTTGCGTGCCCGGGACTCGGAAGTAGGTGGCCATTTCCGACTGTGGTTACGAATCTCCCGTGCTTTCGTTCACGATCTCGAGATCCCACTAATCGACTACACACTTTCAAAAGGACAGCTCAGCGACGCTCATCCCTTCGCCCAAACCTACACCTTCACGATGAGCGGCTACCCGTAGAACCACCGATAAACCCGTGTCTCTTTCCTGAATTCGTGGATCTTAAATGTGATCTAAATCACACCCTTACTGTAATGGCCCATCGCATCATCGATCGTGCCTGTAGGAAGGAATTTACCCGCAAGCACTCCAACCACATCCAGAGCAAGTTACACATCGACCCAACATTTGGAGCGGCGATCCACATTCGGAACATTGACTAGAATTTCGATCAGGGCTTCTCGTCGCCCGCAAAACAACGGTTGATCCCTGTACAGATTTGGCCTCTGTAGACATACCAGGTGCGATTCGCTGGTGATTATCGGATCGAACATATCGACGCATAGTGAAAGCTTACCATTGTGTTCGCTTTTTGTCTGGTATCACATTCGCAAACTGTTAGCTAGACGTTCTTGGTCAATAATGAACATACTTCCGTCAGAACCGTCGGGTAAGAATCAACAAACCTATACTCATATACGTCTTATAAGGATCCACCTATTAACCAGCCACTCCTACACACACTCCAAGAACTCGTAGCAATCAACAGTGTTAATGGTTATCTGGATGGACCTGGCGAAGCCGATATTGCTGCGCACGTTGGCGAGTTAGCGCGTGCCATGGGCGCCGACGTCGAATTTGACGAGGTTTCCCCTAATCGACCAAACGTCATGGCCTGGATCCGACGAGGAAATCGCCCAACCTTGCTTTTTGAATGCCACCTCGACACAGTCGCGTTAGATCCCATGCCCGATGCGTTGAATCCACGTATTGAGCACAACCGCTTGTATGGACGGGGTTCAGCAGATCCAAAGGGTTCGATGGCCGCCATGATTCATGTACTGCAAACCGCAGCCTCCGATCCCAACTTCCCAGTAGACCTATGTCTTGCCGGGTGCATGGACGAAGAAATCAGCATGACGGGATCCCGGGCGCTTGCAGCACGATCGATCGACGTTGATGCGGCGATTGTTGGCGAACCCACCCAACTTCGAATCGTTACTGCCCAAAAAGGAGCGGTACGTTGGCGGGTTCGTACACGCGGCGTCTCAGCGCACAGCGCAACGCCAGAACTCGGACACAACGCCATCGTCGACATGGCCCGGATACTTCCAGTGATAGCAACAGCCATTGAGCCTCCATTACACGAACGCGTACACCCGATTCTTGGATCTGGGACCTGGAATGTGGGCACCGTCCGGGGAGGCACATCAGTCAACGTTGTTCCGGACCTCTGCGAGATTGAGATCGATCGTCGTCTCGTCCCGGGTGACTCTGCCGAACAAGTCGTCGCTCAGGTAAACACTGCCCTTGAAAACCTGCAACAAACCGAATCCGACCTTCAAATCGAATACGACCCGCCATTCGTAGAAATTCCGGCTATCGAAACACCGGAAGAATCCCCAATTGTTCAAGCTGCGAAGCAGGCAATTGCAGCCACAGGGCGACCGGCCACACCGGAAGGTGTCGCGTATGCCACCGACGCGGCAATGCTCACCGGGATAAGCAATATTCCAGCAGTAGTTCTTGGGCCAGGAAATATAGCCCGTGCCCACACAAATAATGAGTGGATAGAAATCGATGAACTCGAAGCGGCCGTCGGAATATATGGAACGATTTGCAGGTCATACGCTGACATGTTGACCTAATGCGACTCACCGAACGCGTATATCTCGTAGGCAGCGGAAAATCAGGCGCCGATATCTCCAACCCATACGATTCACATGTCTACCTGATCGACGGAGCCTCGTCTCTAGCCCTAATCGACGCTGGTGTAGGAATCCAACCTGAGCTGATTCTTGAAAATATTCACAAGGAAGGATTCGATCCAGGAAACATTTCGCACATTGTCGTGACACATGGACATGCAGATCACGCTGGTGGTGCAAGCGCGCTTCAGACGGCTACCGGCGCCGATGTCTTGGCGCCTGGACCTGCAGCAACATGGTTACTTGAAGCAAACGAAGCGGCCATCTCACTTCCCGAAGCTCGCACCGGCGGAACATATCCCGGTGACTATCGCCTAGCAGCATGCGCTACGGCCCGCGCAATTTCAGATGGTGATGAAATCAAGATTGGCGATGTAGATCTGCAAACAATTGCCACTCCGGGCCACGCAGCAACCCATGTGTCATTCCTCTTGCACGGCGACGATCGCGTCGGTCTGTTTGGAGGCGATATTGTTTTCCATGGTGGGAAAATCCTGTTGCTGGCCACACCAGACTGCTCAATTCAGCAACTTATGTCATCGATGCAGCACCTTGCCAACACCACGTTCGAAGCCCTGTTCCCGGGTCATGGTGTTATTTCGCTCAACCGTGGCACAGAGCACGTAGCAAAAGCGCATCGAATGTTGCGCGCACAACAGATCCCGCCGAACTACACGTCCTAAAGTGTCCAAGCTGCTAACTATGTCACCGCTCTACAATACACAGGCTAACTACAGCACTCTTGAGCTTCCAACATGCCATTAAGCGCAGACATTTGCATTCTCGGCGGCGGACCAGGCGGATATGTTGCCGCATTACGTGCTTCTGCCCTTGGCTCTACCGTTATCCTCGTTGAATCCGCGACCGTGGGTGGCGTGTGTCTCGCCCGAGGATGTATTCCTACCAAGGCCTTGTTGCGAAGCGCGGAGATCTTTCAACTGTGTGGCAGCGCCAGCTCCTTTGGCATCAATGTCGGAAAAGTCGAAGCCGACTATGCAGCGATCGCCAAACGGAAGGACCGCATAGTTGGACAGCTGATCCGAGGGGTTCAAGGTCTGCTCAAAGCAGCTGACGTTACTGTGGTTGAAGGTTGGGGACATCTGGCAGGACCTGGAGCCGTAGAGGTCGCTCTTCCAGATCGAACCGAGCTCATCACGGCCTCAAAAATAATTCTGGCTACGGGATCCAGCGCATCAGCTCCACCCATCCCGGGAAAAGACCTTCCGGGTGTGATCGATAGTGATGGGGCGTTAGCGCTGCAAGAGATCCCATCCCACATGGTGGTTGCAGGGGCTGGAGCTGTCGGTGTCGAATGGGCTTCGCTTTTTGCACTTCTAGGTTCTGAAGTCACTCTGGTTGAAATGCTGCCACGGGTCGTGCCAAATGAAGATGCCGATATTAGTGCGGCGATGCGAAAGATCCTTGTCCAGCAAGGCGTCACGGTCCACACAGAAACCAGAATCGAAACTATCCAAAAAGGGAAAAAAGGGTTGGAGATAGCAATACAGTCAGATGGAACATCTACGACAGTTGATGCCTCACATCTATTGCTAGCAACTGGCAGAAAACCAAATGTTGAAAAGTTGGGATTGGAGTCTTGTGGTGTCCAGTTCTCTTCTGGCGGAATTTCCGTCAATGCTCACATGCAGACCTCCAATCCTACGATTTACGCGATCGGTGATGTAACTGGTGACAAATTGCTGGCCCATGTCGCATCGCACCAAGGGGTTGTCGCAGCCGAGCATGCAAATGGACACCACTCGATCTACGACGACAAAGCCGTCCCAGCATGCACATTCACCCATCCCGAAATTGCAAGCGTAGGCCTCACAGAGGAAGAGGCTCGGAAATCATTAGAAAGCGTCCAGGTTGGCGTGTTCCCGTTTCAGGCCCTTGGTCGTGCCCGTGCTTATGGTGATACCGACGGTTTCGTAAAGATTGTCTCCGAAACCACACACGGAGAGATTCTTGGCATGCATGTGATTGGCCCGGCAGCAAGCGACATCATCAGCGAGGGCGTTCTAGCAATACGTCTTGAAGCAACGATCGACGACCTGAGAGAGACGATCCATGCGCACCCTACGTTCGCAGAGGCTACGGCTGAAAGTGCATGGATGGCGATTAACTCGCCCATCCACCTGCCCTTAACCAAGTGATTCCGCTCGACAAGTCCACCTAATGCCAGCCTCACAGAGTCAGGGCAACGTTCGCTTGGCGATTGTCGGGTTGGGTTCAATAGGAACAGATGTTGTCAATGCCGTCCGAAGCGGCCATGTAACCGGGATCGACTTAGTCGCGGCAGCCGAACCCACAGCCTGCCACACACGTGATGAACTGTTGGCAGCCGACATTCCCGTGTATGAGCATGTCCAGGATTTCCCATGGAGCCAACTCGACGTTGTCCTCGAAGCAACGTCTCAGTCAGTTTTGCGAAAGATCGCGCCACAAGTAGTCCGAGAAGGCGTCGACCTAGTGATATTGAGTGCAGGTGCAACGCTAGATATCGAATTCCTACCTCCACTGCTTGAGCTGGCTGACCAAACTGGATCAAAAATATGGTTTCCGTCAGGAGCTTTAGGAGCTCTTGACGTTGTACGTGCAGCGAGCGTGGGAGACATCGAAGCGATCACGCTCACCACCACAAAACATCCATCCGCACTTGCTAGCGCTCCACACATCAAGAATTCGAATATTGACTTAGATTCGATATCCTCGCGTCAGGAAGTCTTTGCCGGTGGACCAGCAGCAGCCGTCCGTGGTTTTCCACAGAACGTCAACGTAGCTGCACTGTTGTCACTAGCAGCAGGCAACCCCGATCAAGTCCACGTGCGAGTCATCGCCGACCCGAATGCGCCCGGCAATGTCCATGAGGTTGAAGTCCGAGGCTCATTCGGAAACATGGCCATTCGGCTTGAGAACGAGCCCAGCCCAACAAACCCAAAAACCAGTGCGTTGGCAGCCCAAAGTGTCATCGCCTTACTTCGACAACTCGGTAGTGCGCAGCGCTTCGGCTAGCACATCGATGATCCAAAATTGCTTAAGCTAGGCAAGCATGATCGGGAGTATCCGGGAACTACTTGATTGGCCAACACACAAGCAAGCAGCGCTACGAGGCTAACAACACCATCAGAAGCCCTCGTACGCGTAACTGAGGCAGCGGCATTCGCAAGCGCCCGAGCTATGGGTCATGGCGATGGAAAACGTGCAGATGCCTTAGCCGTGGAAGCAATGCGTCTAGCGCTCGAAGAAGTCCATTTGTCGGGCCGAATAGTGATTGGGGAAGGCGAGCGAGATGCTGCCCCAATGCTATATATCGGTGAGAATGTCGGTGATCCGTCAGGCCAACGTGTTGATATCGCGGTTGACCCTCTCGAAGGGACTGATTTAGTCGCCACCGGTCGATCAAATGCAGTCGCAGTAATGGCAATTTCAGAACCGGGCGGCTTGCTTCACGCACCAGACACGTATCTTGAAAAGCTGATCGTTGGCCCGCCGGCCGCCGGAAGAATCAATCTGGATTTCCCGGTAGACGCAAACCTGCAAATCATTGCTGACTCGTTAAACCGTCAGATCTCAGACCTTACGGTCATTGTTCTTGACCGAGAACGTCACCGTGAACTAATCACAGACATCCGAGAGGCCGGCGCCCGAATCAAGCTAATAGGAGATGGCGACGTCGTTGCAGCTGTTTCTGTAGCCGTTGCCGGAACAGCTGACCATGTAGTCATGGGTACTGGTGGCGCACCTGAGGGTGTACTTGCTGCAGCCGCCCTTCGGTGTCTTGGCGGAGAGATCCAGGCACGATTCCAGCCACGGAACGATGAGGAAATCAGCCGGCTACAAGCGATGGGGATCGACAACTACAAGACACGTATTCTTACCACGAGTGACCTTGCATCTGGAGAAATGATCTCGTTCAGCATGACCGGCGTGACCGACGGAGAACTCCTCCGAGGGGTCAGATTCTTTGGTGGGGGAGGACGAACTCATTCGCTCGTAATGGACTTAGAGGCGGATACCATCCGCTTCGTCGACACAATGCGCATCTTTGATCGAGACCATGTCGGACCCATACGGCTCACACCTTAGATAACAGGAGCTTGTTCGTAGCCACTATCGGAAGACGACCTTTACTCGCAGCCAGCTGGGGGATACTGTGCGCCCCCCTGCTTGGAGGCTGCGAAACCATTGAGCAATCCGAGGTCGCCACATACGTGTCCACGCTCGACAATCTACGAAATACGACGGTAGCTGAAGACCAAGACATAGGCTCACAGTTCGCGGCACTCACGGAAAGCGGCAGTCGAGATCCGGTCGCCTACCTGAATCTCTACCGCAAGTTGCACGCGTCTAACACCGTGCTGCTCCTCGAAATGGAAAAGATAAAGCCCCCGGCTGGCATCCGTCGCCATCATGCGGACTTCGTCGAAGGCCTCCACGACCTTGTCACGGCACTCGACAAGGTGATTGCGATGATCGAGGCTGGAAATGTGATTTCGGCTAACCGTGAATTCCAGCGCGCTGTCACACGCTCTCAAGCTAAACAGACTGGTGCGATGTTAAACATTCGACGTGTCGCACGAAGCGTAGGGATACGGATGTAACCGGTATGCATCGTGATCCAACGGCAGAATTCCTTAGCCTCGGCGAAGTAATGATCGAGTTGTGGGGACGTTCGCCCCTTGCACAAGCCACCAACCTCGAACGTACGTACTCCGGCGACGTCCTCAATATCGCGGTCGCTGTAAGGAGACTGGGGTTACCAAGTGCGATCGTTACCCGCCTCGGCGAGGACCCTTTTGGTGACTACTTGATGGAGGAATGGTCCAAGCTCGATGTCAACCTTACACACGTCAAGCGAGGTGGCGGGCCTACTGGAGTTTATGTCAGCGAGTACGGAGATTTGGGAAGCTACGAAACGTGGTACTACCGGAAAGGGAGCGCTGCCTCAACCATCAGTCGCGAAGACATCGACAGTATTGACCTGGACGCGGCCAGCATGGTGCATATAAGCGGCATCTCACAGGCAATATCCGATTCCTCCCGCTCAGCAACCCATCGGCTTGCCGAGCGAGGTCACGAATGCCAAAAACCAGTTTCGTTTGATCTCAACTACCGAGCCCGGCTCTGGGCGCCCGACGCTGCACGGGAAGCAGCCGAACAGGTCATTCCCCTCACAGACATCTTTTTCGCTGGGGGTGAAGAAGGGACAACTATCTTCGGTCCCGACGATCCAGCCGACCTCGCCGATCGAGCCCTGGAATTAGGCGCAGACATCGCGGCCATCTCCTTAGCCGAACACGGTGCATACGTAGCGTGGAAAGATGGCTCGTTTGGAATTAAGCCAATCGCGCGGCGTCTTGAAGGCCTTCAAGGAGCTGGTGATGCCTTCGCTGGAGGATTTGCTGTTGGCGCCATGCTCGATCAAGAACCATCTACCTGCGCCCGGCTCGGCACCGTGGTCGCTGGCTTAAAAGTCGAGCATGAAGGTCCTTTATTAGGGCTACCATTCAAGGACGAAGTTAGAACACGAGCCGATGAGCTTGGGTGGCACGACGTAACACACGCGCTCGACACAATTGTCTCATCCTGATCAGCTAGGCCCACGAGCACCACCTGGCTCCCATATCGATTCAACAGACCACAGACGCACTAGACTTCTAACGGCATCTCCGGCCAGCGACGTTCAGGCGCGTGCTGGGACTGTTCAAACGTGTAGGCGACACGAATCGCCGTACGTTCTCGATACTTCGGCGCAACAATTTGAAACCCGACAGGAAGACCAGCCTCGGTCCATCCACAAGGGACAGCAACCACGGGTTGATGGGATGCATTAAAGGGTCGGGTGAAATTTGGCAGCCACTGGTAGTCAGTCCGTGCCGCCTCAACCGTGGGTGGCGAACGTTGCAGCACCGGCGCGACAAGCACGTCAATATTTCCGGTAGCTCGCCTGTACCCAGCCAATGCGTCATCACGTTCGGCTCGCAGCCTCCCAAGCGCTATAGCCAGATCCTCTCCGGACCGCATGGACACATCCATCCCATCCTTCAATCGAGCACGAAGCGTTGAATTCACCCGGGTAATGTCACCATCAGTCGCGGCCATCACATTTTGATAAGCCTCAAGAGTCAGAATCCCAAGCTGGGCGGCAGCTAGACGCTCCACAGACCCCAGTTCAACCTGAACCTGCTCAGCACCCAGCATCACAAGTGCATCAATTGCGTTTTGAACAATTGATGCAATCTCTGGGTCTAATGCGTCGAAGAAGTAGTTCGACGGCACACCGATCCGAATACCCTCGAGACCAGCATCAATCTCACTGGCGATATGCACCATTCGATTAGCTTCGCCCACCATCTCTTCTGTCAGCGGGTCAGCCATTGCCCGCAACATGACCGCCGCATCCATGGTCGTTCGAGCCATTGGTCCCGGTGTATCAAAACTTGGACTAAGCAGTCGGACACCGTCCAGGCTTACCCGACCATATGTAGGCTTTATCCCGACAAGACCACAGATCGCTGAAGGCAGGCGAATTGACCCACCCGTATCAGTTCCAAGACCTGCGTAAATGAGACCGGCCGCAACAGCTGCGCCTGTGCCTCCGCTCGATCCCCCTGAAATGATGTCGAGATTCCATGGGTTACGTGATGGGCCATGTCGAGAAGTCGCACCCGTCGGGTGATAAGCGAACTCATCGCAATTCAACTTGCACGCAATTACCGCGCCCGCTTTCTTAAGCAACCGCACCAGCGACGCATCACTCGACGCCGGACGGTTGCCAAAAACGTCAGAACCCGCGGTCGTTACAGCACCTTCAACGTCAGCTAAATCTTTAATACCTATAGGAACACCATGCAACGGCCCCCGATAATCTCCGCCACCAATCTCACGCTCAGCCCTGCGAGCCGACGCAAGCGCCTCATCAGCAAGAATCGAAGTCGTGGCCCCCAGAGCACTGCCAAACATTTCAAGACGATCAAGAGCATTCCGAGTCACTTCAACAGGACTTATCTCACCGTCCGAAATTCTCGTGCCAACTTCAATCAACGAAAGTTGTGCAAGTTCCTCGCCGTGTCCCGCCATATTTAGGTCCTTACTCAAGCCTCATGTCGCGACCGGATCGGAAGGATCATCCCACCCAAGCCATCCAACTTCTGGAGACTTTCGTTGCCGATCATCAGGAGCAAGATGTGCCGCCGGATATCCAACATATACATACGCAACGATACGATCGGTCTCGGAAAGACCGAGGAATTCTTTAGCCGCCCGATAGTCACACATATCACCGGTGCGCCATTTAGTAGCCAGACCTTCGGCATGCGCCGCCAGCATTAAGTTTTGTGTGGCACAACACGCAGCTGCGTAATCCTCAAGATTAACCGTAGGATCATCAGACCCATTCTGGCTTATCACGACAACAACTGGAGCACGTGAAAGACGACTACGCGCAGAACGTATTGCGCCAGGTGTAGCGGAATCAGCAGGATTCAGCTCCTCTTCCAGCCGGTCGGCCACAACCGCACCCATTTTGGATCGTGCCGATCCACGCAGCACGTGAAACCGCCACGGCTCAGTAAGATGATGATTAGGTGCCCACACAGCAGCATTTATCAAACGCTCAATCACAGTTCGCGGCGGCACGTCTTCAGCGAGCGTACTGACGC
This sequence comes from uncultured Chloroflexota bacterium, assembly GCA_964522375.1. GTDB lineage: Bacteria > Chloroflexota > UBA11872 > UBA11872 > UBA11872 > UBA11872. Next base: position 20,854 of record CAZFVB010000019.1, read on the forward strand.
TCCGACGACCATGGATCGCCGTATAAACATCCATCACAACACCTCCAACAACCAGAAAAGCAAAACTATCGTATCCAGCCAACGTCCGCTACATCCATATATGGCTGCAACTGTAAAGAACTACCGCATTAACCAGCGCTGAACGGGTTATCGTATAGGTGACTACCCCCAAACGTGATCACAGTGCAAATTGGAGTTTTAACCGGCGGTGGCGACTGCCCAGGATTGAACAATGCTATACGTGCCGTCACGAGAAGCGCTATTGACCGAGGCTGGACCGTCATCGGTATTCGGAACGGGTGGGCAGGCGTTCTAGACCGAGACACATGCACCCTAACAATCGAAAACACCGACCGTTTCTTTGATGTCGGAGGCACACTTCTGGGCAGTTCGCGCACAAATCCGACGCGGACCCGCGAGGACTACGCCAAAGCATCGTCAATATTTGGTGATCTTGGGCTGGATGGCCTTATAGCAATTGGAGGCGACGACACGCTGTCGGTAGCCGGAGCACTCGCGGCGGATGGATTCCCGATTGTCGGCGTGCCTAAGACCATCGACAACGATGTTCCTGAAACCGATGTCTGTATTGGCTACGACACTGCTGCAGAGACTATTTCAATGTCGATCGATCGGCTTCGTACCACCTCCATGTCCCATCATCGAATAACAGTTGTTGAAACCATGGGGCGTCAGGCGGGATGGTTGGCCGCGGCCGGTGGACTAGCAGGTGGCAGTGACTTCATTGCTGTACCGGAAGTCACAACATCACTTGATGATTTTGTACAACACGTACGAAGGCGCTATGAAGCCGGACAGTCCTACAGCATTATCGTGGTTGCTGAGGGTGCGACCATCGACGGCCTGAACCTTGAAAGTGCCGAAGTGCAAGAAGGGGACGAATTCGGGCACGTAATTCTATCGACGCGCAGTGTGGGAGAAACGTTGGCCCACACACTTGAACACGAGACCGGATATGAAGCCCGAGCTAGTGTTCTTGGCCATTTACAACGAGGTGGGTCACCGACAACCTTCGATAGGGTTCTTGGCACACGACTTGGGTTAGCAGCGGTTGCATTTTTGGCAGGGAAAACACATGGGCAGATGACTGCGCTACACGGATCATTGGTTGAACCAGTACCGCTTACACGCATCGCCGGAAAAACACGAGCGCTAGATCCCTCATATTTCGAACTGCTTCGCCTCTTTAAGTAAATTAGTTTGTGTTTTGGCTTGCTTACATCGGGTCCGCATATGCGAGAATCCCTAACAATCTTCTGGTAAAGCTGTCGTTTCGAGACTCCTCCCTCCAACACTAACGTCAGGACTAATCAAACTGAGCGGTTAGTTCGGAACGAGTCTCTCGGCGCACACGAACAATGACGATAAGTCAGGGCTCCACAGCAACACTTGAGGCTACGCGAGCTGATCTTCACGCTAAGCTTCGCGGCATCGTGCCCGAAGCCGAGCTCGAGTTAAAAGCCGAACTCGCTTATTCCATCAATACGCTCAAAGCAGAACGTGGTGCGGTCATTCTTGGTCACAACTACATGGAGCCAGCACTCTTTCACTCAGTCTGTGACTTTACTGGAGACTCATTGGAACTAAGTCGAGTGGCGGCTCAAACCAAAGCTGACCCGATCATCTTTTGTGGCGTCCGCTTCATGGCCGAGACTGCCAAAATCCTTAACCCGGAACGAACGGTGTTACTTCCTGCACGTCGCGCCGGCTGCTCGCTCGCCGAATCCATAAGTGCCGCAGATGTTCGGGGCCTGAGGACAAGATATCCGGGAGCCCCTGTAGTCGCCTACATCAACACATATGCGGATGTAAAAGCTGAGGCGGACATCTGCTGCACATCAGGAAACGCCGCCAGAATTGTGAACGCGCTTGACGCGGAGCAGATCATTTTTCTCCCTGACGAATACCTGGCACAAAATGTAGCCCGAGAGACGGGTAAATCGATCATCTTCCCAAGTTCAGGGCCTGTGGCTGGACACACCAAGGATTCTGCGGCCAGTGACGGTATGCATTACGACGTTGTTGGATGGAACGGTCGTTGTGAGGTGCACGAAAAATTCACGGTCGATGACATCGTGTCTGTACGCAACCAGTTTCCTGAAGTTGTAGTCCTAGCACATCCAGAATGTAGCCCGGCCGTCGTTGATGCCGCAGATTTCTCAGGTTCTACATCAGCAATGTCTGACTACATACGTGACAGCGGCGCCAGCCAATATCTATTGCTCACGGAGTGCAGCATGGGAGACAACATTGCCGCCGAGGCGCCTGAAAAAAACATGCTCCGGTTATGTTCTGTGCGATGTCCACATATGAACGAGATCACACTCGAGCATGTATTAACAGCTCTACGTGAAGATAGAGAACAGATTGACGTGCCAGAAGAAGTTCGGGTCCGAGCACGCGTAGCGATCGACCGGATGCTCGAACTCAGCTAGCCAGCAAGCCTTTAATACCTAGGCGCGTAAATAGTCCCGTAGACCTTGCGCGGAACTTGACCGTTGTAGCTTGCGAAGAGCTTCAACCTGCAATTGCCGAATCCGCTCTCGCGTGAGCCCAAAATGCGCGCCAATTTCATCGAGCGTCCAAGCCTCGCAATTATCAAGACCAAAACGACGAACCAATATCAGCCGCTCTCGCTCGTTTAACACCTCCAATGCCCGATCCAGATCATCACGCAGCGTCGCCGACATAAGGGCATGATCTGCCGATACAGGATTCGGATCTTCCACAAAATCAGCCAGCGAGTCATCACCGTCCTCGCCGACCGGTTGCTCCAGGGACACCGGTGTTCGACCCGCTCGAACTATCTCGACAACTCTATCGGCCGACATACCCAACGCCTCGCCAAGTTCATCTGCCGTGGGCTCACGTTCGTTTTCTATCGTTAGTTTCGGAGCCATATTTCGTATTTTGCGCAATGCCTCCACAACGTGCACAGGTAGGCGCACCGTCCGCGAATCGTTAGACAACGAGCGCGTAATCGCTTGCCTAATCCACCACGTAGCATATGTACTGAACTTAAATCCTCGACGCCAATCGAAACGATCGACTGCCTGCAGCAATCCAAGATTTCCTTCCTGAATTAAATCAAGAAGCGGGAGCCCCCCGGTCGTATATCGCTTTGCCACATTGACAACAAGGCGAAGATTAGAATCGATAAGGATCCGTCGAGCATCCCCATCGTGTGCCTCCACACGTTTGGCAAGCGCCACCTCTTGCGAAGCAGTCAGTAACGGCACACGATTAATGTCATTAAGATACGTTCGGAGCGCATCCTCAACCGCGGTCTGACCCTTATCTCGTGCCGAACCCCCAAAGTCTGGGCCTGTTTCCGGTTTAGCCGAGCGCTTGTCTATCGCTGCGAGCTGCTCAGCCCATTGGTTTGAAAGGGACAGACTTTTTTCTGGTGTATTGGACACGGAGTGTTACGCCTCGTTGGGAGATACTACGGTTCGTAAAACCGTTACCTCTCTATACAAAGAAAACGTACCAATCTGCCCGGAATTTTCTGTGTAATCTTTTACACACCAACAAGCATCGTTATCCGGACTCGGTGAAGATATGAAATCATCCCGAATCTACCTGGATCATGCCGCGACCACACCCATCCACCCGTCGGTTACAGCCGAAATCCTACGAGTGTTGCGTGAGTTCCCAGGCAACCCCAGCTCGTTATCAGCCGAGGGCCGAGCAGCCCGGGAATCGCTAGACGCCGCCCGTCAGGATATCGCCCAAACGTTACAGGCTGATCCGGAGGAAATTGTCTTTACAAGCGGAGGAAGTGAGAGCATCGCTCTCGCAATCCGGGGAACCGCGATGGCAGCGGCCCGCGAAAATCGCCGGCATTTGATAACCACAGCTATTGAACATCACGCTGTTCTTCACACTATCCAGCACCTCCAAACTCATCACGGGTTTGAAGCCACCATTGTTGACGTAGACAGTGCGGGCCATGTTGATCCAGTTGCTGTACGAGCCGCGATACGTGACGACACAGCGCTCATCAGCGTGATGTACGCAAATAACGAGGTGGGCACCATTCAACCGTTGGCGACAATAGCTGCAGAACTCGAAGATCATCCTGCAGTCCTTCACTCCGACGCCATACAAGCACCGGGACTCCTTCCAATATCGGTCCAAGCACTCGGGTTGGACCTGATGTCGATTGCCGCCCACAAGTTCTATGGCCCGAAAGGGGTGGGAGCGCTCTATGTTCGCAACGGCGTTCGGCTAACCCCTCAAATTATTGGTGGTAGCCAGGAACGGGGCCAACGGGCGGGCACAGAAAACGTGGCATTTGCGGTAGGCCTAGCAGCAGCGCTCAACCACGCTGAACAACACCGAGAAAGCAACCTGTCTCATAATTCCAACCTTCGGGATGCTCTGATCGACGGGATCACAACTATCCCGGGAAGCCGTCTCAACGGCCCTCGCAACCATCGACTCGCAAACAATGTGAACGTGGTATTAGCAAACGTAGATAGCGAAGTCCTGTTGCTCCAACTGGACGCCGCTGGCATAACGGCGTCGAGCGGTTCGGCATGTACATCGGCCTCGCTAGAACCATCCCATGTGCTTCAAGCGATGGGGCTCGCGCCAGACCTTGCTGCCGGAAGCTTGCGACTAACAACCGGACAGGACAACACGATGACCCAAATCAACCAAACAATTGAAACTCTGCGCAGTCTCGTACCAAAGTTACAGGGAGCACATGTGGAGAAATTCGGTGGAGTTGCGTAGGCTCCTAGGAGGAATCTGGGTAGTAACACCGCACAGTGAAAGGCCGTCTGAGCAATGACGTCCCAGGAATCGACAGTGGATTTGAACCTGCCGCAGGTGAAAAAACAAATCCTGACCGTCGATCGATCTGCAGCAGCAGAATTCGAGCATATGCGTGATAAGCGTAATCGACCCGATGCTGTGCTACGTGTGCGTGTAGTCCCTGATAGCGGATGCGGCGACTTCCGCTATGCCATGGGAATAGAACCTGGACCGCGCGAAGGCGACACATCCATTAATGCACATGGCGTCACCGTAATCGTCGATGCTGAAAGTGTTGAGCTGCTCCATGGATCTACGCTCGAATTCAGCGATTCGTTGATTGACGGTGGGTTCAAGATCAAGAATCCACGTGCGCGCTCTGAATGCGGGTGCGGGCAATCCTTTAGCCTGACCGGTCGAGAAATCAAGAGCGAGCATGTCACCGGAGCTCTTCCAACCGTTTAGACCAACGAAGCCTGTTGATCTATAGCTGGAGACGTTACCGAATCCGAGTTCAACAGCCGTTCCCGATGTTTCTTCAACTTGCCAATTGCCCCTCGGGGCGAGCGTTACCTAGTCAATGATCGACATATCCCGATTTCATGGCGGCCCATAGGCCCGCATCGTCAGTTCCGCAATAGGTTCCCATCCAAGTTGGTCCGCAATAGCGTGTGCCGACCGAGATCGAGCGGCAATGTCCCACTCCTGCGCCTCAGCCATCGCTCGACGAAGCGCATCAATGTCGGCAGGTGGAACCATATGGCCGGCATCTGACGTCTCCAGCACTTCTGGAATACATCCGACTCGCGTAGCAATTACAGGACGTCCAAACCCAAGCGATGTGATCAGCGCCCCGCTGGTTAAGGCATCACGGTATGGGAACACAGCCACATCAGCAGCATTGAAATAGCGCTGAAGGTCATCGATGGGAATCTTGTCCTCAATCCAAACAATACGTTTATCTATCTCGTTCCCAGGACCCATAGGACCGGTGTACGAGGTATGGCGCGAACCGGCAATGACTAGTCGTAAGTGCTCGCCAGGCAGTCCACAAAACGCGTCAACCATATCGTCGTGCCCCTTGTAACCACGGATGTTTCCAAAGGACAGATACACGAACGCGTTAGATGGAATCGAAAGACCAGCACGAGCTTCCTCCCGCGTGATGCTTGATGGATACGCCGACCGAAAGTTTCCGTGGGGAATCACATGCAAGCCCCGTCGTCTAAAAAACCTTCGACTAAATTCCTTGGCCGCGTATCGGCAGTGACAAATTATGGCGTTAGCCAGCGCCGCCATCAGGTAACGGCCCACCACATCGACGCCGCGATGCGGCCGTTCATGCGGCAACATATTGTGGAGCGTCCAGATAATCCGGTATCCAAGTACGCGGGCCAGAATGAGCGCCATAGCCAATCCAAACAAACGTCGCCATGCACCGAGGGTTGTGTCTGCCGAAACAAATCCAGCAAGCCAGTGCAAATGAACAGCTTGTACTCGGTTCCGATTCAACCATGCCCAGCGAGCAGAAAATCCGGCTACACCTGTTGACGGTTCATCAACGTAGTTCAATAGTTCGAAGGTATAGCCATGTGGCTGTAACGCTTCAACAAGGGAACCTCCGTACGGATTTCCCATCATATTGCGGTAATCAAAAAGACTGGAATCCCACACAAATCCGACGTGCATAATGCAAACCCGAGCCGCCAGCTACAGATTCTAGCGGCGTGAAGCCTATCTTGACTTCATAACCGACTGCAATGGATCAATTTTTGCAGCGCGGCAAACTCGTGCCGAGCAGCCACAACTGACCGCTCCCACGTATCCCACGTGCACTCCGACTCATTCGCGATCCAACCCTCATACCCAGCCTCTGAGAGCGCGGTGACCACGTCGTCGTTCCGAACGTCGCCCTCGCTCATCGGCAAATGCACAAAATAACGACCGTCAACCTCCAGGGTATGTCCCTCAGGCTTAGACAGATCCCGCATATCTTTCACGTGTACATCAAAAAGACGCTCACCAAACATCTGAACATCGGTCGAACCCACAAGGCCAGTAGATGCGTGCAAATTGCCCGTATCCAGGGCCACACCGAGATTTGGATGGTTAATTGCGTCTAGCAACCGGCAGGTGTTCTGCGTCGTTGAGGCAAACCCAATGGAATGCACCTCGATCGTTACCCGGACATTGGCAGCACTCGCAATCTCAGCCGCGTCTGCGTACCACGACGCCGCACGCGCAAGCCCTTCACTGTCAGCCACTGCCGACCCTTCGGGCCCAGCCCAAAGTCGAAGCAAGCCAGCCTCTAAAATCTTAGCCGCCTCAATTGCACGCCTGACGCCATCAAGCTCCTGTGCTCCGTCCTCGCCATGAAACGAATCTGGCCGACCTAGTCCAGAAGCTAATCCGACAACAGTCAGACCAGAATCACGAACAATCTGGAAGGCTTTAGCCGCTGACCTTTCAGGATCTTCCAGATCCAGATGTGGAAGACGACACATCAAGGCCACGCCTTGGTAGCCAATCTCTCGAGCAATAGGGGCTACTTGATCGAGTCCATAGCTTCCGAACATCAGTGTATGCAGAGCCGGTTGCATTGATATACGTCCCATCTGAGGCAACACTTGCAACAACCTTAAGCCTGAGAGCCAATAGAAGCTAGCGCCGGTGTCAGAAGGCGCGCTACATTGTTATCCACGCATTGATAGAACTAGCCGGCCATTTCTGGCGGTCGACCGGGAGATACTTAGCATGAGAATTGGCGCTTGGCGCACACTAATAGCCGGACTTGCGGCAGCAGGCGCCACATTGATTCTGTTTGTAGCCTGCGTGCCGCCTGGAACATCTCCTTTTCCTCCGGTCCCTGAGGCTGCGGTGAACACGCCAAACCCCTATCCAGCCAGCGAAGAAATCATGGCAGAAGGTGAAACCCTGTATCTAACGATTTGTGCTACATGTCATGGCTATGCTGCCGATGGATTCGGACCGCAATACCAGCTGTACTCACCTCGGCCAGCCAACTTTAAGCTAGCGGAGTTCCAGGCGAAATCAGACGGGGAAATTTTCTACAACGCATGGAATGGGAATCAAAACACGGAAGAGATGGCAGGACTAAATCATCGCGGCAAGAAGGTGACCGAAGACCAACTATGGAAGATCGTACGCTTCCTCCGCACCGCACCTAGCCGCTAAGCCTTCTCGTATATTTCACAAGGCGCCGACTTTGGTCGGCGCCTTGTTGTATACGCCACCCAAACTGCGAGGATGTTCTGCTACACCATTGAACGATGGGCGATTACAGCGAGTCTCCACCGTCCATGACAAGCACTTCGCCAGTCACATAACGGTTCTCAACCAACATCAATACACCGTCGGCAATATCTTCAGGTGTTGCAGCCCGTTTAAGCGGCATTCGGTCAATCGCGACTTGCAGAAAGTCGCGATGTTCGTCCATCCAACGAGTATCAATAGCGCCAGGGGCCACACTGTTGACTCGAATCTCGGGAGCTAACGCCCGAGCCAAGGACTTGGTTATCGAGTTAAGGCCGCCTTTCGACGCCACGTACGCAATCGACGAACCGATACCCGTGACGCCAGCAAGCGAGGACACATTCACGATTGCCCCATCGCCAGAAGCCCGAAGATGCGGCGCGGCGGCGCGACTGACAAAAAACGGTCCCTTGAGATTGACCGCCTGAATCCGATCCCAGTCAGCCTCATTCATGCCATCAAGATCTTCATGGGGTACGAACGCGGTAGTCCCTGCACTGTTGACAACGACATCCAAGCGTCCAAATACAGCCACCACCTGTTCAACCATTGCTTTTACCGAAGCATCCGATGCCACATCAGCTTGAATGGCTAGACCGTCCACGCCCAATGCCTCGATGTCATCTACGGTCGTAGCCGCCTCCGTTGCCGACCTCGAATAATTCACAGCCACATTCACACCCCGCTCCGCCAACTTCAACGCGACGGCACGACCAACTCCAGTCCCACCACCAGTGACCAATGCGGATTTTCCTGTCATCGACATTCAAGTCCCTCCCACACAGCACAACAAACCAGTATTGTTGCATCACAGATCCAACATCCGAGCGAAGATCCGGAGATACGCTGCGATGAAACACGAACGCCTGCTGGCTAACGGCGATCGACTCGACGTACACATCATGCTACCCGGAGCAAACCGTGGAGAAACCGCGGACCACCTATCGATCCACCACTTTTTGACCCGCCCCTTTGATCCATGGATGGTTGCCACGGAAGCAGCTTTTCTCGCCCAATTTATCTCGGGCAGCGCTGACCCCTCGCTCGCCGACACCTTACTGGTTGGTCGTATTGATAACGAGATTGTCGGCACCGCATGGCACGCGACCGATTCCGAAATACACGACCTCGGGGGTTACGGTTTCGTATTTACGAGTCCCGAGCATCGGGGCAAAGGCATTGCCCAAGTCCTCACTGAACTGGCACTTGAACCTTTTTGGGACTCAGGAGGCCTCGCCAGTTATCTCGGAACAATGAACCCCATCGCACAACACGTGTATACGAAAAATGGATTCCGACCGCTGAACGGATTAGTCATGCGTGCGGTTCGGCCAGGCACTGAATCCGAGGATTTCGACAGCACCTATCTTCGCCGAGACGGAGATGGCGTTATCCGTGACATTCGACTTGGAGATCTTGCAGCATATACCCACCTGCTACTTACAACGGCAACAGGCGGATGGATCGTCCGTGATTACAAGGAGGCCATTTTTCACGCACCACCTTCGGTGGAAGCAGGCGGCTGCCTACGCCCGTTCTACAACACGTTCGCGAATCACGAGACCAACCCGAACAATACATGGAAAGTCCTAGAAAACAATCAGGGTCGACTGGCTGCTTCTGCGAACCTATCGGTCCCATCAGCAGGGCCGCTGAGCAAATCTGCCGCCCTCGAGTTTCAGGTCGCTGTTGACTACCACGACCGAGCGTCAACGATCATCAACGCAGCCATTGAAGAGGCTTCCACAAATGGCCTGCGCGAAGTACGCGCCACCGCAATTAGCCAACATCGACAGGACGTACTCCACAAGAGTGGCTTCGAGATAGAAACCGTGCGGCATAACGAGTTCCACCTGGGCCCCGAATCAGAGAGCAACGGCGGATCCGCCGATGTCACCATCATGTGCCGACGTCTTGGCTAGCGAGGATGTGTACCAAGCAGTCGGTTCCACAGACATGCTGCCCCAGCCTGGACGTCTAACCACGATCGTCTTCGACGGTACCGAGATAGTAATCGCAAACGTCAACGGGAAGTATCACGCTATTGATGGCTTGTGCGAACACGCAGGTGGGCCGCTCGGAGCTGGCAAGCTCATCGGCTGCCATCTCACATGTCCTCTACACGCATGGACCTACGACGTAACCGATGGGTGGCTCGTAAATCCAGCACTTGGACAACGAACCAAGAGTTTCCACGTTCGTGTAATCGACGACGTCGTTGAACTAGCACCGCAAAGCTAGAAAGTCACCTGAACAAACTTTAACTTTCGACAAACGTAGGGGCGTGTCAAACCATCGGGGAGCACGGCATAGAATCAGGCATCGTCGTATAGGTCCCTATCCAAGCATGGCTGTCTCTTCTCAGTTGGCTGAAGCTGCCAAGGAAAGCTGTACCTCATGCCCATCGAGAATGACCTCTTGCGTTACCACGTCATCAACAACGCGACCCTCATTCAATGAAA
>CAZFVB010000020.1:0-13749 GCA_964522375.1 uncultured Chloroflexota bacterium
GCGTCACAGGACCGGGCACGCCCGGTCGGAGAAATCCGACCGGGCGTGTTGCTTTTTGCCACTTCAACTACCCGTCCCCTAACATAAGCCTGCTCCTGAGGACTTACCCACCACTACGACTTAATGCAACCACTATTGAGACACCGTTCCATCCTTCGGAAAAACGTGATGAGGTCGATATCCACTCTTGTTCTCGCCACCGTGGTAGCAAGCCAGGCTGCCTGTGGATCCGATTCCGATGGAGCGCTTCAGCGCCAGGACCTCTCGATCATAAAACCCGACAAATGCCCAGGGGGCTGGTGTGGTGGTGGCGGATTTGAAACGCTCAAACACAAGGACGGAAAAAAGGACTAGCACCCGGTTGTTTTCTGTGACCCATGGGAAGGCTGACCCAGAACATAACCGTGCTACAACAGGAACATCCTCTTCCTAAATGCATCAGTTTTCTGTTAAACCTGTTCATTCAGGTTTAACGAGTCCCGAGCAGAACCATCAGCTAGCACTCGCCCGTAATTGATCTGTCGACACCAGACCTGTTAGAACTACCCGCGCTGCCAACAACCTTTGGTGCATAGCCCGTGCCAACCGAGACTTACACCTGCCAAACAATAGTCGGAGGTCAAGCCGAAGGCCACGCGGTCGTCGCGGATACACGCATCTCATTTTGGGGCGGCTTCGATCCTGCATCTGGGGAGATCGTTGAAGTAGGGAGTCCATTTGAAGGCACCAACATTGCCGGAAAGATTCTCGTGTTTCGATCGACCAAGGGCAGTTCAGGGACGTCATTGATGCTGCGCTTAGCAAAAATGGCTGGAAACGCTCCGGTAGCCTTCATCAATACTGAACTCGACGAATTAAGCACGCTAGCGTGTGTCGCTCTCGGCCTGCCGCTAATAACCGACCTTAACGCCGATCCATTTACGGCCATCCAAACCGGCGACTTCGTTCGCATAAACGCGGACACGGGCATTGTTGAGGTTGATTCCGACAGGGAACCAGTACCCCGTCTTGCCCCAACAAACGATGTTTCGACGCACTCAGAGCTTCAACTCACATCGATCCAAGAAGAAATGCTTAACGGCGCTCAGGGGGATTCACGTGCCGAGCACCTTCGCCTGCTCGTCGAATGGGGGGAATCCGTTGGAGCAGAACGCCTTATAGAAGTAGACAACGTACTGCCTGGCGGCTTGTTTGTGCCCAACCGAACCCTTGGGGACCTTCCATTCGAGCTCATCGAGGGCTATATCAACTACACCAAGGGTTGCCTGATTGATGACGTTGAAGTCACAGCAACCGCCCACGCGAGCTTTATGGACCTTGAACGTCTTGAGCAATTTCAACCCGATCTCCGACAGGTCCCAGCCCAACGTGAGCTCCTGGACCTTGGACGCGAAGCTGGCGTCTCGATGACCTGGACGTGTGCGCCGTACCTCGTTGGAAACGTTCCGATGAGCGGGCAGATCTGCGCCTGGACCGAATCACATGCCGTCGTCTTTGTTAACTCGTTTCTCGCCGCACGCACCACACGTAACGGCAACGAGAGCGCGGTCGCAGCAATGGCCACCGGGTTCGTGCCCGAGTTTGGCGTGCTGCGCACCGAAAACCGCCGGGCGACATTTGTAATTGAAGTTGAAACCGAAATCACCTCCGACGCCGACTGGGGATGCCTCGGATACTTCGCTGGAAAAACCGGCGGGTTACGCATCCCGGCGTTCGTTGGGCTTCCTTCACTGCGCATCGAGTCAGCCCGTCAACTCTGCGCGGCACTAGCTACATCAGGCGGGGCACCAATGTTGCACATCGCCGGCATCACACCTGAAGCACCTAGTCTCGAGGCTGCACTCCAAGGTCATGAGCCAGATGAAACGATTGTGTTCGGCGATGCCGAACTAGCCGAGGTTTACGAAACTCTCACTACGGCGACCGGGAATGAGGTGGACCTGGTCTACTTCGGGTGCCCACATGCCACCCTCCAAGAAGTCGTTGAACTCGCTAAGGAGCTCCGTGGTAAAAAAGTTCACGAGAACGTTACGCTGCTCATCTCAATGTCATACGCCATTGAAGGTCAAGCACGTCGGCTTGGATACGCCCAAGAAATCGAAGACGCTGGCGGTCAGGTCATGACGGACAGTTGCCCAAGCAATGCCCTCTGGAGACAATCGAAACGAATGGCTACACCGGCGGTCAAGACAGGATCCTACGCACCGAATCTTCTACGCTGCGAGGTTGTATTGGCCCCCATGCCCGAATGTGTACGAATTGCAGAAACCGGATCCTGGCGCTGACAAAGAATGGATTACACAACCGCCGAAGCCAACAACCGGCACTGATTGGCACGCCCGGAGGGATTCGAACCCCCGACCCCTTGTTCCGAAGACAAGTGCTCTAATCCGCTGAGCTACGGGCGCTTCTAACTAGGGAGTTTATCGAAGGTCTGGGCCTGAGAGGCCTTAACTTTCCAGGCGGCTCTTGAGAGCAGCCATCCATCGGTCCCATCGTTCTGCAAATAAACCGTTGATGTCGGACCCGTCTCCACGAAGCGCGGCAAAGTCAGACTGAATGATATCGATACGACACCCGCTACCATTCGCAGAAAAATCAAATGAGAGGACACGCGGCCAATTCTGAATCATGCGCCAGGTCATCCGAATACCACGCTCATATTCACCAACTCGACCAATCACAACCCCGAGATCCGGATCACGAAAACCGATTCGACCACCCGTTTCGGCAGCGATACGAATGCGTTCCAAAGGGTTCAGGCACTCAGCCAGAATGGAAGCGTCCCCAAGTGCGTCGAAAGCATCCTCAGGAGCAACAGCAATCTCACTGACGTGTTCAACGATTAACGAATGTCCGTCCAACATAAACCCCTTTACTGCGCGACACCTAGCCACAAGTAACGCGGCAATCTATCACTGGTCTTCCGTACGAATTTCGAACTCATCATCCCAATAGGCTGCCAGAATACGTTTCGCCTCCTCGAGATCACCTTCACGGACGAGGATGTCATGAGCCATCCCATCACCCATAAATCCCGAAGAAAGCTGCGCGGTGCACCGCGCCGGTATACCGTGATCCATGAGCAAAGATACCCATAGATCTGCGATCGCCCGAGATTCGGCCGTCCGAACATGGCCCTCAAATCGAGATGGCCCGAACACCAGTTGTCGAATTGACGCAATTAGACTTCTCAACACCAACCACTCCCTCCACGCATTCTTACCCCTAACCCACAGGCATAGGCATAACAGGCACTGCTGCTGGGCTGATGGTGGAAGGCTCCTCTGTGGATGACGGTGGCGCAGTCGAAACAAAACGATAGCCAGTCCATCCAGAAAAACCAGGCAAACCGGTCGTCCAGATCGCAGGATCCACAGCAGTTCCGGACACATGAACCTCCCAATGCAAATGTGGTCCGGTTGACCGGCCGGTCGTCCCAACCAATCCAACTAGCTGATCCCGCTTTACTTTGTCGCCAATAGCCACATCAACACGTTCCAGATGGGCAAACGCCGAAAATACACCGAACCCGTGATCCAACACGATAGTTTGCCCCCGTATAGCTAAAGAGCCAGCCCAAGTAACCGAGCCAACAGCAGGCGCACGAACGACGGTCCCCAATGGAGCCATCACGTCTGCACCTTCGTGCAGAGAGGGCACCGACCCGGGTTCAAAAATCCGACGCTGTCCATAGGGCGACGATGACGGGCCAACACTCGGCCGGGAAAACCGCCCGTTCCACAACGGAGGTCCAGTCACCTCATTCACAAGAGCCTGGATAAAAGCTCGCTCCTGACTCGACTGTTCCGGCTCAAGCAAATGAACCAGCGCCGGATCAACCTCAAGAATCACGGCCTGATGTTCTTCAGCAACCACATTGAAGCGATGATCACGCATCACGTCTCCAACCGTCACTCGAAAGACATAGTCGCCAGAGGCATCAGCGGGAAACCCGGCAATAGATGTCCATCTACCATTCACACAAGCCAGGGGTAATACCCCCCCATTGAGGCTTAAGCTCACATCAGGCCGTCCGGTTGAAAGCGTCACGACCGTCGTCGATCCCTGTTCCAAAGCTTCAGTCGAAAGCGAGATGGACGCGTCGACAACCCGCGCCCTACCAGGCAACGCTGGCTTTACCGCCTCGCTCGGGAAAAGCCCAGCCTCCCGAGCCAAGTCCCCGCTGTTCGCAAACACCACCTCACCTGCGCGTGCCCACGGGACGTCAACAGTCCATTCTTGCAATACAGTCCGCTGTGCGCGCATGACCCGCACAGGTCCAAAATCATAGTAGGCAATCGGCAGACCGTACCTCGTAAGCCAATTTGGCTGCGCTAGAAACGTGCGCCGGATGTTCTGATTCACGTCAAGCAGCGCAAGATGATTGTTGATGATGATGTCAAAAGAAACACCTTGATCCGCTGGAAGACTTTGATGGGGCGGAACCTGTCGATACACCTGGAGCCACGGATCAGCGCCGGCAGCCTCGAGATTGTCCAAGATGTTGGCAACATTTGCCCTGGATCGACCGGGGTCCCACTGCAAGACCGCCTTCTGAAAGGCCTGTACGCGGAATCCGTATAAATCAAAGCGATGCGATATCGGGTATCCCAAAACGGGTATGCCGCCATAGGCGACGAAGGCCGTCCAAAATGAAGCCTCCTCATCGTCATGAACAAGAAAACCGGAGCCATCATTACCCGTCTGACTAAAAAAATGACCGTTCGCCATCACAAAATCATCGGCACATGTCGAAGGAATGCCTGGCGTCTGAGATTCGGCAATCGTCAACCCGGCCACAAGAAGCCAAGCAACCACCCCCAGTGCAGTAGCACGCAGAACACGTCCGGTCACACGCAAGATCCCATCATGAAAACCAAGCAACCTGTAAGCCTTCCTTCTTCCAATCACAAACGCTCACTCGACACGTCTGTGACGGTACCTCACCCACGACTCTCTGAGACATGATCGGTCACCCTGACTACCCGCAGGCATCCAACCATCAGGCGCTAAGAGCTCTGGTTCAAAAGATCGAGCGTCTAACTGGTTGACCGAAAGTCAAACTGGTTGTTACGGTCTTTATGTCTGTATGCCGTCTACATGTGGAAGTACCGCCTGTAGAAGGAATGCGGTTCGGCACGGTTAGGATGACCGTGCCGGCTCTTCGGGGAGAAACGGCTTTTGCCGAACAGTTCTGTTCCCGCCGGACCCCGGCACGTAGCCGGTGGTCAGAGAGTTGTGGCCTTATGTGAGCTGCACTCAAAAAGAGAAACAATGGGGAGTTATTTATGGCAAGTGTCACCCTTGATCGCGTAACCAAGCGATTCGGCGAAGTGACTGCGGTTCAGGATCTCTCAATAGAGGTTGAGGACCGGGAGTTTCTCGTAATGGTCGGGCCTTCCGGGTGTGGAAAGTCGACGACGTTACGACTTATTGCTGGGCTCGAAGAGCTTAGCGATGGCAACATTTATATCGGCGAAAACCTGGTCAATGATGTCCCGCCGAAAGACCGGGATATCGCCATGGTTTTTCAGAGCTACGCTCTGTATCCACATATGAGTGTTTACGACAACCTCTCGTTCGGTCTTCGTCTTCGCGGCACAGCCCGAAAAGAAATTGAGCGCCGGGTCCAAGAAGCTGCAGAAATGCTCAACATCGCTGAACTGCTAGACCGAAAGCCGAAGGCTCTATCTGGTGGGCAACGTCAACGTGTTGCTCTCGGTCGAGCTGTGGTTCGTGATCCCGCTGTGTTCCTTATGGACGAGCCCCTTTCGAACCTAGACGCAAAGCTGCGAGTGCAAACACGTGCTGAGCTGATCAGACTGCACGAGCGTTTGCAAGCTACCGTGATCTATGTCACCCACGATCAGATGGAAGCCATGACCATGGGGAGTCGTATTGCGGTACTTCGCGACGGCGTGTTGCAACAAATTGGACCTCCACAAGAAGTGTATGGAGAACCCAGCAACATGTTCGTGGCTGGATTCATTGGCAGCCCAGCAATGAATTTCTTTGACGCACGATTGACCGGATCGGCTGATGACATGTACGTCGAGACCGATACGTTCAAACTTCCTGTCCCGCCCGACAATCGAGCTCCATATGTGAACTATGTTGGCCAGGATGTCGTGTTCGGCATTCGTCCCGAGGACGTTTTCGATCCCGCCTTCACGCCAGACCAGGTCTCTAAAGACGCGGTCATGAATGCGAATGTGGACGTAACTGAGCCTTTAGGCAGCGAGGTCTATCTCTACATGCTGGCCGGCGACGAGTCGTTCATCGCGCGTGTTGATCCTCGTACATCAGCGGCAATTGGCAATGCATTTGACCTTGTAATCGATATGAGCAACATGCAGCTCTTCGATAGGTCAACGCAGGAAGTCATTCGCTAGAAGCCTGATCCAGGAATGCTGCGGACGCAGGTGTCGATATCGGCACCTGCGTCCGTTTTCTGTTTTCGCACTACAAACTGCTGATTCATCACCCTTATACTCGACACACTGTCGACGTGCTCCTCTACAGTCGGAGGTCGGATGGCAACAATCGGCCTAAACGCGTTAGTGCTTCGTACCGACGCGTCATATCGAAATGCTGGACCAAGTCGATACACGAGAAACCTCGTCGAACAAATCATTGCCGCTTCCACAGGACTCGACTTTACAGTCTTCGTAAATGATCAGGTTTCGGAACTTCCGTTCACCCCAACACGTCCGATACAACTCCGACGAACCAGAGCTTCCACATCCCGGACAGGAATACGAATCTTGTGGGAGCACTTCGTAGCACCCTGGCACATTGCCATCTCAAGACTAGATCTCGTGCACTCAATGCTGAACGTGGTTCCGGTCGCCTCCCCCACCAAACACGTAGTAACAATTCATGACCTTTCGTTCATGCAGGTAGCGGCGACTCATCCTCCACTACGTCGCTGGTACCTTACTGCCGCCACCTGGCTTTCGGTCCGTCGAGCTTCAGCTGTACTCGCTGACTCCATTGCAACTCGTGATGACGTGATCAAGCTTCTGGGAGCCGATCCACAAAAAGTACACGTGCTGTACCCAGGGACTGAACCAGATTTCCACCCCAGATCGTGTAATGAAATTGATGCGTTTCGTCATAACATCGGTCAACACCGACCGTTCATACTCTTTGTTGGAACCTTGGAACCTCGGAAAAACGTAGATGTCCTAGTGCATGCCTTCGAATCAATTATTCGAAATCGTGCATTCGATGGAGATCTTGTTTTAGCCGGCGGACGAGGATGGGGCATGGATGCGATCGACTCAGCAATCGCTCAAAGTCCTGTTCGAGACCGAATACAAGAAATTGGTTATGTAAACGAAGGAGACCTTCCCTTCTGGTATAACTCCGCGGACTTGGTCGTCTACCCGTCAAGCTTTGAGGGTTTTGGCTTCCCGGTGTTGGAAGCCATGGCCAGTGGAACGCCAGTCATCACATCAAACCGGTCCTCCTTGCCCGAAGTTATCGGCAAGGCTGGATTGATGACTCAGCCACGGGATGTAGCAGAACTGGCTGCAGCCATGACTAGCGTGCTTACATCGCCCCAGCGGAGGGAAGCTATGCGCCGTCAAGGACTCGTACAAGCCAACCGATTTGACTGGTCGATTGCAGCCAAGAAATGTCTCGACATATACCAACACGTCCTGGAACCACGTTGACTACGAACCCTAACCTGATTCCATCGCCACAGCGCCGTCACCACACAGCCTGGCAGTTCTTAGCATCGCCTAAGATCCTGGCGATTGGCGACGCCCTCCTACTCTTCGTGGCCTTTCTTCTTGCGTACACAACACGTTACTCGTGGCGACTCGGCCCAAGCCTCAGCGAGTTCCAGTTCACGCCACTAGATGCATATTGGGTGGTCGGAGCACTCTTCATCCCAGTCACGATGATCAGCTTCGGTGGACTTGGACGATATCAACCAAACCGTGGCACATCACCACTAGAAGACACAGGACGAATTTCGCTCGGAGTATTGATAGGGACTGCAGCCATCATTGTCGTGTTCTTCGTGTTTCGGCCAGTCTTTTACTCTCGCTTGATGTTCCTATACCTTGGCGGCTATGCGATAGCACTAGCAACCCTGTGGATTATCGGTCGTCGCATTGGTCTTGGTCTTCTTCGCCGAGCCGGCTACGACAACCAACGCATACTGATAGTTGGGAATGGAGTCGTCGCAAAATTCCTAATGCAACAACTTACGGCCAGCCCAAGTCTAGGAAATCTAGTTTTGGGATACCTTGAGCCGGAGTTTAATTCCCGCGAAGCCTCATTCGGTCGATTCCAAAAGCTAGGACAACTCGCTGACCTCGAGGCCGTCATCAGCTCGGCACAAGTCGATGAGGTGTACGTGGCGATGCCGTCCAGTACACAGCATAGCCTCGAACCAATTATTAGCCGCTGTAAGAGTCAAGACGTCGAATTTCGCGTCGTACCTGATCTTCTCGAGACGCAGTTCGGAAGAATGGATATGTACTCTGTCGCTGGAATACCGCTCGTCACGCTACGCGAAACAGAAATTACCGGCTTTCGCCGTGTTCAGAAGCGATCCCTCGACATTCTAATTAGCATCATAGCTCTCGCAATAAGCGCCCCATTTTGGGCTTGTATCGCCGTTGCCATTCGATTGGACTCCAAAGGATCCATCTTCTTCCAACAAACGCGGATAGGACACGGCGGAAAATCATTTGGCCTGTTCAAATTCCGATCAATGATTCAAGACGCAGAACATCGCAAGCAGGAACTGTTCGACAGCACGGAGCATCCCCTCTTGTTTAAGTCACCTGAGGACTTTCGACGCACCCGGGTTGGACGGTTACTCAGAAGATTCAGCCTTGACGAACTCCCACAGCTAATCAATGTCTTACGAGGCGACATGAGCCTCGTAGGTCCTCGCGCCCAAGTACCGGCTGAGGTTGCTCAGTACGACACGATGGCCCAACATCGCTTGCAAGTATTACCCGGACTAACCGGGCTCTGGCAGGTGAGCGGACGGAGTGACCTAAGGTTCGAGGAGATGGTGATGCTTGATGCCTACTACGTGACCAACTGGTCACTTGGCCTCGATCTTCGAATACTGCTCCAGACGATTCCGACGGTCCTGAGCGGTCGGGGCGCCTATTGATAATGGGCACAATTCCCAACACCGAACTGGACGTCGCGCTTGTTCACGATTGGTTGAACCAGCAGGGCGGCGCAGAAAACGTGCTCCTTGAGCTTCACAAGATGTACCCCAATGCTCCAACGTACACCTCTTTTTACGACCCAACACTGGTTGATGCTGCCTTCGCCCAGTTGGACATCCGAACCACATGGATGCAGCGTCTGCCTTTTTGGAGGAAAAACCATCAGGCGTTGATGCCTCTGTACCCTTTGGCGTTCGGGACAACCAAGATCAAACCCAGTAACGTCGTTGTAAGTAACTGCAGCGCATTCTGCAAAGGCATACGCATCCCTAAAGGGGCTCTCCACATTTGCTACTGCCTAACTCCCACCAGGTTCTTGTGGACACCCGACAACTATTTGGCCGGAGAGCGGGCCCCAGCAGCCGCTCGAGTTATTCTTCCGTCATTGTTGAGACTGGCTCGCCAATGGGACTACAAAGCAGCCCAGCGAGTATCTCAATTCGTTGCGATCTCAAATGCCGTCGCTGAGCGGATACAAAAGTTCTACGGTCGATCTTCGATGGTTGTCCACCCGCCGGTCGATACTGATCGCTTTGCACCAACAAGCCATGTTGGCGAACACTTCTTGATCGTCTCACGTCTCGTTCCATATAAACGTATTGACCTTGCGGTACGCACGTGCACCAAACTCGGACTTCCCCTAAAAATTATTGGAACAGGCAGAGCTGAGAAAAATCTTCGGTCTTTAGCAGGACCCACGGTCACGTTTGTTGGTAGGCTTCCCGACCACGAAGTTAGTAATGAAATGTCGCGCTGTCGTGCCTTGCTATTCCCAGGAGAAGAAGACTTCGGGATTACACCGGTAGAAGCTCAGGCAGCAGGTCGGCCAGTCGTTGCCTTTGCTGCCGGTGGCGCATTGGACACGGTGATTGAAGGAGAAACAGGTATTTTGTTCAGCGAGCAAACAGTAGCCTCGATGGGCACCGCACTGACACGTATGCAATCAGCCAAGTTTTCATCTGAACGACTGCTAGCCAATGCCCGCCGGTTTAGCATTGAAAAGTTCCGCCACGCCTTTGGAGTGGCAGTCTCCAAATCAATCGAAGCACATCGTGATAGAGCACTAGCTTAATGGCATCGGCACGTGTCGGAAGAGTCCTTGGTCGATGGTGGTGGTTTGTAGCCGTAGTCACTATCGCAACTATTGCCGCAAGCCTTGTGTGGCAAGTACTGGGCCCCGTCCCACACCAGGCAGAAGCAGAACTCCTCCTAGTTTTAGAGCTTCCACCGGACAGCGAAGATCGGAAGTTTGGCATCGAAAACAGTCGCGCCCAAGCATCGTCGGTCGTCATTCAAGATTTGGTCCGGCTAGCTCGTGGCCGAAACCTGCACCGGGAAGTTGTTGAAGAACTTGCCGAAGAAAACATCCTGATTAACCTTGAAACCCTGACGAAAACTATTGATGTGTTCCCCTTGGCTCGAGGGCTTCGCCTTGAATTGACCTGGCAAAACCCCCGGCATGCACAAGCCATCATTGACACCACGGTACGACTGCTCGTCGATGACCAAACAAGGCTATATCCAAGCCTAAAAGAGCTAGGGACTCTTCGAGTAATCGATAAAACCGATGCAGCGCTCCAACCCACGTTCGCCACACGCTTTTTGGATATCTTTCTTAAGGCATTGGTCGGACTGCTTACATCCATGATGATCGTGCTTGTTTTCGACTGGCGAGGTAACCGCTTATTTGCCGACGACGTTCCGGACCTACTTGAAACCCCTATCATTGGAACCGTCCAATGAGCACCGTCAACAAACGAGCAGAGCCTTCGCTGCGACTCTATCTATTTGGCAGCCTTTTGTCGGCCACGCTAGCGGTTGTCGTCGCTCTGATTGTCGTGCTTGCCGCGACACCTATTTACCGAGCACAAACTAACGTCTCCATCCGACCACGTGTGGCTGACCTTGGAGCCGCAGAAGCAGCAGCTCGACTGGTAAACAACTATGCAGCATGGGTGGATTCTGAAGCATACGCAGCTCGACTCACTAGCGAACAACGTGCCGGTCTCTCGCTCGCCGGGGTCGTCCGGAATGTTCGCACAAATGGCGATTCCGAACGCTTACTTGTCACCATTCAAGCAGAAGATTCCGACGCGACGCGCGCAGCTGGCACGGTAAATGCACTCGCAGCGCTCCTAGTAACCGAAATAGCAACACCGGAACGAACCTCTGGCTCGCAACGAGGTCTTGAAATTGGAGTCATTGATCCCGCACATATCCCAACCTCTCCTGTCTGGCCGCACGCTATAGTCGCCCTTCCAATGGCTGGAGCCCTTGGAGGGATCCTAGGTGCTGCATCGATTTGGATAATCTCACCGCTATCGAGAACATCTCGTGCCTGAACCAAGAATAGCCAGTGACCTTCCGGGTAACGAAACCATACCGAAGGCCTTTTCCGAGTTGCGAGCCAACACGCTCATAGCACTGGGAGATCAGCAACACGCCCTTGTTGCGGTAACGAGCCCAAACCAAGCCGAACCACGACGTCATGTCGCTGCTTATCTAGCAGCAGCCATTGCTCAGACCGGTTGTCGAGTTTTGCTTGTAGATGGAGACACCGATGGCGAACACCAACCTGATCATCATCAAGATTTGACCGGTTCAGCACCTCATGTGGTGTCCGAATCGCTTTCGGTTGCCACAAGCCACGCTGTGAAGGTCAATGACTCCACGCTCCTGTCTTCACAAGCTTCACTGGTAGCACTGCAAGACCAAGCCTCTCAATATGACGTCTTGATATTGGCCGCTCCGCCCGTGCGCAGTGTCGCTGATACACGCACCCTCACATCGGTAGCTGATGGAACGCTGCTGGTGGTCGCCCATGGGAAATCAAATCGCGAAGATTCAGTACGAGCCAGCGAGATCCTGCGCCGAACCAATGCCAATCTACTTGGTGCGGTTGTTATAAAAAACTAGACCGTCCGTCGCCCTGGTCCGATCGAATCTTGTGGCTGTTCTGCCGCATGCAATCGTCGATATGCATCGAGCGTCGCTGCGTTGGCCCCATCCATCACTCCAAATGGCAGCGAAGCTTCCACTGCCGATACCGCTAGATCCACTTCGCCTGAATTTCTGAATCCCACCAGGGCCGTCGAAACGGCTGGTTCGTTTAACACCCAGCGGAGCGCTAACTGGGGCGTTGTCAGATCAGCCATACGGGCGGCCGACGTAACCTCATCAACTGCTTCAAGCGTGTCTGCCAGAAAATCTGGATGGAATAGAGGAAGCCCAAAGGCATACCCGGGCTTCCGCCAGTCGTCGTCTTCGAACTTCGGGTCAACATCAAAGGTTCCAGTCAGCACCCCATGGGCCAATGACCCATAGGCCATGACACCGATGCCGTGAGCCGCACAGTACGGAATAATCTCCTCGGCGTGGCGACGATCCAGCATGTGGTAGCCAACCTGGTTTGCAACAATCGGGAGCACTTCGCGGGCTTGATCCATCTGGCCCGTCGAAAAGTTTGACACTCCGACATAGCCGATCTTCCCCTCATCCCGAAGCCGTTCCATTTCGCGCATGGTTTCATCAATCGGTGTGTCAGGATCTGGCCAATGAATCAGGTAGACATCAATCCTATCGGTCCCTAGCGCCCGAAGACTTTCCTCACACTGACCACGTATTGCAACAGGCCGAGAATCTCGAACAAAGATTCCGCGCTCCTCCGCCCAGACAATGCCCGTCTTGGTGACAACGACGACATCGTTCCAGTTGTCCTTTAAAGCGCGACCAAGAACTGACTCCGAGTGTCCGGTCCCATATCCAGCAGCCGTATCAAAAAGCGTGACACCCGCATCGAGCGCACGTTGAACTGCGCTGATTTCCTCACCATCATCCGTCGAACCATAGCGGTGTCCACCCATAGGCCAGCACCCAAACCCAAGCGCCGACACCTCCGGACCGTGATCGCCAAGTGTTCGATATTCCATGATCCATCCAGATTCATTGAAGCCAAACGAAGAGTGGACGTTCGACGTCACCCTGTCAACCAATCAACATCAGCACTCAGATCACCTAGTGTCGTAGCCTTCCCGACCCAGCGTTGGTAGGATTAGTCCTAGGCGAGCCGTGATCAAGCTCGAGTTCGCCCAGTACTAAACACATCTGAAGCACCCACTAACGGAATTGTCATGGCTTTCGCGATTTTGTCGTCCGGCGGTAAACAGTATCGGGTCAAACCCGGTGACGTCATTGAAGTCGAGCGTATGAACGACGCCGAACCAGGTCCATTAACACTCCATGATGTGCTTATGGTGAATACCGACGATGGCGTCAGGATCGGCAATCCGATTCTGGATGACGTATTCGTTGAAAGTACGGTTCTTGGACATACCCGAGGCAAAAAGCTCAATGTCGTTACATACCACGCAAAAAAGCGGAATCGGACAAGACGTGGCCATCGCCAAGAACTCACCAGACTTCGCATTGATTCTATCGGCCCGAGAGCTGAGCCTGAAGAACCAAGCACAGCCAAGCCAAAGGCCGCAGCCAAGCCAAAGGCCGCAGCCAAGCCAAAGGCCGCAGCCAAGCCAAAGGCCGC
>CAZFVB010000020.1:13849-13948 GCA_964522375.1 uncultured Chloroflexota bacterium
AGCCAAACCAAAGGCCGCAGCCAAACCGAAAGCAAAGACAAAAGCCAAGGCAAAAGCTAAGGCAAAAGCCAAGACCAAGGGTTCAAGCAAGGCGAACAG
>CAZFVB010000020.1:14048-29625 GCA_964522375.1 uncultured Chloroflexota bacterium
CCAAGGCAAAAGCTAAGGCAAAAGCCAAGACCAAGGGTTCAAGCAAGGCGAACAGTAACGACGCGTAAATGCTCTAGCTACGCGCTCTGCGGAGGGATAGACGAGATATGGCACACAAAAAAGGTCTGGGAAGTAGTCGGAACGGCCGCGATAGCAATCCCAAAATGCTCGGTGTCAAAATGTTCGCCGGAGAACACATTCGCACCGGTCAAATCATCGTGCGCCAGCGGGGAACACGTCTTGTGCCCGGAGATAATGTCGGCACGGGACGGGACCACACGCTGTTCGCACTTACTGATGGAAAACTAGTATTTGATAGATTTCTCGGACGAAAACGGGTACGCATCGATCCTGCGGCCTAGGTCCTCTAAAAAGGGCCGATAGCTCAGCCGGAAGAGCGCCGCACTCGCATTGCGGAGGTCGTGGGTTCGAATCCCATTCGGTCCACCAATCGGACGGCCAAGTTGCACGGACAAAAGCCACCGCCTCGGGACCTCGGGGTCTACCAGTCAGGTAGCCAATCGCTCCGGTCGAAATATCGCCATGCTAGCCGTATAGCCATGAATAAAATTCGAATTGCCTATCGGGCCTATCTCGCCACCACAGAAAAACCCAGCAAGAGGAATGTCGTCGCCTAACGCCCGTCCCACAATCGTCACGTCAACATTGGGCTGACCAAAAAAACGTTCGCCCCGACCATTGCAAGTAAAGAGCAGCACACCTGCAGGCTTATCTTCAAAAGCCTGTGGAATCAGTAGCATTTCCAGATCGTCTCTCGCGGTCATAGCGTCACGCACATGGAACTGAACGATCTCGCGTTCCTTCATATGATCAGCCACACTAATCGCCCCAGATTCCCTGTCAGCACCAATTACACCTCGAACAAGAAATGACCCTCGGCCAAGCGCCTCACGATCCAGTGAAACACCCCGACCAACCAAAATCCCTGAACGCATGAGGCTTTGATCCTCCTGATCAGCGTCTGCAAACACTTGCTCAAGGATTTGAAGTGGCAATTCTTGATCGAGTTCACTGATTACGTTGCCCTGGCAGGAAGTAACCGTATATGTCTCACCAACCGGACGACATCCTTGAGAGACCACCACATCTACATCAACTGATCCTCGCAACACGACACCAACGAATCCCGAATTAGTCACACCATGATCAGAAACAAGACGATTCTGTCCTGGTGACATCGCCCAACTCGCAACCCCACCAATGACCGGAACACCAGATCGGGCACGATTAAATTTTTGCAATACGCGCTCTGTTGACGTCGTGAACGGATCTGCAAGCAGAATGCATACACGAGCGTCCTCAGGCAGCGTTTCATCGCCACCCGAGTCCACGCCAGCTATTGGCTCAACAACCACCCCGGGAAGCCTTGCGGCAATCACTGACGTTCCAACACCATCCTCTACCTCCCGACCACAGCCAAGCACGCCGCCAGCAGTACATCCGATAATGTGCTTCGCACCTAGACTCGATCTAAGTTCCTCCAATAGGCGTTCAGCAGAATTTTCATCTGATGGCCTAACAAAAACTATCGCCAGATCAATACCATCGCCAACGCCTAATTGATCACAGATGTCCTTGACGATCAGGTCAGACTCGGTCCCAAGAGAAATAGCAGACCTAAATTCCACTGAGCTTTCCAGTCACCTTCAGAGCACTCGTCATGGCCCACCCAGCCTACATGCCACCCATCCGATTAGACGAGCGCCTCGTTGAGAGGAATTCTCGTGTCTCGAGGGTTGACCAAAGACGTCTAAACTGCATCGCGCAATCAATCAGAAGCTACTGCTTCCTAGAAGCCCCGAAAGACGCCGAATGCACGAGACCGACGAAGACGATATGACAGTCGCCCGTCGATCGCCAAACGAGCACGTGCTGACATGGCTAGACACCGCCGTCGACTGGGGATTCAACAACAATCGAGCCTGGCACGCAGCCGCTTTTCTTGTATTTGTCGCTGCAGCACTTGTATTTACCTTTCCGCTCGTACTCGTCGCCAACTCGCACATCACATACAAACCAAGTGGGGACCAACTCTTTTTACTCAGCATTCTCGAGTGGCAGCGGACCACCATATTTTCAAACCCCAACGATTTTTTTGCAGGCAACTTCTACTTCGGCTCAGGTAACGCGTTGTTTGGATCTGACCTTCTCTTAGGATTCCTACCCATCTACGGACCATTCGCGTTGATATCTGGAAACCCAGTGTTGGCCTACAGCATCACGCACATTGGGGCTTACGTGCTTAACGCCGTCGCCATGTATGTGACAGTACTAACGCTGACAAAATCCAGACCAGGCGCCGTCACCGCCGGAGCCATCTACGCTTTCGGTCCGCTCCAACTTGCATACGCCAGCCACCTTCAACTGTTGGGAGCCTGGTGGCTTCCCCTCGTGCTGTTGTTTAGCCTCCGCTTCCAACGAAAGAAGAGTTGGCTATCCTTTGGACTAGCCGCGCTGATGGTCTGGCTGCAATTCGTGACCGCCGTTCACCTCGGCATCCTCGCCGGGATCATATTCTTAGCATTCGGCGTAACTCCAGCCCTCTCAAACATACTAACCACGCGCAATGGATGGCTCGCACTCAAATTAATCGCCATCGGAGTAATAGCCAGCGCGCCATTTATCCCGATCGTTCAAGGCTACCTAGCCTTTAGCGACGCATGGCAAGCTGACCGAGACCTAACTGAAGTTCAGTTTTGGTCAGTTCAGCTCCGAGACTATCTATCACCAACCGACCGGCTGCGCTGGTACGACATCCTTGCCGACCGCTTTTCAGTCCCGCGGGGTGAACGCCGTGTCTTTCCAGGCTTTATACCGCCTGCGCTGGCGTTGTGTGGTGTGATTGCCGGCCTTTGGACCAAGCTGTCTACAAGAGAAGGACTTAAAGCAATAACAGCGGGCCTTGTGGTACTCATCCTCATCGCAGTGCTGTTCTCTCTAGGCACCCACTGGAAACGGCACGAAATCGTTAGCGACATTCAGTTGCCCTATCTGTTCCTTTTTGATCACGTGCCTGTCTTCAGAGCCATCCGAGTGGTCGCTCGTTTCTCCCTGCTTGCCCATTTTTCGTTCGCAGTGCTGGGAGGGATAGGAATAGCGGCGATCGCCCAATACCGATGGCAACGATCGGCCGCACCTTCGATCGTCGGCATCGCTGCCACACTGCTTGTGCTAGCCGAGGCCGTCCCAGAACCACTGTCAGCATTTTCAATCCCTACTCACGGAAAACTACGAGGAGCCCTCGAGCGAACAGAACCCGGGCCGATGTTGTTCGTACCCGTCACTGGAAATGAAGAGATTCAACGACTCTGGCTCACTACCCAAACAGGGTCCGGTCCTCTTGTAAACGGCTATTCCGGACACATTTGGCAACAGTACTGGTACTTCCGTGACTCCACTCAAGGCCTCATGGAAACCGAAATGCCCGGCCTCGCAAAGGCCCTTCAAGCCTACGGGATACGCACCGTCATCATCGATCAGCAAAAGCTTGGAAGTCGCGATGCCAGCATTTGGGAATCTTTCGCAGCAAGCCCATTCACACGTTCGGTGGACCGAACCGATCGACACCTGTTGATCACCCTGCGAGACATGGAAGTCCCGCCGGCCAATGATTGGAATGATCTCCAATCTCAATTTCTGGTAAACCATGTCCAGCCAGACACCGGATTCGTCGGCACCCTTGTTCTGAATAACACCACCGACCAAGCCTGGATCCCTCCGCAAAATTCAAATGTCCGACAAATATCGATTCGCTGGCAACACCAATCAGCGCAAACAGATCTTGCATTCGGAACAGATGTGCTCCCGCCACCATTCTTGAGGCCTGGCCAGGTACATGCAGCCGAGATGCATGTCTTCACACCCTCGTTGCCAGGCAATTATGTCCTAAGTGCGACCATTGACGGTCGGCAGCTGTTCGAACAGAACGTCGTCGTTGCCAGCAGAAACCATACGAATTTTGACGGCTCAGCAGATGGTATGAGCGCTAATCTTTCCCTTCGAACCCCGAAGAGCTTTGTCGCAAAACCAGCCTCACTACTCCCCCTGCATGTGGACGCCTTAAATTCCGGTCAGGTCGCATGGGTTGACCCTGCGAACATCAGGCTTGGCTGGCGATGGTTCGAGGTCAACGCAAGCGGCGACGAGGTGGAGCTCCCTGCCTATGAAGGCCGGTCACCATTGCTAGGCCATATTTGGGGCGACATACCACCAGGACGTGGCTACGCATTCACCGGCCAATTACGAGCCCCGGACAAACCCGGGAACTATGTTGTGCGCGTATCAATGCTGATTGAACTTGTAGCCTGGTTCACAATCGACCCGATAGAAATCCAAGTCGCGGTACCGGACTAGCCGAATTCTTCTTTATTTCAAACGAGAACGCGAAGCGACGTCAACAAAGACCTGCTCATCCGTGACAGACACAGGGAATGACCGTAGCCGTTCACCACGCCCACGAATTCGCTCACCAGTCTCCAGATCAAATTCCATGGCATGCCACCGACAAAGCAATACACGACCTTCCCGGACCCACTCAGACTCCCAGCCGCTCGACGCCGTCGCCATCTGGGTTCCAGTGATGATTCCGTGACAGACTGGACCCTGTTGGTGCGGACAACGATTGCGATATGCCCTGAATTCGTCACCAAGACGAAATACGGCAATCTCCATCGATCCACTGTGGACAAACACCGGGGTCCCTTCCTGAATATCATCGATAGCACCCACCAGAACCCGGGCCATCAGGCAGTGGTCACCGGAAGCGATATATCAAATAACTGGAGCGCGGTTTCCCCCATGATTTTGCGCTTAACTTCCGCCTCGAACGGAACACGCATAACCGCTCGCGGATGATCGAAGTCATGGTGCGGCCAATCAGATGCAAACAGCACGTGATCACGCCCATCAAAAAGATCAATCATCGTCGCTAAATCCGACGGACGATCTGGCTCTTCAATCGGTTGAGTGCAGAAGTACATTTCTTTGATATAGCTGCTCGGCGGACGTTCAAGCATCGGGGCGTCAGCTGGTGTCTCAGCAAATTCTTTGTCCAAACGCCACATCACGTATGGCACCCAAGAAATGCCACCTTCGGTAAAGACGATATCCAGCCCCGGGAACCTGACCGGAAGACCGGAACCGATCATTGAGAATAGATTCGCCATGAGCGCAAATTCATGCTGAATCGGATGGCGAGTCAGTCGGGATGTCATGTGATCCACATTGAACGGAAAATTCGGATGAATGAGCCCCACACTGTGAAGCATCACCGGCATCCCCATTTCGGCTGCCGCCTCATAGATTGGATCGTACATCCGCTCTCCCCAGAGAGGTCGTACTCCAGCAACCGGCAGGTACACCCCTACAAACTCCTCCATCACACCATATTTTCGAATCTGGTCGGCCGCATCCTTGGGATCTTGTGGGACCGCAAGCACCGCGCCATACAATCCTCGTTCGCGACTCACCCACATGTCCGCCAACCATGCGTTGTACGCCCGCCCAAGCGCAGCCGCATAGTCAGTCTGTGGAAACACAGCCATTCGGAGCAGATGGTCAGGAAACAGCACAGCGATATCGATATCCATGGCATCGAGTTCGTCACGCATCTGGGTCGCAGTGATGACATGACGGGTGTTGGGGCCATCATTTGGAAACGGCGGGTCCAGATTCAAAGATGTCGAATACCCTGGTATATCGAGATACCGCTGCTTGACCCCTCCGAGATGCTCCATGGAACGACGCCATGGCATATCAGCAAACGGCGCTAACGCCTCCGGTGGATCATGGACATGCACATCACAATCAACAATGACCAGATCCTCTGGACCAAGCACCTTTGTAGCCACTACCCACCAACACGGGTATCTAGAGCATGCCGATTGTAAATCCCCAACCAATTACGTGCGCCACAAGAGCCCTATCAAGATGGGCATGCCGAAACTTCGACTCGCTGGCAACATAACCATTGAGAAATTTAAACATTCAAAAATGACAGTGGGGGATTTTTATGTTGGGAATTGGATTAGTTGGACTCGGCGGCATCGCCAAGAGTCACCTCACTGCACTAAAGATCGCTGAAGATGAGGGCTTCGCCCGCTGTGTTGCCGCGGCTGATCTCTTTGAAGACGTCCGGGAATCCCACCGCAAGGAGTGGGATATTCCCAAGGTCTACGAAAATCACCACAAGCTTCTTGAAGACCCAAATGTAGACGCTGTCGCGATCGTACTCGGACACCACTTGCACGCAGATCTAACCATCGATGCGCTCAAGGCTGGCCGGCACGTCCTGGTGGAAAAACCCATGGCGACGACGATTGAAGACTGTGATCGAATGATCGAAGCCGAAAAAGAATCCGGGAAAATCGTGCAGATCGGTATGACCGGGCGGTTTCATCCAGCAGTCCGAAAAGCCCGTGAAATCCTGGACTCCAATGAACTAGGTCCTGTCGTCACCGCCCTTTCCCAATTCAATAAGAACTGGGGCTACG
This sequence comes from uncultured Chloroflexota bacterium, assembly GCA_964522375.1. GTDB lineage: Bacteria > Chloroflexota > UBA11872 > UBA11872 > UBA11872 > UBA11872. Next base: position 20,561 of record CAZFVB010000020.1, read on the forward strand.
CGGGCCGTCGCTACCAGTACCGTTCCCGATGGATGGGTGGCGGAATGTGGCTGGGCAACGGCGTCCACGCAGTCGATTGGCTGACTTATTGCGTCGGGTCCAAAGCAGTGTCCGTGAAAGCCCGCCAAAGCACCTCCATGCACTATCAGGGTGCCGACGACACAACCACCGCATTTGTTCAGTTCGCAAACGGCGTACCAGGCCTCGTACTGGTGGTCGGGAGCGCACATGGCTGCTCAAACGACGGTGTTGAAGCCCACTGTGCGCTCGGCCAGATCGAGTACGACGTACGCGGCAAAGTGAGGGTCGGTGTTGACAACGAATGGCGTGACGTCGAGCACGATGGAAGCGACGGCTTCATGGAACAGTACCGACATTTCGTTGAATCGGTAACCACCGGAGTCCGTCCACAAACGAGTAGCCACTATGGCCGACACATTCTAGAAATTCTCGTGGCAGCCGAGGAATCAAGCATCACAGGACGCGAGGTCCACCTAACCGACTACCACCGGCTTCCGTGGTAAACCACGGCCTCTAAGGTCCACATATGATTCATGCAGACCGATGGAGCGTTGACCTCTTGATGCCCATCGGTCTGCCATGGATCTAGTGAAACCGGCGATAGTCGCCTGAGCGAAATCGAGCGGTTCGCGCGGCTCCCGCTACTGGATCATCCCAAGTTTCGCTATAACAATTCCCAGGTCCAACACCGACGTATCTTGACGCATGGAACTATGGAGTCACCATCACCTTTATACACTTGTCTTTTTGGGTTCGCGCGAACTCTAAAGCATCCCCGACTGATCCAAGTTGCATATGCATCGAGATAAGCGGCGCAAGATCAATGCTTCCCCGAGCCAGAAGATCAACCGCGAGCGGCCACGTGTTGGCATACCGAAACACCCCGGCGACATCTAAGGCCTTATCAACCACCTCGTTGGTATCAATGGGTGTCGCATCTGTAGCACTGAGTCCGACCAACACGATTCGACCACCACGACGAGCAAGCCGAGTCGTCTGGGCAAGCGTCGTTGAATGACCCGCCGTCTCGAAAACCAGGTCAAAGCCATCAGAACGATTGACCCCGATGTCCTCAGAACGCGCGTCAACCGTATCGGTCGCTCCAAGAGCGAGCGCAGTCTCGAGCCGAAACGGCTCAACGTCGACCACAGTGATATCACGAACACCATGGCTCCGGAGCGCCAACAACGTCATCAACCCAATAGGACCTCCGCCGAGTACCACCACTCGATCCCCAAGACCAGCGTGGCCACGACGCGCCGCAAAAAGCCCTACTGATAGGGGTTCGATCAACGCCGCCTGATCGAGCGATACATGATCAGGAACACGGTACGTAAAGTCGGCCGGATGGCTAACGTATTCAGCGAATGCCCCATGGACCGGAGGCGTAGCCATGAACACCACGTCATCACACAGGTTGTATCGCCCTGTCTTGCAAAACATGCATATACGACATGGGACCCCCGGTTCGATGGAAACCCGATCACCCATAGACAGAGTAGTGACACCCTCGCCCAGTTCGACAACCTCACCCGCCGGTTCGTGGCCAAGAATTAACGGCGCACCTACAACATAGCGTCCAATACGGCCATGTTCGTAGTAGTGAATATCCGAGGCGCAAACACCAACGGAACGAATCCTAATCAGCACCTCCCCGTGAGCCGGTTCGGGCCGTGGAATTTCATGCACAGCGACAACCCGTGCCGATTCCAGAAAAGCAGCTTGCATTACGTCACCCCTGACGCGTGGTGCGATCGCGTTGGTTTACGCAATGGCGAGTGGTCGAACAGGTGAGGCAGTAGCCCCAACAAATTTTAGCGGCGTCATCACATATAAGAATTCGTAAAGTCCCGCTGTGGCGATCGACTCAAGATCTGCGTTCTCAAGAATATAGATGCCCTGCTCGACCAAAAGATACGGATGTACCGGAAGTGCATCCGTCCCCTCCACGATTTGTTCAAATGCCATCGTATCGGCACCTGCCATAAACACGTCGTTCGCAGTCAACCACTCGGCACAATCCACTGTAATCCCAGGCTGACCTCCGTCAAAATCCAGAAAGGCAGCGTCTTCCCACTGCCGGATCAACCCAGTCCGAAACAGCACCGCGTCGCCGGATCGAATCTCAACACCCTGCGCACGAGCTACGCCCTGCGCAATCTCGGCCGTGACTGCAAAATCGTGTGGAAGCACCTCAACCCCTTCGGCACCGGCCACATCAAGCAAAACACCACGACATACAACAGGATCCACGGTTTCAATCCCGAGTTCTCGAAGCCCTCGGCCTCCAGTCTGAACCTCGGCAGCTATTCGCCCGCCACACATCACCCCATGACTCGAGAAATGACCCAGCGCATCAAGATGGGTCCCGCTATGTCCACACATGACGATTAACTCATTCGCACTGCTCATTCCACCCGTTCGAGAGGTGTCTCCGTGACGTCGCTGTAGCGCCAGCGAATACGGCGGATGAGACGGATGTACCGGCATACCAGCCTCGAGAGGCACACTAAGATCATGAATAGTTCGACCGGCAAGCGTGGCAAGTATGTCTGTAGGCATATTGTGTGTATGTCTTGGAAAGGTCTCGCAAATGCTGCCCATCTGTACATGACCTTGCAAACCCGCATAATCAGTCCAACGAAGACTTGGGGAACAAAAGCGTTCTAATGGCCGTACACCTCCGCAGTGGCGAAGTCATGGACATTCGAACGGTTCAGCCGCCTCTAGCGCCAGCAGACATCCCCCATATAGGAGCCTGGCAGAAACTCCGTGATGAGCTGTTCGCCGGCCAACTGCAGCCGGTACTAGACACGACGTTCTTCATCGGATCGATTGGAGAGGCTACGGTAGGCAGCCTTGGGTACTACACGCCAGCAGACACCCACGATGTGGGGCTCGTGGAATTCGTCCAAACCGACGACCGGCACCGGCGTAAAGGTATCGCTCGTGCGCTCATGCAGGCCCTAATTGACGAATTCGAGTCGGGTGGTGGCCAAGCCTTATACCTGTGCACTCGCAACCCCCATGCCGGAACCTTGTATGAACAACTTGGATTCGAATATTTAACCGGAGACGGCATGCGGCGGATCACACCTTCCGTTACTGCATTCGATGACAGCTATCTGGGCGCCCACGGAACAGCCATCATCCGTGACGCGAGTTGGGCAGACCTACCGCGCGCCGCTGTCCTGTACAACCATCCTGAACCACGATGGATGATTAAGGATCCAATCACACACTGTTATCAAAACACGAGATACGAGCGTCACTTCGTGGACATGCGCGTGGAGCTTGCAGCGACAGGTGGTGCATCACTCGTACTAGCTGCGCCCGAGGAGCGACTCGTCGGTCTCTCAGCATTTATTCCGGGGCATTCGTTTTTTGATCAGCATGTCGCCACCATGGGTTTCAGAACTGCTCCCGCGTACGTCAAGCAGGCCGGCGAACTGTTGGCCGCCACTATTGCACGAGCCGAAACCCACGGCGTGAGGGACTTGAGAATTCCGATCGCTGATGGAGATGATGACCAATACAATCTCCTTGCCCAGGCTGGATTCACCCTCCTGAGTCGTATAGCTGATGGCTTACGTGATGATCAGGGCTGGCGGGACCTCCTCTGGATGACCTGTCGAACCACTCATCACATGCCTCCAGCCCGCAAACAGGAAACGTTCTACGCCGAGCGAGAAACCTGGCAACACGACCGCCTCGCTAAATCACGGGAGATTGACCCACGTGCGAATTGATGCTCAAAGCCACGTATGGCCAGTGCCATATCTTGATTATTTACGGACCCGAACAGAACAACCACGAGCCTTTCTGGACAACAACGCGCTCTACATCGACACCGAAAAATGGCGTCGTCGGGCGATGCCCGGACACTCTGATATCGACGGTAAGCTCAAAATCATGGATCAGAACGGCATTGACGTTACCGTCCTTTCGCCAAATGACCCGGGGCCGGAGCGTTTCGGTGCTGATGGCCCACGCGTGGCCCGCATGCTGAATGATTTCATCGCCGCACAAACGCGTGACCATCCAGACCGCTTCGTAGGACTATGCGAGCTACCACTCAATCACGAAACCGAAGCTAAAGCCGAGCTCGAACGAGCGATCCAGGAACTGGATTTGCGAGGCGTGCTGCTTTACTCGAATCTCGACGGTCATCATCCGGACGAACCAGCCTTCGAATGGCTATTCGCCCATGCCGAATCAATGCGCATCCCCATCTACCTTCATCCGGCCTACCCGGTCACCTACGACCAGGTTGAAGGTCGAAACCTCGTTGGTGCACTCGGTTTGATGTTTGACACCACCATCGCATTGGCCCGCATTATTCTCAGCGGGATTTTGGATCGATATCCAGCCCTCAACATCGTGTGTCCACACGTAGGCGGAGCTCTGCCGTATCTCGTTGGACGGCTTGACCACCAGACCATGGTGCTCAAGCGAGGTGCAGAACATCTCAGTCGCCCCCCCAGCGAATACCTTCAAGACATCTGGTTCGACACGGTTTCCCCATGGCCTGCGGCGGTTCGCTATGGGCTCGAAATGGTTGGACCCAATCAACTTATGTTCGCGAGTGACCACCCGTGGGTTGACCCGGACATCATTACCAACATCGTCGATAGCTTGCCGATCTCGGACAGTGATCGGGCCAATATCTATGGTGGAAACGCGGCTCGGTTATTTCGGATCACAACGAGCCACAGTCACTGATCAGGTGCAGCCTTAGCCTTTCAGGTAGCCGTGTTCGGCGGCATCATCAATCACCGCACGGGCGAGTTCCCACAGTTCCTGCGAACCATCAGCAATATGTGCATTCACCGCTAAGACCTGGGCGCGGGTTACTTCACGATCACGCCATGTTGCCCCTTGAGTGTGATAATTCAAGAGTAGCGGCTGAAGACGATCGATAGACGCGGCAAACCGAGCCTCTGGAGACTCACGCGCCTCAAAGTCCTCCCAGAGCTCTCGAAATTCCAAGCCCTGCTCGGATGGCAGCAAGCCATAAATCCGATCAGCAGCTCGACGCTCACGGGCGAGTTGCCCAACTCGAGCTTCTGCGTCATAGACATTCACGTCACCGGCGTCTATTTCAACAATATCGTGCAGCAGCAACATGGCAATCACACGAAGGAGATCAATCCCAGGAGGCGCATATTCCGCCAATACCAGGGCGATGAGGGCAACGTGCCACGCATGCTCGCCATCATTCTCACGACGATCAGCCACTGAGACATGAGTGCTCCGCAGGATGCCCTTTGCCTTATCAACCTCAAGAATGAAATCTATCTGTCGTTGCAGGCGGGGCGATCCCGCGGTCAATCTCGGAATCAAGGAATCAAGAGCACCTTGCCGCTAGTTTCTCGTCCCTCAAGTGCCCGATGCGCGTCAGCAGCCTGAGCAAGCGGTACTTCACGATCAATTTTCAACCGGAGCTGGCCGGACGAAATCGAAGAAAAAATATCGCCGGACCGCCACTCAAGTTCGCTCCGCGTCACGATATACCCACCGAGAGACGGTCGGGTGACAAACAAAGATTTGGGAGTAAGTGCTTTCTGTAAATCAATGGGGGGCACCGCACCACTGGATGCACCATAAAGCACAAGCATGCCGCGTGCTTTCAGGGATCCAAGGCTACGCTCAAACGTGTCCGCGCCAACGGCATCGTAAACAACGTCGACTCCAACACCATCGGTCAGCCGCCGAACTTCCTCTAGAAAATCAACATCTCGATACGCGATCACATCGTCAGCCCCAACATCCATCGCGATCTGGACTTTTTCAGGAGACCCTGCGGTCGCTATCACCCGAGCCCCGGCCGTCTTCGCCATTTGGATAAGCAAGCGACCTACGCCACCGGCGCCCGCATGCACGACCGCAACATGATTCGATCCGAGAGGGAATGTCGAATGCACCAAGTAATGGGCGGTCATTCCCTGAAGCATTGCAGCCGCGGCTTGCCTCGTATCAACACCGTCTGGAACTTTGACCAACTGGCTAGCTGAGACCGTTTGCAACTCCGCATAGGCACCAAGTTGCATGGCCTGTGCCACGCGATCACCAACACTCAGCCCACTAACATCAGCTCCAACGGCTTCCACAACCCCTGCGCCCTCAACCCCAGGCGTAAAAGGGGGATCGATGTCATAGCGCCCACTGCGGTGATATACATCAATAAAGTTCAGACCGATCGCATCCTGCCGCACGAGCACCTCGCCAGCCTGCGGCGAGGGATCAGTAATCGTTTCCAACATAAGCGCATCGGCTCCACCGGGCGCATTGACTCGAATTGCCTGCATTCGTGTTTTCCTTGTGACCTTCAGAACCATTGTCCCTTATCGATTCCCCCCAAGTGCCGTACCATACCCACCCGTGCAATCGATCCGTGCCCTCGACATCCTCAGACCCTTCATTCCGCGCGTCTACGTCCCTACCTTCATTTTGTCTGTTGGCAAGGGCATGCTCGTACCAACGCTGCCACTGTTCGTAGCGGCCCTAGTTCGCGACCCGGTCACCATGGACGTGAACTTTACGCTGGTCACAATCGCGGTCGCAGCGGCGAGTCTCGGCACATTGTTTTGCGACATACCCGCCGGCCTTCTTCTGACACGCATATCCGAACGCACCGGACACATTCTCGGCCTCGCCGTCATCGCAGCGACCATTGCCTTACTGGCCCTCGACCTACCCTACACGTGGCTCATCGTCTTACGACTGCTCACGGGAGCTGGCTTAAGCGTCTGGGGCCTCTCACGGATGCAATACATGCTCCGAATGACCCCGTCTCATCAACGGGGGCGCATCATGTCGCTCTTTGGCGGCGTCAATCGAATTGGCACGTTCGCCAGCCCGGCCGCGGGTGGTGCTATCGCCACCATCTACGGATTCGAAACGTTATTCGTCATTGCAGGCCTTGTCATCGCTGCCGGACTAATCCCAACCCTGCTCTCACCAGAAACCACACCGCCTCGTCCTGAAACCACCGAGTCCAACTTGGCCACTGGCTTAACCGAGATGCTACGACGGCACCGACACGATCTCCTCACCGCAGGATCAGGACAGCTGTTAGTCCAGGGCATCCGGTCAGGACGCCAGGTTGTATTGCCACTATTCGCAGCCTTTGCACTCGACCTTGATGCGGCGGCCGTTGGCATTGTGATCAGCACCTCAGCCGCGATCGATATGGTGTTATTCCCATTGGCTGGCTACGTTATGGATCGATACGGACGAAAATTTGCAATCATCCCGTCGTTCACCCTGTTTAGCCTGGCGATGGCGTTGTTACCAGCCGCGCAGGATCTCACTGGCCTGATTCTCATTGGAATGCTGATTGGGTTCGCAAATGGGATTGGATCAGGATCTATGCTGACCCTTGGAACAGATCTCGCACCGGCTCACCGACCCTCACAATTCCTTGGCGTCTGGCGGGTGATTGGTGGCGTTGGGGACACTGGCGGACCCGTCGTCGTCGGGGCAGTTGCCGACATCATCGGTCTCCTCATGGCTCCGTTTTTCCTGGCGGGTGTGGGACTAGCAGGGGCCGGGACTTTCGCCTTATTTGTTCGGGAAACACTCGTGAAACAGCCGTTGGCTAACACCAATGACACCCAGCACAGTGCCGACACCTAAAAGTTGACCATCAGTCAAACTTTTCAAGTACGTCCGGTATTTTTCATAATGTCGACATCTTCGATTACGTACGATCACGCTATGGACTACGAGAGCCTCACAGCGACTGGAATGTTCCAGTGAATATCGATATCTCTACAGCTTCCCGGGCCAAAGACGTCGCCAAAGAAATGGCAATGGCTGCCCGGACCTTCCTTGATGCACTGGACGAAGGGCAACGAGCGCAAGCGACCTTTCCTTTCCAGGGCACCGAGCGCTACGAGTGGCATTACACCCCGGTGGCTCGAAATGGCCTCCGGCTCAAGGATATGAACAAGGTCCAACGTGAGGCCGCCCACCGCCTGCTGGCAACCGCACTCAGCGTCCGGAGCGCCCGCGAAGCCGAGGCGATCATCGCGCTGGAAGTCACGCTCAACGAATGGGAGCACATGCAAAACGAGACGATGCACTGGGTGCGTGATCCCGACCTGTATTACTTCAGTGTCTTTGGAAACCCAGGGCACGGGGCCCCCTGGGGGTGGCGTGCCGGCGGTCATCACATTGGTGTGCAAGCCACCATCATTGATGGCCTCTATGTGTCCGTTCTTCCTCTTTTCCTTGGCTCAATCTCGTCTGAAATTCGCCACGGCTATCACTAAGTCACCAGAATCCTCGCCGCTGAAGAAGACCTCGCACGGGCGCTTCTGGGAGATCTCGACCGGCGGCAAAAAGAAAAAGCCATCGTCGACCCGGTCGCGCCAGATGACATCCTGACCGAGAACTACCGGGTTGCGGATCCAGGCAACCTCCAGCCTGGAGGGGTTGACTTTGCATCCCTTCGGGACGGACAACGCGAAACATTCGTGACGCTGCTACGACATTATGTCAACCGAGCTTCACCGGCCGTGGCCAATAATGAATGGATGAAGATTTCAAATGGTGGGCTCGACACCACACGATTCGTGTGGGCGGGTCCAGAAAAAAGGGGCCAGGGACATTACTACGCGATTATCGGACCGTCATTTGCCATTGAATATGACAACACCCAGAACGGTGCCAATCATATCCATTCGGTTATGCGCAGTTTTGACGGTGATTGGGGTGAAGATCTGCTCGCGGCCCACTACCAACACGGCCACCATGAATAACTACCGGTCGTCTAATGGTATGTCGGGTGACGTACTTCGATCCCGTCAGCGGCCATTGGCCAAAGCTGAGTCGCGAGCGATAGGACTAATTCGACTCGATCCTCTGGACACTCGCTTCGCTGTCAAAAAACCTGTGGTTTAGCCACGCAGCATAGGGGCTTTGCGGCATAACCGCCGCGAGAAAATGATGAGCACGTCGCACATCATCTCTCTCAGAACTCCAAAATCACGCTTCCTTTTTAAGCTGTGACCTTAAAGTAGTCCCTGCGAATCCAGGTC
>CAZFVB010000021.1:0-25351 GCA_964522375.1 uncultured Chloroflexota bacterium
TCTATGGCGTTATGTAGGCTGGTCGATAACTCGGGCCCGGCTTTGTTTGGAGCAGAGCCAGTCTACGTTCAGCCACCCACCACGGCGCAGCCATGGGTCGAAGCATCAGGCCAACACAGGGCTAGCATTGATGACTGACGAGATAGTTCGTGTCGAGCCGATGACGCTTGATGATCTCGATCAAGTTCGGCGAATTGAGAGGGTCTCGTTCCCTAGCAGGTGGCCAAGGAATTCCTATCGACGAGAAATCCTTAAGAACGAACTGTCTCGGTACATTGTGGTACGGGCAGATAGCAGTGATGGAGTATTTCAGGATCAGAAAAAGCCTCGATTTCCATTATCTGTTTTTCCGTTCGCCCGTAGTAGGAGCCGTGACGTCATTGCGTACGCGGGCCTATGGATCATGATTGATGAGGCACACATAACAACAATTGCGGTCGATCCTGCGTTCCGGCGTCGAGGCATCGGGGAACTGCTCATGGTGCAAATGGCCAAGCTTGCTGTGCTCGCCGGTGCTGTTCGTATGACGCTGGAGGTGCGAATGAGCAATCAGCCAGCTCAGGCGTTGTATCGAAAGTATGGTTTTACTGAAGGGGGTGTTCGGCCACGCTATTACAGCGATGATTTTGAGGATGCATTGATCATGCACGTCGAAAATATCGCCGACAACGGGTTTGGTGAAAGGGTTGAAGTGGGGGAGCAGGAACTACGGCGACGGTTGTCTTGGAAATCGGAATTATGATCGAGGCTGGACCCCCTTGGCTGCTCGCAATAGAGACCTCATGTGATGACACATCGGTTGCCATTTTGCGAGACGGCATCAGTCCTATGGCCACGGTGAGCCAGGCTCAGATTGAGCCTCACGCTGTTTTCGGGGGAATTGTTCCAGAAGTTGCTTCTCGAATTCACATGCAGATAGTTGATGAAGTGTGTCGTTCTGCCCTTAGCCAGGCGGGGATAAAAGTTGGCGAAATAGATGCTGTGGCCGTCACCATTGGCCCAGGGCTCCCTGGATCGCTAATGGTCGGCTTGGAATTTGGTCGTGGTCTTGCTTATGGACTAGAGGTGCCCCTGGTTCCAGTCAACCATCTTGAAGGGCATATTGCGGCTGCTTGGCTTGATGTGGATCGTCCGCCCGAGTTACCGGCTGTTGCTCTAATCGTGTCCGGTGGCCACACCGAATTAGTATGCGTTCAGGCCCCGGGAAGCTATCGGGTCCTGGGGCGGACTCGAGATGACGCTGCCGGCGAGGCTTTTGACAAAGTTGCTCGGATGCTGGGGCTTGGGTTTCCCGGGGGGCCCAAGATTGAGCAGGTCGCGGCTACGGTTTCGTCAACACCAATCGATTTACCGAGATCGTGGCTGGTTGGTACTAACGACTTTAGTTTTAGTGGATTAAAGGCTGCGGTGCAGCGCTTGCATGATGACCAACTCGGTCCGGACGAGGCTGCCCGAATGTTTTCCAAATCAGATGTCTGGGCTGCTAAACGTGATTGGCCTAATCGAGTAGCTCATATCGCACTAGCTTTTGAACAGGCCGTGGTTGATGTGCTTGTTCACAAGACAATCAAGGCGGCTGAAATTCATCACGCACGCTCAATTATTCTGACTGGTGGTGTTGCTGCGAACTCTCGACTTCGAAGAGAGATGCAAGCGGCAGCGCCTGTGCCTCTGCATATCCCGTTACCGAGTCGGTGCACTGATAATGCGGCGATGATAGGGGTTGCAGGTGCGTGGGCCATTGCACGGGGAGTTGAATCGTCCAAGCACGTTGATATTGCTCCCGGGCTCCGTATCGCTTAGGCATCTAGAAGGGTTAGCCACGGGGGGGTCGAGGTCACGGTTGTGGGCGACACATCCTCAGTGCTTGAAATGTCGTTCGTCTATAAAACTGAGAATTCGTTCTTGCTGATTAATCGTGTCGATAACTTCTTGATCTCGAACAGATCCCGCTACCGAAACGAGTGCTCGAACGCCGGCATCCAGCGCCAGTTCAGGTCCATCAGCGAACGGGAAAAATGCGTCAGAAATAAGATATGCCTCGTTCGCCAAATCCCCAGCTTGTTCAACAGCATGCCGGACTGCATTAACTCGGTTGACTTGCCCACTACCGATGCCGATTAGCCGGTTGTCGCGAACAAGCAATATTGCGTTTGACTTGACGTGGCGTATAGCTCGAAGCCCAAAGCGCATTTGTGCGATATCTGCTTGGGTCGGTTGCTTAATGCTTACTGTGCGCATTGGGATTTCGTCATGAGGGCTTCGATCGGGGGCTTGCACCAAGTAGCCGCGGTCAATCCCCCACACGTGGGCGGTTTCGAAGTGCATCGGCGGTCGGCTACTTGCCGGATGCCAACGAATTATTCGTAGATCCTTGCGGCGTTTCAGTCGTCGTAAGGCGTCTGGCGCGTAATCTGGAGCGACGACGACGTGATACATGTGTCCTTTCATCGCTGCCACCGTGTCGGCTTCTACGGGGCGATTGAAACCAACAATTCCACCAAACGCTGATACGGGATCAGTTTCACGGGCCCGCGTATAGGCTTGAGCCTGCGACGTTGCGTGCACGGCTAAACAACAAGGGATCGTGTGTTTAATGATTGATACGGCTATGTCATCGAGGTCATTTGCGGAAGCCCATGCTGATTGCAGATCTAAGATGTTTATGTACGAAAGATCCATGCCATGCAGCTGTTCTATGCCTGGCAATTCAGATGTTCCAAGTTCTGTCGCGCCAGCAGCGTAGAAGGCGCCCGGCTGATGGGGGTTCTCCCCGTATCTGAGATCTTGAACTTTTTTCAGAGGGATGGTTAAGAGTTCGGGGAATTGTTCTCCAAGTTCTAGTTGTAATTGCGCAGCGATATGAGCATCGTAAAAGGCTGTCGCTGCAAACGCTTTCGCGGCCAGTTCACGTCGAAGTTGAGCGTCGTCGTGGTCGGCATTAAGGCTGCTCAAAACTTTGGGATAGTCTTCAGGGTCGACGATGATCCATACACCATCGTGGTTTTTCGCGGCTGCTCTAATCAGCGCTACACCGCCGATGTCGATGTTCTCGATTAGCTCGGCTCGACTCGGATCGGAGGCAACGGTCGCGGCGAATGGATAGAGATTGACTGCGATCAGATCGAGAGTACTGATCCCATTTTCTGTAAGTTCGTTCATATGCTCGACAGATTCCCGACGTGCCAGGATTCCCGCGTGGACTATCGGGTGTAATGTTTTCACCCGTCCGTCGAGCATCTCCTCGGCCCCGGTAAGGTCTTCGACCGACTGGACGGGAATTCCTGCCGCTGCGATTGCTTTAGAAGTTCCACCAGAAGCAATGATGTCCCAATCACGTTCAGATAGGCCTGCCGCCAGTTCTTCAAGACCGGATTTATCGTAAACGCTGATTAGTGCTCGCTTTTTGGCCATATGACCTGATTCTCCTCGGGACCTACATGTACTTGCCCATCTGAAATGTGCGTCCGGCCATCGGAAAACCATTGCAAGACCATCGGATAGAGTTGATGTTCCTGTTCCAATATTCTTTTTGATAGGGAATCCACGGTGTCATCGGGTAGGACTGGTACCGGGGCCTGAGCCACAATTGGTCCAGCGTCTATTGCGTTGGTTACTAAATGAACCGTACATCCACTGACTTTCACACCAGCCTTTAGGGCTTCGGCTTGAGGTTGCGGGGCCATGCCGCCAGCAAATGCGGGAAGAAGCGACGGATGAATGTTCAGGATTTGATTGGGATACGCGGTTACGATCTCTGGTTTAAGAATTGAACTGAATCCTGCTAGCGCAACGAACTCGGTCTGTGTCATTTGTAATAGCTCAAGCATTCGACGCTGCTGAGCATTTCGAGAATCAAAATCTTTTCTCGGCACCACGTGCGAGGGGACGCCGTGTTGTGCAGCAATGTCGATTACTCCGGCATCACTACGGTTGCTGATAATTGTGGTCACATGAGCTTGAAGGTCACCTCGATCAACGGCGTTAAGAATGGCTGCCGCGTTTGACCCCGTACCGGATGCCATGATTGCCAGCTTCACGAGACTCCACTTAGTTCAACGGGAGATTCGTCGCGCTTGATGATCTGGCCTATCGGTAGAGCATCGTGAAGTTGTCTACATAGGGCTTCTACCGTTCTAGGTTCAACAACCAAAATCATTCCTACGCCCATGTTGAACACACGAAACATCTCGTCGTTCTGGACATTCAATGCTTCTGCGATGGAGTCAAAAATGGCCAGTTGTGGCAACAATTCCGTGTCGATTGAAGCTGTAACCGTATCGGGTAAAACACGAGCTAGATTTTCTGCGATGCCTCCACCTGTGATGTGGGCAGCGATTCGTACGCCAGGCATTGCAAGTGCGGTGAGCACTTCGGTTACGTATGACCGGTGCGGAGCTAACAGGGCATCTTCTACGGTCTGCTCTGCTATGACAGTGGTACGGTCGACGACTTCCACTAGCTTTCGGGCGAGGCTGTAGCCGTTGGTATGCAATCCGTTTGACGGGATGCCGATACAGATGTCACCCAAAGTGACAGATGCTGGATCCGGAATTTGGCCTGCTTCGGCTATGCCAAGGGCAACACCCACCGTGTCATAACGTCCAGGCGCGTAGGTGTCAGGCATCAGAGCGGTTTCCCCTCCAACCAAAGAAACGTTAGCTGCCTGACAGGCCGTTGCCATCCCTTCAACCAAACTGACAAGAACGTCGGCGTCCATATGATCGGCGGCAACGTAGTCAAGAAATGCAAGCGGGTGGGCGTTTTGTACAGCAATATCATTAAGGCAGTGAGTGACTAGGTCGTGACCAGCGGTAGATGCTCGTCCCCAATCAATGGCGAGATGCAGTTTGGTGCCGACGCCGTCGATGCTGGCAACCAACGCTGGCTCTTTGAATCCAGAAGGAATACGAATGGCGCCACCGAATGCGCCAAACGTTCCTAGGGTGAGACTGGTCTCGGTAGATTCGATAGCTGTGCGAATTTTGGCTTTGGCTTGACGAGCAAAGGCCAGATCCACCCCGGCGTCAACATAGGCCGATTTTCTTTGGTCACGGGTGTTCGATACGGGGCTAGTCATCATTCAGCAGTGGTGATTCGTTACGCTCGATCGTGTCTTCACGTGGGAAGACCATGGCCGTCTGAAGATTTTCAGGTCGTTCCAGTAGGAACTTGTCGAATCGAAGTTGAACGTCAATGGGATAACTATGTGTAAAGCAGCCGAGGCACAAATGATCTGCAGTTTGTCCAATTGCCTCGACCAACTGTCCAGCTGGCAGATAGCCGAGACTGTCGGCACCTATGCTGTCGCATATTGTTTGCTCATTCTGGTTGTGGGCGATGAGTTCGTCTGGGTCAGGGATGTCGATACCAAGAAAGCACGGCCATCGGATCGGTGGAGATGTAATTCGTACATGGACTTCAGATGCTTCTCCTTGTTCGCGTAGAAGCCGAACGAGCGAAGCTTGAGTGGTACCGCGAACGATGGTGTCGTCGACCATTACGACACGTTTTCCTCGTGTAACTTCAGGAAGTGCACTGAACTTTAAACGTACACCGAGTTTTCTGAGTTGTGGCGTCGGCTCAATAAAGGTTCGGCCGATATAGCGGTTTCGAACGAACCCGTCGGCGTATGGAAGTCTTGCCTCTTCGGCGTATCCTGTAGCCGCCGCTATTGCTGAGTCGGGAACGCCAATCACAAGGTCGGCGTCTACCGGATGTTGTTGCGCAAGATGTCGTCCCATTTGGCGGCGAACTGTGTGGACACTCGACTTATCAATTATCGAATCTGGCCTGGAAAAGTAGATGTATTCGAAGGCGCATGTCGCATGACGCTGTGGTATCTCTTCTCGTAGCGACTGAAGACCATCGTCGTCAATAGAAATTATTTCGCCGGGCTGGATATCACGTTCGTACTGTGCACCAATGGCATCCAGTGCACAGGTCTCTGAAGCTACGACCCATGTGCCATTACTTTTACCAAGGCAGAGCGGACGATTTCCCATGCCATCCCTAACTGCAACCAGTTGGGTTGGAGTTGCAATGGTGAGACAAAATGATCCTGACAGGCGCGGGATTACTTGGCGAACCCTATCTAGCATTGTGGATCCTGGCGCCGATGCAATAAGGTCGGCAATCACCGCCGAATCAGTAGTTGCCGCTTCATCGAGCGAACTTTCTTCTGTTTCTCCACGTAAGGCGAGAGCATTCACGATGTTTCCGTTGTGGCCTAGCGCCATGGGTCCGATATCGGTGCTACGTAGTACTGGCTGTATGTTGGAAGCATTACTTGATCCGGCTGTTGAATACCTGCAATGCCCGATAGCAACGTTGCCTTTAAGGCGTGCTAACCGGTGCTCAGAAAACACTCGAGACACCAGGCCCATGCGACGTTCGGCGTGCATTCGCTGCCCGTCGCCTACTGCAATGCCTGCGCTTTCCTGGCCACGGTGCTGGACGGCAAACAGCGCAAAATAGGTCTGAATAGCGGCATCGTTTGTATTGCCGTAAACGCCAATCACACCACAGGCTTCGCGAAGGCGTGGTGGTCCACCAGGCCCAGCAGGTTCATACGTCGGTCCTAATCTCAGTCGCAGATCAGGGGTTCCACCACCTTGCCCTTCCCGGGGATGCATCTTATCTGTGTTATGCATTTCCGGCGAGTGCCAGCCTAAGGCCGTTAGTCCAAGCCGACTCTGCGTCTGTAAGGGCTATGTCTATTGGCCCGATCAGCAAGCGTTCGCCACCAACCTCCCCAAGCTGAAAGAATGGAACACCAGCGGTTGCAGCAGCGGCTGCGACGGCTGGACCTGCGCTGCTCGAATAACTGACAACAATTCTGGATTGGGATTCGCCGAAGAGCATTTCGTCGATTCGATGGTTGGTGCGCAAGCTTTCGGCCCGTACTCCAAGGCTGCCAGCGAATGCTGATTCTGCTAGGGCGATAGCTAATCCTCCGTCAGCGCAATCGTGGGCGGAAGCGAGTAGTTGTGCGCTGATCAATTCCCGTACTAGGCGTTGAAGTGCCAGTTCGTCACTCAAGACAAGTTTTGGGATTCCTGCAACGACATCATGGATAACCGAGAGATACTCGCTTCCATCTAACTCAGGGGTTCCGGCGCCAAGCACGGCGATCTCGTCACCGCTGCATGCGAATCCCATCTGGCATCTTTTCTCTAGGTTGTGCAGGATCCCGAGTGCTCCCACTATCGGAGTTGGCCAGATCGATTCACCGTCGGACTCGTTGTATAGGCAGACGTTTCCACTGATCACGGGAGTCCCCAGGGCGGTACTTGCGGCAGCCATACCATCGATTGCCTGGGACAGTTGGTAATAGGCGGTGGGTTGTTCTGGAGATCCAAAGTTCAGACAGTTCGTTAGCGCGATCGGAACTGCTCCAGTACAGGAGACATTGCGAGCTGCCTCGGCGACGGCGGCAGCTCCACCGACGAAAGGTTCAAGGAACGTTGTTCGGCCGTTGCCATCCGTAGCCACAGCGATGGCTTTTTCTGTGCCTTTCACGCGAAGCAATGCTGCGTCCCCACCCGGAGCAATAATCGTGTTTGTTCCAACCATATGATCGTATTGCTGATATATCGGCTGTCGGCTTGCGATGTTAGGGCTTGCGAGCAGTTTGAGGAATGTCGATGTTGGGTCGACCACATCTGGAATCAAGTCCATAGAAAACGAGCCGGTTTCATCCAGATATCGTGGGCGTTCGATAGGAAAACTATACGTGGGAGCGTTCACTAACATGTCGATTGGGATTGAAGCCACGTGTGTATCGCCGTCCAAGACTTCAAGATTAGGCGTGCTAATAACCTCCCCTATTACGTCACTATGAAGCCCCCATCGTGAGAACACCCTCTGCAACTTGCTGACATCTCCGCGCTCCGCTACGACGAGCATTCGCTCTTGGCTTTCACTAAGCATGAGTTCATAGGGACTCATGCCATCTGCACGGCGCGCGATTTTGTCCACCTGTATTGCTACTCCGCCTCCACCGCGTCCGGCCGATTCCACCGAAGAACTGGTCAGGCCTGTTGCTCCCAGATCCTGAAGCCCGACCACGGTGTTTGTTTGAAGAGCTTCAAGGCATGCTTCGAGCAAAAGTTTTTCCATGAATGGGTTGCCGACCTGCACCACACCACGATGCGAGGCTTCCGGGTCATCGACAGACGCGAACGTTGCCCCGTGAATGCCATCGCGGCCTGTATCAGCGCCTACGAGAATCAACTGGTTGCCAGAACCCTTGGCTGTGGCGCTTGTGAGCTTCTCGTGTTCAATGATTCCAACGCACATAGCGTTTACAAGTGGGTTGCCCCGATAGCACGTATTAATCGAAACCTCGCCCCCCACAGTCGGTATACCCATGCAGTTTCCGTACCAGGCCACGCCCCCAACAATGCCGTTCGCGAGGTAGCGGCCTCTCTCGTCATCAAGGGGACCGAACCGCAGGCTGTCTAGAAGAGCGATAGGCCGCGCACCCATGGTAAAGATGTCCCGCAAGATTCCGCCGACGCCTGTCGCTGCCCCCTGAAAAGGTTCTACTGCGCTGGGGTGGTTGTGACTTTCAATTTTCATCACAATGGCCAGCCCGTCACCGATGTCGACGGCGCCAGCGTTTTCTTCGCCGGCTCCAATTAAGACCTGATCACCGTCGCCTGGTAATCGTTTGAGAAGAGGGCGCGAATGCTTGTAGCCGCAATGCTCACTCCACATCCCGCCGATGATTCCGAGCTCAACTTGGTTTGGCTGACGGCCGAGTAGATCGGTGGCCCGTTTGTATTCATCACGTGTAAGCGCGACTTCCCGAAGCTCTGCATCGGTAGGTGGCGAGTGTTCACTATCGTTTTTCAATCGCCTATCCCATCCAGGACTGACTCCCAAAGTTTTAGGCCGTCCCGGCTACCCAGGCTTTCTTCAGAGGCCCGTTCCGGATGCGGCATCATCCCGACCACATTTCGGTCACTGCTACAAATTCCAGCGATGTTATCCATCGATCCGTTTGGATTGGCATCGGGCGAATCAACGCCCTCAGCAGTTGCATACCGGTACACAATCCGTTCCTGGTCTTGCAATTCTGAAAGGCCATCGTGGTCAATAACGTAATTGCCTTCGCCGTGGGCGATTGGCAGACGCAGGACTTGCTCGGGCCGGCACGTAGAGCTGAAAGGTGTTTCGAGGGATTCCACGCGGATGTGCACCCATTCGCATCGGAACTGGGTACTCGTATTTGGGAGCATGGCTCCAGGCAAAAGACCGGCCTCAAGGAGAATCTGGAATCCATTACAGATGCCTAATACAGGTTTTCCGTATGCAGCGTGATTACGGACGGCAGTCATGATGGGTGCGCGTGCCGCCATTGCTCCGGTACGGAGATAGTCGCCATGGCTAAAGCCTCCAGGCAAAACCACGAGATCAGTGCTTTCGTGGAGGGAGTTTTCTCCATGCCACACGTATCGAGCATCTATGCCCAAGAGGTCTTTAAGATCTTACAGGGTGTATGCATCGCAGTTGCTTCCAGGGAATACGACCACAGCTTCTTTCACTAGATTGTTTCAATTCCTTCGGATACCAATTCCAACGTCTCGATTTCAAAGGACTCTATGACAGGGTTGGCCAACAGGTCGCTGCACATCGCCGTAACAAAACCTCGGGCTTCATCAGTATTGGTGGCTGCAACCTCAATCGTGATGATTTTGCCTATGCGAACACTGCGAACCTGAGCAAAGCCGATCTCATGCAAGCTGTCGCGAACCGTCAGGCCCTGTGGATCATTGACGCCCTCGTTGAGTTGGATGACTACACGCGCTGTATAGAGCTCGCTTGTCACTTGGTTAAAAGCCCCTGAATTTCTCGATAGCGTTCCGTAGTCTGCTGAATCACATCTTCAGACAATCTTGGCACGGGAGGTTCCTGGTCCCACTTAATATCGATCAAATGATTTCGAACGATTTGTTTGTCGAAGCTTGGGGGTGACATCCCTACTTGATATTCGTCCATGCCCCAAAACCGTGACGAATCCGGGGTTAGGATTTCGTCGATTAGCGTAACTTCCCCATTGACATATCCGAACTCGAACTTTGTATCAGCCACGATGATTCCGCGAGCTTTGGCAAAGTCGCGTCCAAATTCATAGACGGCCAGCGTGAGATCTCGTAGCTCGTGGGCAACGTTCCCCACGATTTCTTGTAAGGCATCGAACCCTATGTTTTCGTCGTGACCGGTTTCAGCCTTCGTTGCTGGTGTGAAGAGAGTTTCTTCAAATGGTTCGGCCTCGATCATTCCCTCGGGTAGTGAAATACCGCAGATCGCTTGATCTCGTTGATAATCCAGCCATCCGGATCCGGTGATGTACCCCCTGGCTACGCACTCAGCGTCGATTCGATCAGCTTTGTGAACAAGCATTGTTCGTCCGCGTAGGGTCTCTCGATGCGGTGACACTTTGGGGCCCATCGAGTCCACATCGGTTGTGATGAGGTGGTTTGGGACGATGTGCTTGGTAATACCGAACCAGTGTTCGGACATAGCAGTGAGCACTTGGCCCTTCCCAGGTATTGGGTCCGGCAATATATGGTCAAACGCTGAGATCCGGTCTGTAGTAACTATCAATAGTTGCTCGCCAAGATCATAAATGTCTCGAACTTTTCCTCGGTTCAAAAGCTCGAGTCCTGGCAAATGGGTTTCAGAAACGGTTTCGGTCATGGTGTGGTCACCTCGGAGATCGACTCAGGGGTCGAGTTGGATACATTCTGGAGTTTCATGCGTACAAAAGCTGATTCGATCCAGCGAAGGTGTGGATCTGGGCTGAATATGCTTGCGAGGCTCTCTTCGGTCAGCAGTTCACATATCGCTTGGTCACCACATACTGCCTCCTTGAAATTGGCACCGTGATCCCATGCATCAAGGGCATGTTTCTGAACCTTCTCATATGCGTCCTGCCGTGACATTCCGGCATGTACTAATGCCAGCATTACCCCCTGTGAGTAAATTAGGCCGCTGGTCATCTCGACGTTGGCGGCCATCCGGTCAGGATAGACGCGTAAGTCGGATGCGACCGTGGTAAACAGCCAAAGCATGTAGTCCAAGGCGATACAGGCGTCGGGCAAAATTACCCGTTCAGCCGAGGAATGGCTGATATCACGTTCATGCCAGAGGGTGACATTTTCCAGTGCAACTTGAGCGTGTGAACGCAGCACGCGAGCGAGGCCTGAGGTTCGCTCCAGCCGGGAAGGATTCCTTTTGTGTGGCATAGAAGATGAGCCGTGCCGCCCGGCTTCAAAAGGCTCTTCGGCCTCACGAATTTCCGTCCGTTGTAACGATCGGAGTTCGGTGGAAAACTTGTCGAGCGAACATGCAATGATCGCCAGTGTCGACACAAAGTGGGCATGTCGGTCACGTTGAAGAATCTGGTTCGATACCGGTGCAACCGCAAGGCCAAGAGCTTCACAAGTCCATTCTTCGACGTGGGGCGGTACGTTTGCGTGTGTCCCAACCGATCCTGAAATCTTACCGACCGCTATTCCAGATCTCGCGTCTTGTAACCGATTTCGATGTCGGCGTACCTCATCGACCCAGAGTAAAATCTTTAAACCGAAAGTGATGGGTTCGGCGTGTACGCCATGGCTACGGCCAATCATAAGCGTATGTTTGTGAGTCACGGCCTGACGAACTAAGGCCCCTTCGAGCTCTTCCAGGCGATTTTCTAGTAAGTCAGCTGCGTCAGTCAGTTGAAGAGCAAGACCGGTGTCAAGGACATCGCTTGACGTAAGGCCAAGATGCAACCAACGTGATTCTGGACCCACAGACTCTGCAAGTGCGTCAACGAACGCATTGGTTTCGTGATCATTAACTTTTTCAAGTTCGTCAATTCGTTCAAGTGTGAATGACGCGGCCATCAACTTGGTCGCATCGGCTTTTGGGATGCGGCCATCACGGGCCCATGCGTTTACAGCAGCAAGTTCTACTTCTCGCTGTTTTTCGAAATACAACTGACGTTCCCAAATGCTGGTCATTTCAGGTCGTGAGTATCTTGGGATCATTTCAGTCTTTCGCCATTGGCGTCGGTAAGTGTCGAAATTTCAGATGTCGCAATATCAGTACGCATATGTACACCCTTAAACGTAATTTGTCTTGCTGCTCGATAAGCCAATCGTTTCGCCGAGTGGATATTATCGGAATGCCCGACGATGCTCAGTACCCGCCCGCCTGATGTGTAGACCGATCCCGAGCTGGTTTCGGTTCCAGCATGAAACGCTAGCGCGCCATTCGGTAGATCATCCAGACCATTGATTTCATGGCCTTTGTCGTAGTCGTTCGGATACCCCTTTGAGGCCAGTACTACGCAAACTGCTGCTGACCCATTTGGAGAAAAGTCAACTTTCTGCAAGTTTCCATCAATGGCCAATTCAATTGCCGAAACAAAGTCACCGTTTGATGTGGTCAGTATGACTTGTGCTTCGGGATCTCCTAAGCGTACGTTGAACTCGATGACAACTGGACCGTTCGGGGTGAGCATTATCCCGGCGTATAGGATGCCGGTAAACGGTGCGCCAGCCCTTGAAGTGGCTTCAAGGGTGGGACCGATGACTCGGTCCGCGATTTCTTGTAGGAGCTGAGGTCGAGCATCAGTTACTGGCGTGTATGCACCCATTCCACCGGTGTTGGGCCCCGTGTTTCCGTCGTAAGCACGCTTGTAATCCCGAGCTGCACCAAGCAGCCTGAAATCGGTGCCAGCGCAGAGGGCGAACACTGAGAGTTCAGGGCCGAAGCATCGGTCTTGGATAACTATGGGCGATCCGGCATCACCAAATTTTCGTTCTACTAAGAGCAAGTCGACGGCGCTGTGAGCCTCGGCAACATTGCTGCAGACCAAAACACCTTTACCGAGCGCCAGGCCATCCGCTTTTACAACGACCAGATGCTCCCGAGAGTCGACGTAGTTATGGGCGTCTACAGCCTGATCAAAGATTGCTGTTCTAGGTATCGGAATACCCGCTCGTTCAAGGAGTGAGCTTGTCCAGGCTTTACTTACTTCTAGTTGTGCAGCTGCGGAGCTGGGACCGAACGCTCTAATGCCTGCAGATAGTAGTTGATCGACTAATCCAAGTGCACTTGGCTCTTCAGGCCCCACAATGACAAGGTCTGGTTGTTGGGTTTTCGCCCATTGGACTAAATCGTCGATAGCGGAAGCGCCTATCGGGACAAGGGTGGCGATGGTTCCGATGCCGCCGTTTCCGGGAGCACAGTAAATCTTTGCGTCTGGTCGATCGCGTAGGACTCGCCAGCAAATAGCATGCTCGCGTCCACCGCTTCCAACCACCAGCACGGTTACTCCCATTCGATGGTTCCCGGTGGTTTTGGCGTAATGTCGTAAACAACCCGTGTTATATCGTTGATTTCGTTCACAATTCGCGACGAAATATGTCCTAGCACGTCGTACGGAATTCTTGCCCAATCAGCAGTCATAAAGTCGTCAGTTGTAACCGCGCGAATCCCCAATAGTTGGCCATAAGCTCTTCCATCACCCATTACGCCTACGGTTCGAACTCCAGGAAGAACAGCAAAGTACTGAGAAGGATGATCTTGTAGACCAGCTGCTTCGACTTCGGTCCGCAATATGAGGTCGGCATGTTGAAGGAGGGAAACCTTATCAGGCGTGATTTCGCCCATGATTCTTACAGCGAGACCAGGCCCAGGGAACGGTTGTCGCCAAACTAATTCACTCGGTAGGCCAAGTTCTTTGCCCAGAGATCGGACTTCGTCTTTAAACAACTCACGCAGTGGTTCCACAAGTTCAAACTGAACGTCTTCCGGAAGACCACCGACATTATGGTGGCTCTTAATCACTGCTGCCGACCCGTGTAGGCCCCCGCTCTCGATTACGTCTGGGTAGATGGTTCCTTGGGCAAGAAATGTTGCATCTTTGACTTTTGTTGCTTCTCGCTCGAACACTCGAACAAATCGCTCGCCAATAATTTTCCTTTTCTGTTCAGGGTCTACAATCCCGGAGAGCGCATCCATGAATTCTTCAGAGGCGTCGACCGTTACAAGCTGCATATCAAAGCCGCTTCGGAAGGCTTCTTGAACTTCGGCCACCTCATTTGCTCGAAGTAATCCGGTGTCGATAAATATTGCTGTAAGTCTGTCTCCGATAGCCCGTTCAACAAGAGCGGCGGTGACACTGCTGTCCACGCCTCCACTGAGGCCACATATGACCCGGCTAGGCCCAACTTGTTTTCGGATTTGCGCCACTCTCCGGTCCAGAATGGACTGAGGTTTCCAATCTCCTCGACACCCACATAGGCCAATCGCAAAGTTGCGTAGCAGTTCATTCCCGTATTGAGTGTGGCGGACTTCCGGATGGAACTGGAAAGCGACGATGCCGCTGTCGTTTGCAATTGCAGCTATCGGTGATGTGGGGGTTTCAGCTATGACTCGAAATCCGTCCGGAACAGAAGTGACGACATCACCGTGACTCATCCAAACATCATGTTCGTTAGGTACGTCGCGAAAAACCTCGTGTTTCGGACCAACAATTTTGGCTCGGGCGGGACCAAACTCGCGGTCATCCGCCGGTGTAACTGTTCCGCCTAGGGAATGACTCAGCAATTGCATGCCGTAGCAGATTCCAAGAATTGGGACCCCAAGGCTCATGATCGAGTCCTGAAGTTGGGGGGCACCTTCCTGATAGACACTGGTTGGTCCGCCTGACAGGATGATGCCACGCAGGTTATTGACGTTAAGAGCTTCGGAATCTTCTGAAGGAACGATCAAGGTTCGCACGCCGACTTCGCGTACCCGACGAGCGATGAGTTGGCTGTATTGAGCACCGAAATCTAGAACGACGATCGTCTCCGAATCGTCGGTTTTGTCGAACTGTGTCACCGCCATTGAAGGGCTCGTGTCTGGAAACTCTCGACAAATTCGCGGTGCGCAGGGAGGACGGTCTGTGCGCAGGCGTGCGCGCCGTCCACTCTAATCTGCCTCCCATCGGTGGCGGACTGCCGTAGGCTTCGGCATTACGTCACCTGACGCAAGTATACGAAGTTTTAGATCAAGGCTTTTGGTCGGCTACATCGACAGTTATAGGGCCTTGATCTGCAACCCGAACCACGTATGTTTCGCAGCTAAATCCCGCGTCTGTTGCAGCATCGGCCATAGCTCCAGCTACGCGCATAACGTGGTCTGGAGGTGCAAGGGCAATGACAGTTGGACCTGATCCACTTAAGGCCGAACCGTAGGCTCCTTTTTCCATGCCTGCCCGAACACACGGGAATAGAACTGGATTCAGTTCAGCCCGGTACGGTTGATGAAGAAAGTCTTCTGTAGCCAACGCCAGTAATTCATATCGACCGGTTTGAAGTGCTGCAAGGAAGAGTGATGCGCGACCCAAATTTGCGATGGCATCTTCGAGTGTGACCGTGCTCGGAAGGGCCAGACGGGCCTTAGACGTCGCCACTCGATAATTGGGCACGATTAAACAAATGCTAATGTCATCTGGAAACGGAATCTGGGCCGCATGGATCTCTTGATCTGTGCGTACATTTACAACCAATTGACCTAAAAGCGCGGCCGCTACGTTGTCCGCGTGGCCTTCAAGTTCAGCCGCTTGATAAAGCAGTGCCCGATTGTCGTGGCCTAACTGGAACGCAATGTTTGCGGCTACAAGGCCACCCACAATTGCTCCGGCGGATCCACCTAAGCCGCCTTGGGGAGGGATTTCACGTGTGGCTTTTAGTTGATAAGGTCCTGCTGTAGCTGGTGCGAGGAGTCGAAAAGCTCGGAACGCGAGATTTCTCGAGATATCTCTGGGTATGTGGTTCTTAAATCTACCGTGAACCTTGATTGAGTCGTGTGAAGCGGGTTCGAACAAATAACTATCACGAAGCTCAAGCGCCAGCGCGTATGTGTCAAAACCACACCCAAGGTTTGCGGAAGAAGCAGGGACAGAAACGTGGGCACGCTTGGTCACTGTCGCGGACCTATTCTAGAACGTACGGACGCCAATGCGCCTGACACAGATTGGACCGATTGCTGTCGGAACGGGGCAGATGTGCGGTGGGTGTGGACACTTAGCAGGAATCCGATACCAATAAGCGTTACCAGGAGAGAATTCTTGCCAAAACTTACTAAAGGCAAGGTTATTCCGGTTACCGGCATTAGTCCCACATTCATTCCGATGTTGACGAATGACTGTGTAAAGAGCATCGCAGCTACGCCGATTGCTAGCAGTTGGCCAAAGGTGTCTCGGGCTCTGAGGGCTATAAAGATTCCTTGAGTTATTAGCAGCGCGAAAAAAAGCACCAAACCTAGAGTGCCCACTAGGCCGAGCTGTTCTCCGAGCATCGCAAAAATAAAGTCCGTGTCTCTGACACGTAGGAACTCGAGTTTGGATTGGGTGCCTTGACCAATGCCCTGGCCGAAGTATCCTCCGGATCCGATGGATATTTGTGCTTGCAGTACGTTGTAGCCGGCTCCTAAAGGATCACTGCTTGGATTAAAGAACATTACGAAACGTTGTCGCATGTAGTCCTGTGCGAAAAACCATCCAAACGGAAACGCTGCGAGTCCGATGCCTATTGGTAAAACCAGATGCCATGTTCGTGCACCGGCGACAAAGATCATGGCGAGCCATATACACAGGAAAACTACGGCCGTACCTAGATCCGGTTCTAGAAGGATCAGGCTTACAGGAAAGAGTGCGATTCCTAGGCTGGTCAGCACTGAACGAAGGGAACGGATTGATTCATGTCGCTCCGAGAGATGCTTAGCGAAGAAGACGATCGCTGCAATCTTCATGATTTCGGATGGTTGGATCACAATCAGACCGAGGTCGAACCAGCGACGGGCACCTAGGCTGGCGTCTCCAATAAAAAGGACCAGACAAAGTGCCAGGAGGCCGCCAATATAGGAAGGTATGGCAAGGCCTTTGAGGAATCTGTAGTCAATTTGTGACATTGAAATTGCTAAAACTAGGCCAATTCCGGCCAGAGCAGCTTGCTGAACAGCTCTGTTCTCAAGGCCTTGTGCCTCTGGACTCGATGTTGTCTGCAACATTAGGATTCCCAGCCCGATTAGGGCTAACGTAGAGATCAGCGTTGCCCAGTCAATACGTAATAGAAAGACGCGTGTCATAGTCTTCGGTCGGGAGACACAAAATCGGGCCGGTCTTGTGGAAGAGGTGGCATTTGACCGGTCATCAAGTAGTCGACGATATCTCTAGCGATTGGTGCGGCGGCAAAAGACCCCTCACCGCCGTCTCGAACTAGGACTGCGAACGCATATTCTGGTTTTGACGCGGGTGCGTACCCAGAAAACCATGCGTGACTAGGCAGGCGTCCTTCAGAGTCACGTCGCCCGCTGTACTCGGCCGTACCGGTCTTTCCAGCAACAACTGCGTAGGACGATTGTGCGCGTTTGCCTGTTCCAGAAGATCCGTTTACAGCCAGTAAGAGTCCTCGTTGCAGAAGACGCAGGTGTCTATTGCTTACCGGCAGGCTCCCTAAAAGTTCTGGCTGGAACTTTCTGACCACTTGGCCTTCTGGGTTCAGCAGCTTGTCTATGATTCTGGGCCGCATTAGTCGGCCACCGTTTCCAATCGCTGCATACATGTTAGCGATTTGTAGAGGTGTGACCTGAACTGCACCTTGGCCTATCGCGGAGAGGTAGGTGTCACCTGTTACCCACGGTCCTAGCTTGGCGTCTTTTTTCCAACCTGAAGTAGGAACGACGCCAGCTGCTTCGCTAGGAAGGTCAATGCGTGTGGTGTTACCAAATCCAAATGCTCGTTCGAATTCTGACAAACGGCGGTTACCGAGGCCAGTTAGGTTTGTGTAGGGGTTGCCACCAGAGACGTTGTAGAAATAGATATTGCACGACTCAGCAATTGCTCGTTCGAGGTTGACCAGGCCGTGTCCTTGCGGCAACCAATCGTTAAAGGCCCATCCGTCTTTCAGAATTAATTGACCATCGCACTTGATGTTGCTTTCAGGCAGTATGACCTGTGATTCTAGGGCGCCACTCGCAGCTACCAATTTATATGTTGAGCCTGGGGGATAAAGGCCCGAGATAGCGTGGTTAATCAGTGGTCTTCGAGGATCGCTTGCCAAGAGTTCGTAATCCTTGTTTGAAACTCCTTTAGCAAATACGTTGTTGTCATAATCGGGAAGGCTGACCATTGCCACAATGTCGCCGGTGTCGGGACGTAACACGACCACCACGCCAGCGCCTTGGGTACGTAGGGCGAGATGTCGAGCCAGAATTTCTCGAACAGCATTTTGCTCGTTTACCGCTAGGGTCAGTACAGCATTTGATCCGACGATAGGTGTTTGCGATGAAACTTCTTGAAAAGTGCGTCCGAAAGCATCAATTTCACGTCGTCTAGTACCTTCACGGCCCCGCAACGCACTCTGCAAGGTCTTTTCTAGGCCGGAGCGTCCCACATGTTCGTCGAATAGGACGCCGCGTTGTTGATAGGCAGATAACTCTTCAGCTGGTATCGGCCCTGTGAATCCGATGATATGGCCAAATGTGTTTCCATGTTTGTAGCTTCGCCGTATGGTTGTTTGGATAGAGATTCCGGGAAGATCGTGTTGCCGTTCTTCGATCGCAAGCGCGGATTCTCGGGGTACTGAGTCGGCCATCTGAATGGCTTCACCGGGTGACTGTTTTGCTTGATCAAGTTTGAACTGGAGTTGCTCTAACGATTCTCCGCTTAATGCCGCAACATTGGAAAGTACTGGCGTTTCACGGTCTTCAGACAATTCCGAGGCTGTGAGCCAGACGCTATAAATCGGGATATTTCTCACGAGTGGCTCACCATTGCGGTCGTAGATCAGCCCTCTAACGGGATGAATGGATTCCGTCCGTGCCCGATTTCGTCGCGCTTGTTCTTTGTAATCCTCGGACTCGATTACCTGAAGCTGCCACAGGCGACCGATGAGCGCGGCATTCCCAATTAGGGCTGCCCCTCCTAGCATAAGCGCTCGTCGTGATCGGTCAGCAGGAGGCCGTCCAGCGCCGGGCCGTGCTTCAGGGTGTGAATATCCGACAGAACTTCGTCTGTTCTGCTGCTGAAAGTTAGTCATGTTCCGCTAGCCGGTGGTTTGAAGTCTGGGCACTTTAATCGGTCTTTGGTTTTTCCTCAGCAAACGTAGAACTGGGTATACAAATAAGGCCAAACTGATATTTACTGGGATTGCAGATGGAAGTCGGTCCACAACTTGTGTGCGCCAGTTCACTTCGAAACCGTGTAGCTGCATTGCTAAGACAATTGCCGGGTAGTACAGCAGTAACGCTACCGCAACACTCAATATGGTGGACGCAAGACTGCTTTGTTCGGAACGTTGGCTACGTGCATCTACGACGACTACCAACAGGGTGAACAGTAGCGCGTTTGTACCGACAGGCGACACGGATAGTATGTCGACAAATAAGCCTGATGCGAAAGCCCAGACGAGAACCCTACTGCTACTGCTGGTTTTAGCTAGAACGATGACCGCAACCAGTACCAGTGCGGGGCGGACCCCTGCGATTTTAAAGTAGGGAAAAACTGATGATTGGAGCAGGCCCATCATCAGGATCAGTAGAACCATCCCAATCGAATTGGCGCGTGGTACCCATCCTCGCCGCGTTGTTCGTAACTGGGTCACTGTCACAGTCGAGGCCACCCGGGCATCTTGGGGTACTTGTTTGTCAATTTGACAGGGCCAAGTATTGGTTGCGTCGTGCCGATCATCAAACTGCCTTGTGTCGACAGCAAGGATAGTACTGGTATAGAGGGGGGGCGGTGGCATTGGGGAAGGTCTGTAAAGTCGGTTTGAGCAACCTGCGCGGCATTGTCACCAAGCTTCTTTTGACCATCGTGGGTTGAGCTTTATGCAGGGCGGGCTGCTTTCGATGTGACGATCTGTAGTATGTGCAGGTCTTTGGTCCGCTCGAATCGATCGATAACCGCCTCTCGAAAGACACTTGCTGGAGAGGAATGTATCGATAGGACACGACCAATCAGGAGGCCTCGTGGGAATCTTCCTGCTAAGCCAGAAGTTTCTACCGAGTCCCCGATCTTTAACACAGCTTCAGGATCTATTCGGGTCAGCGTGAGGTGTTTACCACCATCACTTGTGATGATCCCGTCGGTTCCCCCAGGGTCACCGCTGGTTACCGCATGTACAGAACTTTGCGTGCTGTCTATTGGAAGGATATGAGCTGAAGCTGACGTTACTGTCAAAACTCTTCCGGCCAGATTTCCCCTGGAGATGACCGCCATGCCTACACGTACGCCGTCGTTCGCCCCTCGGTCGATCACCACGGTGTTAAGCGCATCTACGCTATCCATACCAACAACTTGAGCTGCAAGGAGAGACAATTCGGTTTTTTGCTGTTTGTACGCTAGGGCTTCACGTAAATATTCGTTTTCTCGTTCGGCTGATTTCTGCTTTGATGCGAGGCTTCTAAGCTCAGCAACTTCGTTTCTGAGGAGTTGATTTTCCTTCTGGATTTCATCAATACGTTGTATATCGGTAAAGCGCTGTGAGGTCCTTGCGGCGACGCTAGTTGTGGCAGACCGTATAGGTGAGAGAAGAGAGTGCATGAAACCTTCTACAGAGATACCTGCTCCGGTGTCTCGGAGCAGGGGCAGCAAGATGCTAACTCCAACTATGACCAACAAGAGAAGGATTGATCGTTGGCCACCACGCATTGAGCTGTCAGCTAGCCATATGGCGCCGCGTTATCTGCGACGAAGACTTCTCGAAAAGCTTCGAGGTTGTGGAGACAGGCGCCGGTTCCGCGCACCACTGCCTCTAGCGCATTATTCGCAATATGCACGGGGATGTCTGTTTCTTGCTCGATCCGCTTGTCTAGTCCGCCAAGCATTGCTCCCCCTCCAGCAAGATAGATGCCTTGTTCCATAACATCGGCCAGTAGTTCCGGAGGCGTCGCCTCAATAGCTAACTTGATGTTGTCAACAATCTCGGTAACTGGACCGCTGATAGCCTCACGTACCTGGTTGGATGTTAGCTCCACTTGACGTGGGAGTCCGGTTTGCAGATCTCGTCCACGGACGATGGTGGTTTCCTCTTGCAAACCCGGGAAGGCAGATCCAATGGCGATTTTGCACGACTCTGCAGTACGTTCCCCGATCAGGAGGGTGTGGTCGCTTCGACAGTATTCAACGATATGTTCATCTATCTCGTCGCCGGCTACTCGAATACTGTGGCTAACTACGACGCCACCTAAAGACACGACAGCAACTTCGGTAGTTCCTCCACCGATATCAACGATCATACTTCCAGTTGCTTCTTGAATTGGCTGCCCTGCTCCTATAGCGGCCGCCATTGGTTCCTCGATTAAGTAGACCTCTCGCGCTCCGGCTTGAAGGGTGGCTTCATGGACGGCACGTTTTTCAACCTCGGTTACACCTGATGGCACCCCGACGATTACTCGAGGGCGCGCTGCGATGGGCAGGTCTCCGTGAACGCGTCCAATGAAATACTCGAGCATTGCATGGACGGTATCGAAATCAGCTATGACACCGTCTCGAAGTGGTCGGATCGCGACTATGTTTGTTGGCGTTCTTCCAACCATTTTCTTGGCTTCCGCACCAACTGCTAGGACACGGGAAGTCTGTGTTTCGATGGCGACGACAGACGGTTCAGACAAAACAACGCCACGATCTTTGACATAGACAAGCGTGTTAGCAGTCCCGAGATCAATGCCGAGATCTCGGGAAAATAGCCCCATTAGTGCGCTGAATGGACCGAACATACGTGTTCCAGATCTCAGTTACAGCGAGGCCCAAGCCTCGATCCCATCAGCATAGCGGTCGGAATGGTGCAGGAGAGCGAGAAGATGTCTTATGCAAGACGAATTGTTTGTGACAAGGCATCGTTTAAGTTACCTACTTCAACGAAATCCATTTGTTTTCGTACATGTTCTGGAAGATCAATCAGGTCCTGTCGATTACTTTTGGGCATCACGAATTTCCCAATACCAGCTCGATGAGCCGCTAGCACTTTTGCCTTAATGCTTCCTACTGGAAGAACGCGGCCCTGTAATGTGATTTCCCCAGTAAGTATGACGTCGTGGCGGACCTTCTTTTTTGTAAGGGCCGAGATCAGTGCAACGGCCATTGCGAGTCCAGCCGAAGGACCCTCTTTAGGAAGGGAACCTGAGGGCACGTGCACATGAACATCCTGTTTTGCGAAATCGATCTCTTTATAACCTAGTCTCGAAGCATGGGCTCGGGCGTAAGTCAGAGCAGCGTGTGCTGATTCTTGCATCACGTCGCCCATAAGTCCTGTTAACTCAACTTGTCCGGTCCCAGACGCCAGCATCACTTCTATCGGGGCTAGGTCGCCACCAGATGGTGTGTTAAACACTGCGGTTGCTACAGCCACGCTATCTTCCGCCTCAGGTAAGCCGAATCTAAATTTTGCGGGCCCCAAGTGTTTTGGGACATCCAATTCACCGACTTCCCAGTCTTGCTCATTGCTCTCGGCTCGCATCACTGCATGCTTTCGAACGATCGTGGCTATGGCGCGTGTGAGTCCCCGTACGCCAGCTTCTTGGGTGTACTCACGGATAATCCTCACGATGGAATCTCGGGTAAATTTCACTGCGTCAGGCTGAAGGCCGTGTTCAAGAATTTCTCTCTCGACAAGAAACTTTTCGGCAATGGCCACTTTCTCGTCCTCTACATATCCTGGCAGATCAATGACCTCCATTCGATCTACAAGAGCTGGTGGTAGGTGATCCAGGGTGTTAGCTGTAGCAATAAAGATAGCTCGGCTGAGGTCGTATGGGATCTCTATGTAGTGATCACTAAACGCGTGGTTTTGCTCTGGGTCTAGCACTTCTAGAAGTGCTGCTGACGGGTCTCCGCGGAAATCCATTCCCAGCTTGTCGATTTCGTCAATCATGAACACTGGGTTGACCGTGCCCGCTCGTCGCATCATTTGAAGTATTCGTCCGGGCATTGAACCTATATAGGTCATGCGATGTCCACGGATTTCTGCTTCGTCCCTGACCCCTCCCAGCGAGACGCGAACGAATTTTCTAGAGAGAGCTTCAGCAATCGATCGTCCGAGGCTTGTTTTCCCAACCCCTGGGGGCCCGACAAAGCACAAGATTGGACTTCTTGAATTTCTGGAAAGTCGACGCACTGCTATGTATTCGAGTAGTCGTTCTTTCACCCGGTCCAGTCCGTGATGATGACTAGCCAGAATTCTGGCCGCATCGCGAATGTTGGTGGTATCTCGCGATCGTTTTTTCCATGGCAACTCAGTCAGCCACTCCAGGTACGATCGCACCATGCTTGCTTCTGGGGAGCCTTGCGGCATGGAGTTGAGGCGTTCAATGTCTTTTAGTCCTCGCTCGACCACTGCCGTAGGGAACTTTTTGGAATTAAGTTTCTTGCGAAAGGCTTCGATCTCAGAACTTTGAGCGTTAGGTTCGCCCAATTCTTTTGTGATCGTTCGTAGTTGCTCACGGAGGATCAGTTCTCGTTGGTCTTTCTCAACTTCCTTGCGAACCCCATCACGTACAGTCTGTTCGAGTTCAAGTACTCGTATTTCTTCTTCCAACACCTGAATGACAAGGGCGAGTCGTTCGGAAACTTCACGTATTTCCAACACCTCTTGGTGAATACTAGGGAGCAGGGGCAGGGAAACAGCAATTACGTCTGCAAGTGACCCGGGTGTATCGGTGTTGATAGCTCTGATGTACGAGTCCTCCGGGATAGAGTCGCTGAGTTCAACCACTCGATGGAACAGGTCCAGTGCTTGAGGCATCAGATCCTTGGCGATTTGAGGTGATTCATCCAGATCTTCGACTGTCCAACCGGCAACCCGTAAAAATGGTTGTTCAGAGATTGCGTTTATCGCTCTTACTCGGCGCTCACCTTCGACAAGGACACTAGTGGTTCCATCCGGAAGCTTAAGCATTCTGACGATCGAGGCCTCAGTGCCAATTTCGTGTAGATCGCTCAAGGTAACGGCTTCGAGTTCCGGATCCTGCTGACCAATAACCAGTATTCGTCGGTCTTTTGATAGAGCTTCTTCAATAGCTGCTACGGATTTCTCGCGGCCTACAACGAACGAATGCACCGAGTCTGAGATTGGGAATAGGGTTTCTCCCCGAAGCGGAAGGACAGGAAGAGTGATCTCTGCTGGTAGTTGAGTTTCGGCACTCAGGTCCGTGGCATCAATGGATGGTTCTGTCGGCGCAACATCAGATGTGTTGTCCGGCGACGGTTGTTTTTTTTGTGCGGGCTTGGATGGAGGAGTCAAGTCGTGGTTTTCTCAGAGATTGACTTGCCCAGGAGATCTAACAGTGCGAGAGGGTTATCTATTAGCACCGTCTCGGTCTCATCCGCATTTAGACCGGCGCCGCGCGCTACCCGACGAGCTAACGCTTCCGACAAAAGGTCATCGGGAGCATGGGCGTCACTGTTAACAAGCATTCTGACACCGGCCTCCCGACAGACATTGGCGACGTGACCATTTGTGAGCGAGTGGCCTCGGCGGGCTGATAGTTCTACAAATTTGTTGTTTTCTCGAGCTACTTGGCCGAGTTCTGGGCTCAGTAATCCAGGATGAACGAGCGCGTGGACGTGCTCAGATTCCAGCGCAGCCCGGTTGGTTCCCGCTTCTACCGGTTCAGCAATTGTTTCACCGTGGACCGCAACGAATCCAGCTCCAGCGTCGACGGCCATACGGGCAACTCGGTCTATTGATTGTGGTGGCACGTGCGTGATTTCGACACCTGGTATCGCAACTAGATCCCAAGCATTTTCAGCTTCTCGGCAGTCACGGGTCAGTGCTTCCAGGACGGCCTGAACGTTCGCCGGGCTGGCGTGGTCGGTAATTGCGACTGCTGTATACCCATTTACATGGCAACGGCGGAGAAGCTCCATTGGTGAGAGTTCTCCGTCGCTTAGGAATGTGTGGGTTTGGAAATCAAATAGCATTTTGTTTTGTTTTTGAGCTTCGATACACCCTGATCGATTCTAAAAAGGTGCCGCTCCGTTACAACAGGCTACCTCGTGTGCGACCTAAAGGAACTCAAAGAGGGCAGATTTGTGAACTTCCTATTGTTCTTCTACTACGTTGTCGGCAGCGTCTTGGGTCTGGTCGGCGAAGAACTGCGTCCGCTAACCCCAGAGTTTTAAACCTTGCGACGATGTATTACCCGGGTTGGACAGCTAAGTTCCAATCTACAACTCGGAAAACAGCTCTTTCCAACGGTGCAATAAATGGATTCATTGTTCCTGCTGGTCCGCAAATGGAAGTTGATGTCCAATTCTTCCCAGACTCGTTTAGGGTTGGGCTAGCAATTACGATTTGCA
>CAZFVB010000022.1:0-24413 GCA_964522375.1 uncultured Chloroflexota bacterium
CGTAATGTTTGTTCAACCCAGGGGGTGTAGCCGCCGGGCTGTCCGCTGTACTCATATCGTCGGTTGTTTGAGCCGAGCATTTCAGAAGAAACCGACCGCCATTCTAGGGCCTCAACTTCAGCTTCGTGTCCCCGGACCCAGCCGTTTGATCCATAGACCGTCCAACCCCGGTGGCCTTTCTGGTCCATGAGATATCCGCTGAAGAGGGCGCCAAGCGCGCCGCTCGCAAACCGTATGGTCACGATACCCAGGTCCTCAACATCGATAGGTGCTCCCCCTGCTACCGAGGTCATTGCGGAAACTTCAACAATATCCTCACCTGCGAGGTAGCTGAGCATGTCGAGACGGTGGATCCCAAGCCAACTCAAATGTCCGCCGCCGGCAAGCTTTTTCTGGAACGTCCAGTCAGGATCGTTGAGACGTTTCTGGATACGTGTTTGGTCATCAACTTGTACAGCACGCAAGGCGTAGAGGTTACCGATGCCTCCATCAGCAATGATGCTTCGGGCTTGCTGGACATCTGGTCGGAGTCGGTTCGCCAGCGCCAACATCAGGTGCGCCCCATTCTTGTCTGCGAGGGAGGCGAGTTCTGCAAAATCCTCTGCCCGCACACATGAAGGTTTCTCGGCCATCACGTGGACACCAGCTTCAAGCAGTGGTCTGATCACATCGGGTGCATGCGCGGCGATCATGGTCACAATCGCCATGTCAGGTTTGCCGGCCTGGAGCAGGCTATCGACGCTTGTGTGTTTGCCGCCAGCTTTGTCACCGATCGTGTTAATGGAGGCTTCGAATGTTGAACCACCGGGATCCAGTAGTTCAGCGTGCTCAACAAGATCGAGATCCCGAATGGCGTTGCGATAGGGTGCTTGGTGGGCCGCGTTGGCCTCAGTTACAAATGCAACAGTAGCCATGACATGTCTCCGGATGATTCAGCAGTCGACGCATAGTAAATGAGTTGGGGACGAATCGCTCACGCCGTAACCGCTGGCCACGTGAAGAGGAGCTTGCCGGCGGTTCCTGACTCGGCTAGCCCGAAGGCATCTGCTGCGTCCTGAATGGGGAACCGGTGTGAGATCACGGACTTGATTGGCAACTTGTGCCGACGAACAAAATCGAGAAGGTCTTCCCACTCATACAGCTTAAAAATCCATGACCCGGTCAGGGTAATTTCACGCATGTTGAGGGGCGTGCTTAGCGCATAGACGGTCTCATGGCCTAATCCCACTTCGACAAATCGGCCGTGCGGCCTCAACGCGTCGATAGCGGCTGAACGAGCCTGCGTGTTTCCGGATGTGTCGATTGACGCATGCACGCCATCTCCTCCACCGAAATCCCGCATGGCCGCGACGGCATCCGATTCCGTGGGGTTCACCGTCATGTCAATGCCCATGGAGTTAGCAAGCTCAATTCGACTTGATTGCACATCAACCCCGATCACCGGTGCACCCATCGCTCGGGCCATCATGACCGTATACAGCCCGACTGGCCCCAGCCCGCTGACGGCCAATGTCATATCACCCGAGGCCCCGGCTTTTCGAGCTGCCCCGTAGGCGGTCCCGACGTTACACGCGAAGAGCGCACCTTCCTCGAAATCAAAGTCATCGGGTAGGGGTAGCGCATAACGCGCCGGTATCACGACATACTCGGCATTTACACCGTCCCGAACCCAGTTGAATCCTTCGATATCCCGACAGAATCCTGGCTCCCCGGCGCGACAGTATTCGCATGCGCCGCAGCCGATGAGATGGTAGGCCACGACCCGATCACCAATTTTGGGGTGAAGGACCCCCGGCCCGACCGCATCGACGATCCCGGCACCCTCGTGTCCGAGCGTAAGCTGGTCGTAGCCGTGCGTTGCTCGTTCCTCGGCGCTTTGTCGGTACTTGTGAAGATCACTACCACAGACAGCCGATGCCTGGATTCTGATACGTACATCTTCCGGACCTGGTTGAGGTATTGGTTTTTCGCGCAATTCGACCGTATGGTCGCCGGGGCAGACAAGTGATTGCATGTGTGTCGAGGTGCTCATAAACGTCTTTACTATCAGATCAGGGATAGCAAGCTAACCTTCAATGGGTGCCGCGTAAACTCTCAACCGGGCGTTTCCCTGTGGTTTGGCATGGTGATGATGGTTTTTAATGAACTTCGCGAACGAACAGCGATTGTTACGGGCGCAGCTCAAGGGATTGGCCGGACCACGGCCGAGACGCTCGCCGCGCACGGGATGTGCGTGGTTTTGGCAGATCTTAATGAGGCGCGGGGGAGGCAGATAGAAGCGAAAATTACGTCGACAGGTGGTCAAGCATGCTTCGTCCCGGTGGATGTTGGGACCAGTGATGGTTGCAAGCATATGGTCGATACTGCGCTCGAACATTTTGGTGATTTATATGCCCTGGTGAACAACGCCAGATGGCACCCACACGAGATGCTGGTCGATGTGACGGAAGCTGACTGGGACCGGAGTCAAGATGTGCTTCTAAAGTCCCACTTCTTAGCCTGTAAGTATTCAATTCCTCACATGATTGCCGGAGGTGGGGGGTCGATCGTAGGGATTTCGTCGGGGCATGCGACCCAATCGTCTGCGGATGAAGGTCCATATGAGGCGGCAAAAGCCGCGATTCCCGGCTTGATGCGAAACGTTGCCGTTGGTTACGGGCCTGACGGCATTCGGGCCAATAGCATTCTTCCGGGCGGCATTATGACGGATGTTAAACACGAGGCCGCCGCGTCGGATCCTGACCCTGAAGCTGACGCCTGGCAAGCCCGACAAAATCCGGTGCGTAGGCGGGGTGAAGCTCAGGATGTTGCCAACGCGGTCCTTTTCCTGGTGTCTGATCTTGCGGCGTTTGTGTCAGGGGCTTCATTGGTCGTTGATGGCGGGATGTCAATTGAGTTGCCTGGGTCGGTGGCCAGTCGGCTCTAAGCTGGGTTGCTCGGCTCGCGGTTTGCCGAATTGAGCAGGTTGGTGAGTGGATAGACCTCGGTGGTGAGTGACATGATTCCTGGTCCGGACGATTGGATGTAGTTCCTATGGGTGACGAGTATGACTGGCAAGCATTACACCAGCATGCGTTGGTAATTGATTCGCATAACGACACCATTGTCGGGTTGTTACGACGTGGCGGGCAGAGTATTGCTGGCCTATCCCAAGAAGCTCGAAGTCAGCCTGAAAGTCTCATCACATACCTCCGAGGTCCTGTCGACAACCAGGAAGGGCCCATTCAATCGGATGTTCCTGCGATGAGAACTGGAGGCATAGACGTCGGATATTTTTCGATTGATAACACTCGTGCGGTAGGCAACCACCTGGCCTACGTTCTTGACGGCTTCGGATGGTTTGCGGCCGAGTTGGAGGCGCATCACGCTGATATCGTGGTGGCCACAAGCGCTGCCGACATTGAAACTGCTAAGGCCAACGGCAAGCTTGCGGCGGTTCTCGCTGTTGAAAATTCCGAGGCGCTGGAGCGAAGCCTCTTTGTTTTGCCGATGCTGTATCGGATCGGCGTTAGGACGATGACCCTCACCCACTCGATTCGAACATATGCGGGTGATGGTGAGCAGGCCCACCAATCTGGTGGAGGTCTAACCACATTTGGTCGTGATCTCGTTGGTGCGATGAATGATCTGCGAATGCTTGTAGATGTCTCGCATCTCAGCGTGCAGGCGTTCTGGCATGCGATGGAGGAGACTCGGGCCCCGGTGATCGCCAGTCACAGCTCGTGTCGGGTGCTGAACGAGCATGGGCGTAACTTGCATGACGACCAGATCAAAGCCATCGCCGACAACGGTGGGGTGGTAGGCGTAAGTTGGGTTCATCATTTTGTTGCGTGGGAAGATCCGACCGTTGCTCGCTATCTGGATCATGTTGACCATGCGGTGAATGTTGCTGGCATAGACCACGTCGGCTTTGGATCTGATTTCGATGGCGGCTCATACCTGCTGCAGGATGCGAAGCAGGTGCCCATCATTACGCAGGGGCTGGCTGAACGGGGTTGGTCCGAATCAGATCTCCGCAAGTTTCTCGGGTTGAACCATCTTCGGGTTTTTCGGGATGCCTGTGGGTAACTGGAAGTTGGCCCCGGGGGTGTGTGGTTGGGGCATTGCCAAATAGACTATGCAATCACTTGATAGGACCCGTGATCATGATGGAAAAACGCAAGCTTGGCCGAGTGGCTCATGCAAGTTCGGTGGTCACCCTTGGGGCGGCTGGTCTCGGTCGGGAGGACCTATCTCAGGCTGAGGTGGATGCTGCCGTCCAATTGGCGGTTGATCACGGAGTGAATCATCTTGACATCGCACCGAGCTACGGACGGGCTATGGATCGTATGGCGACCTGGATGCCTCGGCTGCACGCCGAATGGTTTATTGGTGCGAAGACAACAGCGCGGGCGCGGGACGACGCATGGGAATCGATTCGTTCGTGTCAGCAGCGGCTTGGAATAGAAACCTTCGATCTTTTTCAGTTGCACGCGGTGACGTCGTTCGAGGAGTTGGATGCGGTTACTGCGGCTGGCGGGGCGTTGGAGGCACTGGTGCAGATGCGTGACCAAGGGTTAACCCGGTATATCGGGATTACCGGTCATGGTCCAGATGTTCCTCGGGTGCAACAGGAAGCTCTGAATCGCTTTGATTTTGACACGATCATGTTTCCCCTTACCCCGGCTTTGTTTCTTAACGCTGAGTACCGCCGGGATGCACAGGTGCTGTTGCGGGTTGCCAACGAACGTGACGTAGGCATTCAAGTGATCAAGATGCTGGCCCGGGGTGGCTGGGGAGACGCCGAGCGAGATCTGTCGCCCTGGTATGACCCGCACCGCGAGCAGCCCGAAATCGATCGCGCGTTGTGGTGGGTGTTATCGCAACCGGTGCATACGGCTCCTTCGACCGGGGAGACAAGCTTGCTGCCGCTTATTTTTGATGCGGCTGATCGCTTTAGTGAACTTGATGGGGATGCGCAGGAGGCTGTGGTCGCTGCACAATGTCCCCGGTGGCCCGAAACCCGCCTCGGAATTCCAACTACAGCGTGATGCGACGTCTTGTAATTTTTGGCCGGTGGTCGGCATGTCTACGGTGGTGGACCAGGATGAAGGGGGTGATGTGATGACGAGTGAGACTTCCCATTTTCCCTTTGCTGAGTTTGTTGGCGCCCCTCGAGACATCGGTACGCAGCATGGTGAGATGTTCGGTGATCTTATTCGGTTGCAACTATCCGAAACACTTGATGCGGCACGGGCTCATGGGCTGACGCCGGACGCAGCGTTGGCATGGGCGCGTGAGCAACTGTCTCGTGTCGAATTGATAGGGTCACATTGGACCGAAGAAATGCAGGGGGTTGCGCATGGCGCTGGCCTCACGTTTGACGAGGTGCTGGCGTTACAACTCCGTCCAGGATCCGGTACGGGAGGCCCCGGGCTCAGGTCTCCTCCAATGCCCGAAGGTTGCACCTCGTTTGCTGCTATCGGGTCCGCTACGGTGGATCATCGCAGCCTGGCTGGTCAGAACCGAGATCTTGGCGAGATGTATATGGATCGGATGGTCGTCACTCTTCTACGTTCGGACGCCGGGCCGACGATCTTGATGCATTCGGTTCCAGGCGAGCTCGGTGGGACAGGGATTAACGGCCACGGGGTGTCCGTGTTTGCGAATTCATTGTGGGCAAAGTCTGGTCGAACGTGGATGGCTCCACCGGTATTGCGACGAGCGATGCTCGAAGCAGGGTCTGCGGCCGAGGCAGTGGCCTGTGTTGAGGCGATGGACCAACCAGCGGTGGGGAATTTCTTGGTTGCTGATGCTGAACGGGCTTTTAATCTCGAAATTTTGCCTGAAGGCTTGGTTGTTGTGGCGATTGATGACGGCGTGTATGCACATGCAAACAACTGCACGGATGAGTCGCTGCTTCCATATGAAGCAACAGAACGGCAACGGCCCCTTCCCTTTTCCGAGGGTCGCCGACAGGCATTGCAGCATGCGCTCGAGCGTGAGAGCGGATCAATTGATGTCAGTGTGTGCCGTCGGCTGCTCAGTGATGAGTCCGGACGTCCGGAACCTGTGTGTCGTCGGGCGAATACCGGTGATCCATTTACAACCGTTGCCGGATTGATCGCCCAGCCGGATGATCGGTCGCTCCACATCAGCTTTGGTCCACCAAGTGAGGGGAAGTTCAGGGGCTATTGCATCTAGCGAGCGTGGCGACGCGTTCGGTGGGGATGGTGACGGTATTTGCGACGTACGCGCGGCTACAAGAGCTACACCGAGGTAAACGCAAGCAGCGTGATTCCGGCTGCAAACCCGGCGATTCCGACCCCAATCGCGAGCATGCTCGCGAGCATGAGAATACGGATCGACTGCCCACGGGCTTCCGATGGATTGGGTGCATGGAATGCGAGATACGCCGCTAAACCAACGATGGTTGTGACCACAATGGCACCGCCAGCACGGACGTTGGGGATCAAAGCAATGGCACCGCTCGCAACTGCCACGAATGCAATTGAGCACGCTACAAGCGTCTGGCGCCATCGGCTTCTGAGGTTCACGGACACGAGCATACGTGACGCGTAGATGGATAGATCGTCGTTGGTCTGTTTGCCCATCGGCGGATGGCGTGCCAACGTACGTATGTGTGGCCACTGTCGTGTGGTTTTGTGTTGAAAGGGCCGTTACGTGACCGGTGCTGATGCTTTAGTGCAAATCCTGAAGGCTGAAGGAGTGAAACAGGTTTTTTGTTTCCCGTACACACCGGTGATGGAAGCGATGGCGCGTGCGGACCTCCGTATTCTCCTGGCACGCCAGGAACGGGTTGCCGGAAATATGGCGGATGGTGTTTCCCGGTCGACCAATGGTCGTGAGTTGGGTACGTGGACGGTTCAGCAATCAGCCGGAAGCGAGAATGCGTTTGCTGCTATCGCCCATTCCTACACCGATTCGACCCCTATGTTGTTTGTGCCTGGTCACCCGGGCATGGATAAGGCGGACATCCCGCCAACGTTTGAGGGTGTTAAGAACTACGCGGCGACAACTCGGCATGCGGCGACGGTTCGAACGGTAGACGAGCTCCAACAGCGCGCACGCATGGCCTTTACAGCCTTGCGTTCTGGGCGACCCGGGCCCGTGATGCTGGAAATGCCGGTCGACGTGTGCAATGCCGAATTTAAGGGGCCCCTGGATTATCAACCGATTCGTCCGTCAAAGGCCGGGGCTGATAGCGGTGCGGTTGCTGAGGCGGCGGATCTGTTGTTGCGATCGGGTTCTACGATGATATGGGCTGGACAGGGTGTGCTGTATGCGGAAGCGTCGGCAGAGCTGCAAGAGGTGGCTGAACTCCTTGGGGTGCCTGTCATGACCACTCTTCAGGGCAAGAGCGCTCTTCCCGAGACGCATGAGCTGGCAGCTGGAGTCGGCGCGTATGTTCGCACGGCGATGGTTGCGCATTATCTCGAGGTGTCTGACACCGTACTCGCTGTAGGGACGAGTCTGAGCAAGATGTCGTTCACGCCTGATCTTCCGGAGGGCAAGACGATCATTCATGTCACCAACGACCCCATTGATTTGAACAAGAGCTATCCGACGCAACTTCCCATTCATGCTGACGCCAAGCTGTTTCTGCGTCAGTTGGCTGACGAGCTCCGGCGTCGTGTTGGCGATGGACGCGAGGCAGAGCGCCGCGATGCGTCCAACACAATCGCGGCTATTAAGGCAAATTGGCTGTCGGACTACGAAGCCCAATTTGCCGATGAGCGGGAGCCAATAAATGCTTACCGAATGTTTCGAGAACTGTGGAGCCTGCTGGATCCGGACACTACGATGATCACGCACGAATCCGGTGCCTCACGAGATATCCAGAGCGTGTTTTACGAGTCCACGATTCGGTGTAGCTATCTTGGGTGGGGCCATTCGTTGCAACTCGGATTTTCTTTAGGGCTTGCAATGGGAGCAAAGATTGCGAATCCGGACAAGACGGTCGTAAATGTGATGGGTGATGGTGCGGTTGGTTACACCGGGCTGGATTGGGAGACGGCTGTTCGAGAGAACATTCCAATACTGACGGTCATCAAGCATGACGCCATATTCAGTGGTTACGATCGCAACATTCCCGAATCCATAGCAAAGTTCGGGGTATCAAGCCTCGATGGTGATTACGCAGGCGTGGCGGCGGCTCTCGGATGTCATGCGGAGCAGGTGACTGGCATTGGTGAGGTGCGACCGGCGTTTGAGAGAGCGCTTCGGGCGGTCAATGAAGGCCAGCCGGCGGTCGTTGATGTTCGCACGGCCGAAACGCGAGAGCTTTCAATGGCACCTGAGGCGCGCACTGCAAGTCAATAAGTTGTGTGCGTGGCCGTACACTACGATCGTGTTTATCTGAAGTGATTCGTGAGGCTCGTAATGTCCGAGATTACTGTTGTGGCGACTATTCATCCCAAGCCGGGTCATGCCGATGCACTAATCCGGGAAATGCAAGCCAATGCGGCGAACGTCCATAACGAGCCGGGTTGCCTTCACTACACGTATCATCGAGGCATCGACGACCCAGAGGCGATCGTGGTGATTGAGCGATGGGCGTCTGAAGCAGCGTTACAAGAGCATGCGGCTGCACCTCATATGGCGGCGTTTAGTGCCCGGGCTCAGGAGCATCGGGATGCCCCGGCCGATGTTGTGCGTTATGAGATGGTGCCGATCGAGGGCGATCCGGCCAAGTCGCATTTCTAGCCCTCG
Organism: uncultured Chloroflexota bacterium; assembly: GCA_964522375.1. Lineage (GTDB taxonomy): Bacteria > Chloroflexota > UBA11872 > UBA11872 > UBA11872 > UBA11872. Next base: position 8,713 of record CAZFVB010000022.1, read on the forward strand.
TCTTTGATTTCATGATGCCTCACGAGGTGTCTGCGCACTGGTCCTGTTCGTAGTCACCGTGCATGCTGCGCCTAATGCGGTAGCCGAAATAGGATCCTGGTGAGCGAAAGACGGATTGCTTCTGACATCCTGGCCGTGGCCGTGATCTCGGCCGCCGGGTCTTTTGCTAATGGTGGGCTGGCCCCGATTCTTGGTCAGATTGCGGCGGATTTTTCGGTTTCATTTACGGCCCTTGGTGTACTTACGGCCGGGTTTGCATTTGCTCGCGTGATCTTTGATCTTCCGGCCGGAACGCTCGCTGATCGTATCCATCCCCGGACGATGTTTTACGTGGCTGCTGTTGTTGCTGTTATTGGAGGTGTGGTGGCGACGGTCGCTCCCACGTTTAGCGTGCTTGTTGGAGGGCGCGTGATTCAAGGCATGGGGGTTACCTTGACACTGTTCGCTGCGACGGCCTACATCGGGCGACGTGCGCGTCCCGATGAACGGGGTCGAATGATGGGTGTTGCCAATGCTGCGAATCCCGTTGGTGAACTGCTGGCGCCGCTCACGGTTGGATTGGCGTCTGCGGTTTTGGGCTGGCGAATCGGGTTGCTGATCACGATTATTCCGACCATTGGAACACTTGTCTTGGTGCCCTTGTATGTCCGTGATGCTAGGGCGGTCGGGACGCCCGGAGAGGCTCCCCGCCGAGTCCAACCCCGGTCGAAAAAACTTGCCTTTAACGTGCATCTACTCTTAGGCATCAATCTAATGACGGCGGCGACATCACTCGCCAACTTTGGATTTAAGTCCACAATCTTTCCGTTATTTGGCAGTAGGGTCCTTCATCTCAATCCGGCGCTGATTGGTGTAGCGATCGCCGCCGCCGCCGCCGCGCGATTTCCTTTGTCACTGGTGTCGGGTCGACTGTCAGATCGTGTCGGTCGTATGGCGGTGTTTGCTCCAGGCATGTTTGGCCTGGTGATCGCGGCCGTGCTTTTGCCTTTGACCGATACCTTTGGTCCGTATCTCGGGTTCGCCCTCGTGTATGCGATAGGGGCAGCCGCGAGTCATATGGTCTATACGATGGTTGTTGATCGGGCACCTTCGGATCGTTTGGGTGCGGCGCTTGGAACGAACCAACTTTTCGCTGATGTGGCGACGGTTGGGATGCCGGTGGCGCTCGGTCTGCTCATTGATACGGTGGGTTTTGGGGGTGCGGGTATTGCGATAGGCGCGTTTGGAATTTTGGCCATTGGGATAGGGCTTGTTGTGGGTGACACCTCGCCCCGGCGGAGTCAAAAGAACGCCTCGGTTGTTGGTGGCGGCCGGTAAATCAAACCACGTGCAAAATATTGAATAGGAGTCTGGGCCGACGGCGGAGGTGCATGGGAGTCGAACCCACCTAGGACGCTGACCAGCGCCCCACGACGGTTTTGAAGACCGCGAGAGCCACCCGGCCCTACCCACCTCCGAGTGCACGCTAGCAGGTTTACGCCACATTGATGGAATCAGTTATCGAATTTGATGGGGATGCTGTTAGGTTCGCGAATTATTCGCGGGGATCGTAGCTAAAGGAGTAATCTTCGCGCGATCTAACTCAAACTAGGATGTTTTGTGAACATGTTTGCTGTTGAATATGGGTGTCGAGCGCGTGTGGCGGCTCGTTTTGTGGCCACAGTCGTGCTCAGCATGGTCCTGGCCGCAACGGTGATTGGTTGCGGTGGTAGCGGGGGCGAGAAAAAGAGCGGGGAATTCCGTATGAATAAGAGCAAGCATGCGAACCCGGCGGGTTCAACAGGTTGTAATCCTTGTTAACGCAGTTCTCCGTCAAAATTTCGGTGACTGTCTACTGAGCAACGAGCGTCGGGTCTAACACCGCTTTAATTGCTCCATTGGTTGGTGCGCGGTCGCCAGCGCTCATGGCCAATTCCACCAATAGCTACTGGTCGGCTGAGGGCCTGAAAACAACGCAGACGGGTGCCGGAATATCAACGATATGACCGGTGTGGTCGAGAAGTCCGGTGTCCGGGTCTATGGCGAAGGTATGAATGGTTCCCGAGTCCTGATTTTCGGCAAGTAAAAAGTTTCCATCCGGGCTCAGTGCAAAGTTTCGCGGTGTCTGTCCTCGACTCGATTCATGTCCAATGACATCTAGCCGACCGCTGGGCGGGTCAATAGCAAATATGGCGATGGAGTCGTGGCCTCGATTCGATCCATACAGGAATCGGCCGTTGGGACTGACATGAATGTCCGCTGTCGTGTTTGCGCCGTTCCATTCTGATGGGAGCGTTGAGAGGATTTGTCGTTCGCTAAGATTCCCATCGTTCGGATTGACGTCATAAGCGGCTACCGTCGATCCAAGCTCGTTGATCACGTAGGCATAGGGCTTGGTGGGGTGGAATGCGAAATGTCGAGGGCCTTCACCCGGATGAGACACAACATCGCCCGCATGGTGGAGCCGTCCGGCATCTGCGTCGATCTGGTACTGGACGATTCGATCCGTGCCGAGATCACACACGTAGGCGCGGTCATTTGTCGCATTAAGCGTAATCGAGTGGGCATGCGGCTGATCTTGCCGGTCAGGATGAACCGAGGATCCGTGGTGCTGAATAAAGTCGCACCGATCGCCGAGGCTTCCGTCGGGCTCAATCCGAATCATCGCGACGCTCCCTCCTTTATAGTTGGCCGCGATGACTAGCTGGTCGGTGGCGTCAACGGCGAGATGGCACGGACCCGGCCCACCAGTGGATTGTCGGTTGAGTTCCCGCAGCGAGCCATCGCCATTGATTTCAAAGGCTGTAATTGCGCCGTGAGTTGTTGGATCACTTGTTTCACAGACTGAGTACAGATGTTCACCCGTTGGGTCGACGGCGACAAACGAGGGGTTTTCGATCCCGGTGGTGATATGTCGGACATCGATAGCCCCGGTGGCAGGGTTCATCAATCCCGTATATATGCCAGCGGATCCCTGTCGCGTATAGGTACCGACAAAGAGAGTTAGGTCGTTGGCCATAGGATGGCTTCCTATTAGTGCACAGCCGAAATTCGTGGTCCCAGCCTAACTCGCGTGAATCATCATGACGTGGCAATGCTGGTCGACGGAACGAGTTTGATGGGAATATGGGGATGTTCCTAGCGGTTCTGCAGGGAACTAATCGGCTGTGCCTACGTGCTATGTCTTGTTGGCTGATGCACGGCGCTATGAGGTGGGATTTAGCATGACGTCTCCGACAGGAACCAATCTCCGAGTTCTCCTGGCAAACCGCCCCTCGGCCGAACCGCGTGTTGAAGACTTCGAATTGTCGGAAGCTCCAATTCCTGGTCCTCGGGATAACGAAGTACTGGTACGCACAATTTATCTTTCGATTGATCCGTATATGCGGGGTCGCATACGGGCGACCAAGTCCTATGCGGCGCCTGTGGCTATCGGTGAAGTCATGGTCGGCGGGATTATTGGTGAGGTCGTGGAATCCAAGAGCGAACGTTTCAAGGTCGGAGACATTGTGGAGAGTCGTCTTGGCTGGCAGCAATACGCCATCGCGCAGCCAGATGATCTTCGTGTGGTTTATCCCGAACTCGCGCCAATAACCACGGCCTTAGGCATTTTAGGAATGCCCGGGCAAACAGCGTACTTTGGCTTGTTGGACGTTGGTCGTCCTCGTCCTGACGAGACGGTGCTTGTATCCGCGGCGTCAGGTGCTGTCGGCGGTGTTGTTGGGCAAATCGCTCGGCTGAAAGGGTGTCGGGCCATTGGTATTGTCGGGTCGGCCGCCAAGCGTGAATATGCTCTGAGTGAACTCGGGTACGAGGCGGTCATCGATCGGACGATCGATGACGTGGGGGCGGAGCTATCGGCGACGTGTCCCGATGGTGTCGACGTATATTTTGACAATGTCGGTGGCCATATTCTTGACGTTGTGCTTGAGCACATCAATCTGCATGCCCGTATCGCGATCTGCGGAATGATTTCTGAATACAACCTTCCGACCCCAGAGTTGGCAGTGCGGCCAACCCGGACGTTGCTCACGCGCCGGGCGCGTATGCAAGGGTTGCTGGTTTCTGATTATGCCGAACGCGCTGACGAAGCCTTGCAACAACTCGGCGGGTGGGTCCGTTCGGGAGCACTCAAGTATCGGGAAGACATTATCGAAGGTCTTGAGCATGCACCTGCGGCGCTGATCAGAGTTTTACGGGGGGAAAACTTTGGCAAGCAGCTTGTCAAGGTTGGTGCAGATCCGACGTAACACGAGGCATCACAGCGTTGGCGTATTGCCGGACATGGATCATGTGGCTGCTCTCGGTCGGTGTGCGACATCTAGGCTCGAATGTCCTATTGGCATGGATACGTCACCCTAGACCATAAGTTCTCCACCCGTGATGTCGACTGCTGCCCCAGTGATGTACGCGGCTTCGTCCGATGCGAGAAAGCAAACAAGGTCCGCGACCTCGGTTGGTTTTCCCATGCGCCCTAGCGGAATGGAAGGGATGTAGCCTTGAATCCGGTCTTCAGACCAGGCGACCCGTAGCATGTCGGTGTCGATCATTCCCGGGCACACGGCATTTACGGTGATGTTATGGGGCGCGAGTTCCTTGGCCGAAGCTCTGGTAAGACCAAGAACGGCCGCTTTTGAGGTCGTGTAGGAAGCTCCGCCGACCGTGCTGACATTTTTTCCTGCTGTGGACGAGAAGTTGACAATGCGTCCGTAGCCATTGGCCTTCATCGCTGGGGCCACGGCCTGTGAACAAAAGAAGGTGCCGTTCACATTTACGTCCAGTACGCGCCGCCACTCGTCTTCGGCAATGTCTTCGAATGCCGTCGGAGCCACGATTCCGGCGTTGTTGATGAGGACATCGATCTTTTCGAAATGGTCGGTGATCTTCGTCACCATGGCATCGACCGCCGCACGGTCCGTGATGTCTGCAGCGACGGCCAGCGCATTAGACCCGAGCTTGGCGGCGACTGATTCGATCTGATCACGTGAAACGTCATTGACCGCGACACGGGCTCCTAGAGCAAGCAGACGTTCAGCGGTTGCAAGCCCCATTCCCCGAGCTGCTCCGGTTACAAGAGCGACCCGGCCGTCGAAGGTGGCTGTCATAGGAAGTGCCTCCCAAAGGCGATTGTGCTAATCCTGCCGCAGTCTGCTTGGTATATGGGCGTTGTGTCAGGTCACGACGCCATAAATTAGTGTCGTGACCTGAGCCGATGGTGCGTATATTGAGGTAGGCGTTGGATCGCTACTGCTCAGTCTGGTAATGGAAGCGTCGACATGTTCCGAGTTTTGGTCGTTGATGATGAGGAAGCCCTCACGACGACGATCGCGTACAACCTGCGTCGCGAGGGTTATCAGGTGGAAGCAGTCACCGATGGGGAGCGGGCGCTGGAGGTTGCGGAGGCGACCCAACCAGATTTAGTCGTGCTGGACCTCATGCTTCCGGGAATGGATGGATTTGAGGTCTGTCGGCAAATTCGCCGGACGAGCGCGATCCCAATCTTAATGCTTACAGCTCGAGACGAGGAGATCGATCGTGTGGTGGGTCTCGAAATTGGAGCTGACGACTACATGACGAAGCCGTTCTCAATGCGCGAATTGGTCGCGCGGGTCAAGGCGATGCTCCGGCGACGGGAGTTGCTCCTTCAGGAAATGAACCAGGCAGATGGGCCGACTCGCGACAGGATTGAGTTCGGCGGCCTTAGTATCTCGCGTGAGACTCGTCAGGTGACGTTGAAGGAGAAGTCCATCCGGCTTAAGCCGAAGGAGTTTGACCTGCTGGATTTTCTGATGCGGAACCGTGAACGCGTCTATTCCGCGACCCAGCTTCTCGAGCATGTGTGGGGATATGCGTATCCCGGCGACACCCGTACCGTCCCCGTCCATATTCGTGGCCTGCGACGGAAGATTGAATCTGATCCCTCGAACCCGACCCGGATCGAGACGGTCCGTGGTGTCGGGTATCGGTTTGTGGGGTGATGTGGTTGAGTGGTGGCTTGCGGTCCCGCGTAGGGATCGCTGCATTTGTCGGGTTTATCGTATGTAGCGTTTTCATCGGTCTTGTTGTTGGTGGTCGGATTGATCCAGCTGGACGTGAAGTGCTTGTTTTTCCGTTTGTGGCGATGTCAATGCTGGGAGCCGCTGTTTCGAGTGCGCTAGCTGCGGTTGTGGTCACGCGTGATGTTCGAGCTCTAAGGTCCATGGAACGAATGATTCGCACTCTTACAACACGGGGTCAAAGGCATACCGTTCCGATGGTTGGTGGACCAGAGTCCCGGGCGCTTGGCCAGGGTTTGGCCGACTTTACCGCGGTGTTTTATAAAGATTTGGACTCGTTGGAGCGTGAACATGCGCGTCTTGAGGCGGTACTTGAGTCGATGACGGATGGTGTTGTGATCGTGGATTCTGATGACACGGTGAGTCTTGTTAATCGTGCAGCTGGAGAGTTGCTTGACGTGATCCCGAGGCTGGAAGGTTCGGTAAGCCTTGCCAACGCATTACGAGACATCGATCTGGTTGAATTGATTCAAGAAGCTGCAAATCGAGATCGATCTGCGAGTCGTTTATTCACCATCGATGCGACAAATAGGGAGGTCCATGGGGTCGTAGTCCCGTTAGGTCGCCCGGATGATCGGCAGCGCCTGGTCTTACTCCGTGACCTAACCGCGTTACGACAAGCAGAAACTATCCGGCGTGATTTCGTTGCCAATGTGTCGCACGAATTGCGAACACCAGTCACGGTGCTTCGTGCCATGGTAGAGACGTTGGAGGCAGGCGCGGCCGATGATCCGCAGGCCCGTGCTGAATTTCTTCGGCGAATCGTTGTTGAAACGGACCGACTAGGCCAGATTATTAGTGAGCTGCTGGATCTCGCCAGGATTGAATCCGGCATGGCAGATCTCGCATTGGAACAGGTGGATTTGAACGCGGTTGTTGGGGCTGCGGCAGAACGCCTGCGGCCGCAGGCGACACGTAATGAGATACAGCTTGAGATTGTCCGGTCGTCGCAAGTTCTGCTGGTTGAGGCGGACACCGACCGAGTGGGTCGGGTGGTGATGAGCTTGGTCCACAATGCAATTAAGTTCACGCCGCCGGCCGGAACGATCTCGGTGATGATCGAACGGATGGATCGAGACGCCGTTGTGCGCGTCGTTGACACCGGTGAGGGCCTGAACCGCAGTGAGCGTGACCGTGTTTTTGAGCGGTTCTACAAGACGGATGCATCTCGGAGCAGTTCCGGATCCGGACTGGGACTTGCCATTGCCCGACATACGGTCCGTCAGCATGGAGGCCGCATTTGGGTTGAGTCTCCTGGTCGGGGTCAGGGGTCCACGTTTGCTTTGGCGTTGCCCTTACACGAGGCCCACGATGGTGCGGAGCGTCCTTGATTCAAATGTTCACGAGGATGCGTCCACCAAGACCTTCCTTATAGGCCTATCCGTTCAATCAACTTTTAAGAAACGTTTAACTCCTGTTTAACGCAGTGTCTTGAGTGTTGACGTGATCTTCATACATTTGCACCGGTCAAAAGTGACTGCACGGTATGTTTTGATAGCCCGTCGGGAAGGAGATTCAGTGAGTGAAATAAGTCGCCGACAGGCCCTACGAGTTGCCGGAGTTGGAGCGGTGGCTGTGGGGGGTACTGCTGTGCTGGCCGCGTGTGGTGACGCTCAGGTCGCGACGAATGAAGTTTCGGTCGAAACCGTGGCCGAGAAGATTGTTGAGGTGACCCCGCCCTCAGGTCCGATGGCCGGAACGATTCTGGTCGACGGATCAAGCACCGTTGGTCCGATTACGGCTGCGGTTGCGGAAGAATTTCAAAAGAAGTTTCCAGATGTACGAGTGCCAGTGGGCATTTCTGGAACCGGAGGTGGGTTCAAGAAATTTTGTGTCAAGGAGACCGATATTTCGAACGCTTCCCGGTTTATAAGGTCTAAAGAACAGGCGATATGTGCTGAGAACGGGATTGGGTTCATCGAGCTTCCAGTTGCCATTGACGGTATCGCCGTGGTTGTGAATCCAAAGAACACGGCCATTGGTGACTCAATCACCGTTGAAGAGCTGAAGACGATGTGGGCGCCGGAAGCCGAAGATAAGGTTGTGAATTGGGACCAGGTTCGTGCTGGGCTTCCTGGAGAAAAGATGGTTATGTATGGCCCCGGTACTGACTCAGGTACGTATGACTACTTCACCAAGAAGATCAGCGGAGCCGAGGGCGCCAGTCGCGGCGACTTCACGCCGAGCGAGGATGACAATGTGCTCGTTCAGGGTGTGTCTGGCGACGTAAACGCGATTGGGTTTTTTGGTCTGGCGTACTACGAGCAGAACAAGGACGTGCTTAAGGCCTTGAAGGTCGATGGCGGTAACGGTCCAGTTTTTCCGTCGGAAGCGAATGTGCTCAATGGTTCGTACTCGCCTTTATCACGCGTTATCTCTATCTACGTCAGTACGGTCTCGGCCGAACGCCCGGAAGTTCAGACGTTTGTGGACTTTTACCTCAACAATGCAGCGAGCCTGGTCGGTTCGGTCGGCTATGTGCAGCTACCGGACAAGATGTACACGATGGCACTCGAGCGATTCCAAAGCCGACGGACCGGCACGATTACGGCCCTCGAGGGTACGTCCTCTACGCCGAACTCGGTTCTTGCAGCGTGGGAAGCAGGGGCCTAAACATTATCTACGCTCCACCGTGTAACGGGTTTGAACTCCCCTCCCACCTGCCCATCGCGTGTGAGCTTTCGTCCTCTTCGGTTTGCCGGCGTACGGCCGGCAGCCGAAGAGGCTTGCTGAACATTTGGGTTCGTCTGAATTACGACGAAACGGCAACATAGGCGTCAATGTGGGATCACCGCCGAAGCTCGATGTGAAGAGCGCTGAAAACCCTCCGAAATCAGCCGGATGGGGTGGCTCACGGCGCCAGCGTGTACTGGTTGAACGGACGGTTCACTGGGTGTTGTTTACGTGTGCAGCCGTCTCAGTGCTCGCGACCACGGGAATTGTGATCACCCTGTTGGGCGAGACCATTCAGTTTTTTGGTGAGGTCCCGATTCTTGATTTTCTAACGGGTACCCGCTGGACCCCGCTTTTCGCGTCCCAGCATTTCGGGGTCTTGCCGTTGGTGAACGGAACGATAGCCGTAGCGTTCGTGGCCATTGTGGTTGCGGTACCACTGGGTCTGTTGACGGCGATATTCCTCAGTGAGTATGCGCCAGGTCGAGTCCGTAGCCTGGTGAAACCGGTTCTTGAAGTGTTGGCCGGGGTTCCGACCGTTGTGTACGGATACTTTGCCCTACAGTTTGTGACGCCAATTCTGCGGGGGATATTTCCCCAAACCCAAATCTTCAATGTGGCCAGTGCCGGGATTGTGATGGGATTTATGATTCTGCCCATGATGGCGTCGATCAGCGAGGATGCGATTCGTGCTGTGCCTCGAGACCTCCGCCAGGGCGCCTATGCGCTTGGGGCAACCAAGCTGGAAGTTGTTTCCAGAGTTGTTGTTCCTGGCGCGCTATCAGGAATTCTCGCGGCGATCATCCTGTCGATCTCGAGAGCTATTGGCGAAACCATGATTGTGGCAATTGCCGCTGGCCTGCAGCCCAAGATGGGGTTCGACCTGCTGTCGTCCATGGAGACGATGACGGCCTACATCGTCCAGGTGAGCCTGGGCGATACCCAGCAAGACACGATTGAGTACCGGACGATTTTCGCCGTGGGAACGTTGTTGTTCGTGCTGACCTTCATCATGAATGTCCTGAGTGATTTGTTGGTTCGTCGGTATCGAGAGGCATACGAGTGACGGTCAGTGATCCTACGGTGATGAGGACCAGTGGCGACGGACAGGCGCGGACACGTCGCCGAGTCTTCGGCGTGTTGTTTTATGTGCTCACCATTGGGTCGACCGTTCTCGGCATCGCAATGCTTGCGGTGTTGCTCATCGATGTTTTTGCTGACGGAGCCAATCAGGTCGATGGACATTTCCTCACGAGTTATCCGTCCAGGTTTCCCGAACAGGCCGGGCTTCGATCGGCCTTATTGGGCACACTCTGGATGCTTGGCTTGACGGCAATCTTGGCGTTTCCTATTGGTGTGGGGGCCGCTATTTACCTCGAGGAATATGCGCCTGCAAATTGGATGACTCGTTTCATCCAGTTAAATATCGCGAATCTAGCCGGCGTGCCGAGTGTGGTGTATGGCTTGCTTGGTTTGGGTCTGTTTGTTCGGTGGTTCTCGTTGGGCCGGAGCATTCTCGCCGGATCCATGACAATGTCGTTGCTGATTTTGCCCTTAATCATCGTCGCCTCACGAGAGGCTATCCGGGCGGTGCCTGATTCATTGCGGGAAGGAGCCTTTGCTCTTGGAGCCACCCGATGGCAAATGGTTCGACGTACGGTGGTACCGGCTGCGGCGGGTGGAATCTTGACGGGCACGATACTTGCGTTGGCTCGGGCGGTCGGCGAGACGGCCCCTCTAATAACCATTGGGGCCCTGACATATATCGCTTTTGATCCTGAGGGCCCCATGGATATGTTTACGGTCTTGCCCATTCAGATTTTTAACTGGGTGTCGCTCCCCCAGAAGGATTTCAAGTATCTTGCGGCCGGTGGGATCTGTGTTCTGCTGCTGGTGTTGCTCATTGCAAATTCATTGGCGGTGTTCTTGAGGTATCGGATGCAGAGGAGGCTCCAGTGATCAATGTGCGAGTTGGCGAGCAAGCGAGGGATGCTGCCGATGTCGATGGCGGCTATGGAGAGGCGATTCTGGAGACGCGCCACCTGAATTTTTGGTATGGCGACGTCTTGGCTATTGAGGACGTGAATATCGAAATACCCGATCGTAAGATCACGGCCATTATCGGGCCGTCCGGCTGCGGCAAGAGCACGTACCTTCGGTGTTTCAATCGCATGAATGAACTAATCCCGGGTACGCGAATTAAGGGAGATGTGTTCTTCCGCGGTACAAACGTCAACGATCGTTCGGTTGATCCAGTGGAAATTCGCCGACGGATCGGGATGGTGTTTCAAAAGCCCAATCCCTTTCCGAAGTCAATATATGACAACGTGGCATACGGCCCTCGAGTGAATCGATACCAGGGTTCGATGGACGAAATTGTGGAGACATCCTTACGGCGGGCGGCGTTATGGGATGAAGTGAAGGATGATCTGAAGAAGAGTGGGCTCGCGTTATCTGGAGGGCAGCAGCAGCGGCTGTGCATTGCCAGGGCGCTTGCGGTTGAGCCTGAGGTGTTACTGATGGACGAACCATGTTCGGCGCTGGATCCGATAGCCACGACGCGCATTGAGGATTTAATGCGTGAACTGCGTGAGGATTTATCGATCGTGATTGTGACGCACAACATGCAGCAAGCCGCTCGTGTGTCTGACCGGACTGCCTTTTTCACATTGGGCGAGGCCGGGGCTGGCGTGCTGGTGGAACATGACGAAACCCAACGTATCTTTACCACCCCTTCAGACGATCGCACCGAGTCCTACATCACCGGACGATTTGGATAAGGAAGGAGATTGCCAATGCCACCGCGAGCTGACTTTGAGGAGCAACTGAAGCACATTCAGGACGAAGTGCTGTTGATCGGGAGTCTCGTGGAAAAGACGATTCACCGGTCTGTCCAATCCCTCAGTGACCGGAACATTGAACTGGCACGTCAGGTCATTGCTGACGATGACGAGATTGATGTTCGGCAACATGAACTTGAAGAATTTTGTATTGACGTGATTGCCCGCCAACAGCCCATGGCAGGTGATCTTCGAATGATTATCACCGGGTTGCAGGTTGCGTCAGAGCTTGAGCGAATTGGTGATTATGCTGAGGGGATTGCAAAGATTAGTGTTCGGATGGGAGATGAGCCGCCACTTAAGCCGCTCATAGACATTCCACGGATGGCCGAAATTTCGGTCGATATGCTGCGCCGTAGCCTCACCGCGCTGAACACGCGTGACGATGCAATCGCTCGACAGGTCTGGCAGGACGATGATCAGGTTGACCAGTTGAATGAACAGGTGTTTCGAGAACTCGTCACATACATGCTTCAGGATCCCCGAAATATTGAGCGGGCTACCCTGTTGATGTGGGTGTCCCATAACCTTGAGCGTGTGGCTGATCGAGCGACGAACGTTGCTGAACGCGTGATTTATCTGGCGACGGGGCTGATTGCGACTGAAGGCCAGAGTTGGTCGGAGGTGGGCCTGGATACCGACACGGAATCAAATGGTGCGGCCGTCGAGTAGCTCAGTCGGGAAGAACCGGGGCAGTTGACGCTATCGGTGATTCTCACGTCGTTTGAGCTGATGTCCAGTCAGCGGTGATCCGGGCGACTTCTTTTACGATGTCCTGATGGGTTCGTCCGGATCGTTTCGGTACCTGGAAGCCGTGGTCAGCATCTTTGATTAACTCCAGAGCGGTTGGTGGATTCAGCGAGGCGATCGTGTCTTTTAACAAGTTGGTGTCGGCGAGGCGATCACGAGCACCTGATACAAACAGGATCGGAAACGCTACGTTGATCAGGTGGTCAGCCCGTGTGTCGTCCGGATGACCGGCACGATGTAGCGGAAATGCGAAGGCGACAAGTCCGTGTAAGTGTTCGATGAGTCCCTGGGCCGCGGCCAGGGTCGTCATTCGCCCGCTCATGGAGTGGCCGCCAGCGAATCTTGGAAGATCAGGGGCTGCAGATGTCGCGGCATCGATTGCGGCACATACGGTGTCCAGTCGTACGCGCTCAGCGTCCATGCCTCCGCGGCCAGCTTCTGAGTACGGGTAGTTGTATCGGAATGTGGCCACCCCTTCCACGCCGAGGGCATCAGCCATGCTGTGCATGAACGGGTGATCGAGACGCGTGCCGGCACCATGGCCCAGCACGAGCAGCGCATGCGGGTCGGGCGGCTGTAGCAAGATGGAGGAAACCCTGTCACGGTTGGTCGACGGGGTGAACGAGCCGATATGGCGAGTGTGTGATGAACTCACAAGGGGTCCCGTTCCATGGCGGTCAGCGGTGTGTCGCCGTTATTGTGACGTCTGGTCGACAATCCGACGAGCACTGAACTCCCCAGCCAGGCCGGGCCAGTCAGTGTTTCGGACGACGAGTTATGCCGCCAAACCTCCTGTTTCTTATAGCCGACGATCATCGTCATGATGCGATCGGATCCCTGGGGACGCTGGCGGTGGTGGGGGCGTAAGGATTCTCCGGATCACAGCGGTGCGCATGTGTGCTGATGTCCGGGCTTGCCGGGTTTGGCGGCTACATACACACTGCGTTTGACGGGCTCGAGGAGAGATCTTATGGCGTCGATGAAGGGACCGGCCGTTCTGCTGGCGCAGTTCATGCGCGATGAGCGGCCCTATGACACACTCGAAAACATTGGAGGATGGGTAGCAGATCTCGGCTACAAAGGCGTCCAGATTCCGGCCTGGGACCCGAGGACGATTGATCTGGATCAGGCGGCCGAGTCGGCGGCCTATTGTGATGAGTATCGAGGACGGCTTGCCGAGCTTGGGCTCCAGGTGACCGAACTCGCCACCCATCTGCAGGGTCAGGTCCTGGCGATGCATCCGGCCTATGAAGCCGGTTTTGAGGCGTTTCATCCTGCTGGTTTACAGGGTGCCGAACGCACGGCCTGGGCTGCCGATCAGCTCACGAAGGCCATTCGGGCATCGGCCAATCTTGGGCTGTCTGCGATTCCGTCGTTTTCGGGCGGGTTGGCGTGGCACATGATTTATCCGTGGCCGCAGCGCCCGGCGGGTGTGATTGAGGCGGCCTTTGAGGAGCTGGCCACGCGCTGGCGACCGTTGCTGGATATGGCCCGTGATCACGGATGTACGTTCGCCTACGAGCTGCACCCGGGATCTGATCTATATGACGGGGCGACCTTTGAGATGTTTCTCGATGCGACCGATGGGCACCCGGCGGTCTGTATCAACTATGACCCCAGCCACTTTCTGCTCCAGCAGCTCGATTACCTCGACTTCATCCGACGATATGGTGACCGGATCACGGCGTTCCATGTCAAAGATGCCGAGTTCCGCCCTGATGGCCGGGTCGGGGTATACGGCGGCTACCAGTCGTGGGCCGGTCGTGCCGGTCGGTTCCGATCGCTGGGCGACGGCCAGGTGGATTTCACGGGTGTTTTTACCCTGTTGAGTGAAGCCGGTTATCGGAGTTGGGCGGTGTTGGAGTGGGAGTGCTGTGTGAAGAGCCCGGAACAGGGTGCCGCTGAAGGCGCGCCGTTTATTTCCCGGCATTTGATCGACGTCGCCGATGTTGCCTTCGACGATTTTGCCGGTGGGGAAACCGATCCTGAGAGCAACCGGCGCCTGCTGGGACTTTCCTGATAGTTGGCCATGGCCTGACACCCTAGAAAGGACGCCACAATGGATGCATGGAAACGTAAGCTGCGGATGGGCATGGTCGGCGGTGGCCAGGGCGCATTTATTGGTGCGGTCCACCGGATGGTGGCCACGCTCGATCAGCAGGTGGAATTGGTGGCCGGGGTGTTCTCACGTGATGCTGACAACAACCGGACGACCGGGACGGAACTCTATTTGTCTCCGGACCGGGTCTACGACTCCTATACCGAGATGGCCGAGGCCGAGGCCAGGTTGCCCGAGGATCGCCGGATCGACTTTGTCAGCATCGTGACCCCGAATGTGTCGCATTTCGATATTAGTCGCGCTTTCCTGGATGCGGGTATCCATGTGGTGTGCGATAAGCCCATGACGTACACCCTCGATGAGGCCAACCGTCTGGTGGAGATGGTCGAAGCATCCGGTTTGGTGTTCGCCCTGACCCACAACTACACCGGCCATCCGATGATCCGGCAGGCGCGGGCGATGTTCCGGTCCGGCGAGATGGGACAGGTCCGTAAGGTCATTGTTGAGTACTTACAGGATTTTCTGATGGTGCCCCACGAAAAACTCGGGATGAAGCAGGCCGAATGGCGTGTTGACCCCGCCCAGTCCGGGATCGGCGGGACCATGGGGGATGTCGGTACCCATGCGCTGAACCTGATGGAGTATGTAACCGGGGACCCTGTGCGTGAGATCTGTGCTGACCTGAGTACGTTTCTGCCGGACCGCGAACTGGACGAAGACGTCAACGCGTTAATGCGCTTTGAGGGCGGTGGCAAAGGTCTGCTGACGGCCAGTCAGATTTCGACCGGTGAGGAAAATGGGTTCACCCTGCGCGTCTATGCCGAACAGGGGGCGATCCGATGGGCCCAGGAGACACCGAACCATCTGGATGTCTGGCGATACGGCGAACCCCGGCAGACCTATACCCGGGCCCAGGGCTATCTGGACGCGACGGCTGCTGCGGCCGGTCGTATCCCTCCGGGACATCCCGAGGGCTATCTTGAGGCGTTTGCGCAGATCTATGTCGGCGCGGTGGCGGCTATCCGGCGGCACATAGATGGTGAGCCGATGGCGACTGCGGAGTATGACTTTCCGACGGTCTATGACGGCCAGCGGGGCATGCAGTTCATCTATCGGGCGGTGGAGTCCTCGCAGAATGGTGCGACCTGGGTCGCGATGTAGGCCCGGTCGGCTTACAGTCCGAGCAGGATGTCGCCGTCGATGCGCTGGAATCGGTTTGCTACCGCGTCCTCATTCAGTTCAACGCCGAGGCCCGGACGTTCCGGGATCTCGAGATGCCCATCCACCGGTGCTAGGGGTTCCAGGAGCAGGTCGTCCATGAGTCGGCTCTTGATGGTCTGGAAC